>JANOPP010000369.1:0-16262 GCA_031421915.1 Myxococcales bacterium | reverse complement strand
GTCGGCAGCATCCACACCGTCGTGTCCGGCACGACGTCGCCGTCGCGATCGAGGACGCACGCGGGCGCCGTCTGGATGTCCTGATAGAGGAGGCGCGGAGCGCGAGCCTTGATCAACGGTCCCACAGGATCCTGCAGCTCGTGCCACGCATAGGTCCCCGGCTTGCGTCCGCGCCACGTTCCGCCACTCCACGCCGCGGGCTTCGGTTCGAGGGCGTCTCGGAACTGCGCGAGGTGTGCGCGGAGCACCGGGAGCTCGTCGAGCGACGTCCCTCGATCGACGAGGAGAATCCAGCGCTCCATCCGTGCGAGAGCCCACGGCGCGAGGTCGCGTCCCTTCACGAACGGCCGGACGAGCGGCGCCGCGGCGGGCTCGGCGTCGAGAATTCGATCGCGCGTCGTTCGATCGATCACGAACGCGCGGTTGCAGCCGGTCACCACGCCGCGCGACGGCCGCTCGCGCACGATCTCGGACAGCGGAGGCAGCCCGCGCTCGATCCGATCGAGCAGCGCTCGCTCGCTTGGCCGATCGATGTGCCATGGGCCGGCGGTCCAGCGCTCGCGGCTCTGCTGGGCGCTCGCGACGCCAGCGAGGACCTCGGCGACGGTCGATCCGATCTCCGCGCGCGCACCGACGATCGGCGCACTCGCCGCGCGACCGCGCGTTCCCCACACGATGCACGGGAACGCATCCGCATCCGCGAACAGTGGCGAGCGTCCGAGATCGACGACGCCATCGACGCTGCCCTGCGCCGCGAGGAACGACCGCAGCGGTCGCCCGTACGCCGCGGTCAGCCACTTGTTCGGAACGATCAGGCAATACGCGCCGCCGGAGCGCAGCACCTGATGCGCGAGCTCCACGAAGTAGACGTAGAGATCGGCGACGCCGTCGTACGTCGCGAACCTCGCGAGTGCAGCCTTCTCTCCGAGGCGCTCCTGCCGGATGTAGGGCGGATTGCCGACGACGAGATCGAACCCACCGCGGGCGAACACCTCGGGAAACGCCGCGCGCCAGTCGAGCTCGAGCGCATCGGCGACGCGCAGCGCCTCACCGTCGACGCCGAGGGCCTCGCGCGCCGCCGCCACCGCCGCCGGATCGACATCGACCCCCGCGATGCAGGTGCGCGCGATCTGCTGCCGTGCCTCGGCGCGCGTGCCGCGTCCCCACGCGGCCAGGAGGTGCTCGGCGAGCACGTCGACCACCTCGATCAGGAACGCGCCCGCGCCGATCGCGGGATCGCACACGCGCAAGGCGAGGAGCTCCGCGGCCGACTTCCCACGCGCGAGTGGATCGACGACCAGCCGCACCATCGGGCCCGCAACCTCCGGCGGTGTGTACACGACGCCGAGGGGGCGTGAGTCCTCGCGGAGCGCCGGCACGTCCTCAGCCTACGGGCACGCGACGTAGTGCAGCACGGAGTTGGTGCCTTCACCGACGGTGAAGTATCCGGTGCCGGTTGCGTTCCAGGAGATCGCCTCGCCGTTGGCCTCGTTCGCGAGCGGCACGGTCCGGATCTGCGCGAGCGCACCGGGCGCGGTGAACGCCGTGTCGAAGCTGGCGCCGGTCGGGATCAAGACGTATGCGCGCACGCTGCCGATGCGGAGCAGCACCGACGATCCGCACGGGTCGATGTCGCCACCCGACACATCCGGGTCTGCGCCGGTGGGAAACGGCAGCGTGGCCAGCTTGGTCAGCGTGGCCGACGTCCCCGGCGTCAGCGGCAGCGGGAACTCGAAGACGACGCTCGGCGTCCCGACGTTCTCCTTGGTGACGACGTACATCTCACCGGACGTCGGATGCACGAGCAGCGTCTCCGCGTTGTGGAACAGATCGATGCCGATGGGGTACGTGAACGGGAACGCCTCGACGCCCGTCACGGCGATCGTCGTCGCCGCCTGGCCCGGCACGAGGTTCGGCTCGGGGAACCGATACACGGTCTTCGTCAACCGGTTGGTCGCGTTGTCACCGATATCGCCGACGTAGATGCAGCTACCCGTCGGACACGGTCCGATCGCGATGTCCTCCCAGTCGGTCGCGGTCGCGCCTGTCACGTCGAGCTGCGCGACGAGCGTGCCCTGATCGTCGAACGCGATCACGCGCGCGGTGTCACCCGAATCGTTGTGCGAGTAGAGGATGCCGGGGTGCGCGCGGCTCGCCACGATCCCCGATGCCTCGGTGAGCACGCCCGGCACCGCGTTGCGGTTCATCACCGCGCCCGACGTCGGGCACCGCGTACAGGTGCTGCCGACCGGCGCATCGATTCCCGCGTCGCCGTCGGTGGTCGCATCGACCGAGCCGTCGCCGTCGGTGCTCGCGTCGGTCGTTTCGCCGGACGTGTTGTTGCACGCCGCCACAGCCAGGACCAACCACAGCCACCGCATCGAGCCCTGTTATCACACGCCCGCCCGGGGGCGCGTATACAATGAGGCGTGCGTGTCCCCCTGGTCTCTGCCCTCGTGCTCGTCGTCACGCTGGTGGCGTGTCGTCCCGCTCCCGTCCTCAACCCGGACAAGGACACCAAGGCGCTGCGCGATCAGCCCAAGGTCAAGCGCGAGCACGAGCTCGCCGAGGCCCCGGGCGGAATCGTTCAGGGTCGCGATGGCGCAACGGTCGACCTCGCGTCGCTGTGGGGGAAGTCGCCGGTCGTCGTCATCTTCTATCGTGGCCACTGGTGCCCGCACTGCCAGCATCAGCTCGGCGAGCTCGAGAAGCGCCGCGTCGAGGTCACCGCGCTCGGTGCCACGCTCGTCGCGATCAGCTCCGACACCCCGGAGGACGCCTTGGCAATGAGGAAGAAGCTCGCGCTCGGCTTCGAGCTCTACTCCGATGCGCAGCTCACGGTGATCACGAAGTGGGGCGTCGAGGACTACGGCCAGGGCATCGCGAAGCCCGCCACGTTCGTGGTGCAGCCCGGCGGCGAGATCACGTTCCGCAAGATCGGCGACAAGCCCGAGGACCGTCCGTCCACGCAAGAGATCATCGACGCGCTCGCCGCGAACTAACTGTCCGGCATGCGGACACGCTGGAATTCGCACGAATTCCTCGGAGGAGATCTCCTGTCGCACTGAACAGATTGTCAGACCTGCGTGGCAGTCTACGTGCGTGGACGAGCCCCGGTTTCAGCTAACGCGCGGCGACGCCGTCGCGTGGCTTCGCACACTTCCGAACGAGTCGATCGATCTCGTCGTCACCGATCCGCCCTACGAGTCGCTCGAGAAGCACCGGGCGATCGGAACGACCACGCGCCTCAAGCACAGCAAGGCATCGAGCAACGACTGGTTCGAGATCTTCCCGAACGCTCGCTTTCACGAGCTGTTCGCCGAGGTCTATCGCGTACTCAAGAAGAACACACACTTCTATCTCTACTGCGATCCCGAGACGATGTTCGTCGCCAAGCCGCTCGCCGAGGCAGCAGGCTTCAAGTTCTGGAAGCAGATCATCTGGGACAAAGTTCAGATCGGCATGGGCTACCACTACCGCGCTCGCTACGAGTGCATCCTGTTCTTCGAGAAGGGGAAGCGGAAGCTCAACGATCTCGGCGTCGCGGACATCATCACGTGTCCGCGCATTCGCGGCGGTTACCCCGCCGAGAAGCCGCCGCGCGTGACGACCGTGCTGATCGATCAGAGCACGCAGCCGGGTGAGCTCGTGATCGATCCGTTCATGGGCTCGGGCTCCACAGGCGTCGCGGCCGTCGGGCTCAAGCGCCACTTCATGGGCAATGACCTGTGCACCGAGGCCGTCGACATCACGCGCAGTCGGCTGCTCGATGCGGGCGCGACGGAGCCGCTTCGCGAGGAGCTCGTGCCGGATGCGCACGCGCAGCTCGGTCTCTCGATGTGATCACGCGTGACCGACGTGCGCCGGCCCCGATGACAGAGGGCTGCGGCATGTTCGGGCCAGGCCCACGATGACCGGAAACCAGTACCGAGATCTGATCGCGGCGTACGTTCATCGCTGCTACGGGCCGTTCGGCCTGGTCGTCTATACCGAGATCTCGCTCGGCAAGACGATCATCGGCAAGGACCGCAAGATCGACGTGTTCATCGTGCGCTCGAGCGATCAGAAGGCGATCGCTCTCGAGTGCAAGTACCAGGAGGTCCAGGGCTCGACGGACGAGAAGATTCCGTACGCGCTCGAGGATCTCGAGGCGCTGTGGATCCCGGGGTGCCTCGTCTATGCGGGCGAGGGCTGGTCGCGGGGCATCCTGCATACGCTCGAAGCCTCGCACCTCGCCGCGCGCTGTATGCCCGATAGCAACGCGATGATGCACTCGCCGGAGACCCGCGAGCTCGATCACGTGCTCGCGGCAACGTTCGGTCTCTGGGAGCTCGTGCTGCCGACGTCGCGCCGCTTCGTTCCCGCGGCTCCGTGATCGCCGGCCGCTGGACTTCATTGTGAGTTCCTGCGACCGTTTGACCATGCGACCCATCCTCGTGTGTCTGGTGGCGGCCCTCGTCGGTTGTGGTGAGGACAGTGAGCCAGCGCGCCGGGAGTACAAGCGGCTCCACGGTCACGACGCAGCCAGCTCCGGACGCGATCGTGCGAGCGAGCGTCGCGACGTCATCGTGGGTCTCGCCGCCCGACGTGAGATCGAACTCGAAGTGCGAGATCTCGACCTGACCGCCATCGGGCGCCACGAGAGCGAGCCGTGACCGCATGATGATCATCGTGCGGTTGCCCTCTGCGTAGCCGGTCACGCGCAGGACATCGGTCGGCTGCACGATCCAGCGCCGCGCACGATGCGGATCCGCCGTCTCTCGCTCGAGCTCGAGCGCACCGTCGGGAGTCTTCCACGCCGTCAGCGTGTCCTCGCCGTAATCGCCGCACGCACTGCGCGCGATCACGGTGCCGGACATCGGCTCAGCGTACTCTTATCGCCAGCCGACTTCGATGCCGAGGTTCGCGCGCGCTGCTGCCGGGTCGGGCTGGAACTGCGCGCCGGTCATCAGGTTCATCGGGGTTCGATCCACGGGGATCGCGACCTCGACGGTCCCGAACAACCGCGCGCGATCCGACATCGGCCACGCGACGCCAAAGCCGCCGCCGGCAGCCACCCATCGGCGCTCCTTCTCGACGGCGCCGACCATGCGCGCGATCATGCCGCTCATCTCCTGCGGTCCGCCGGCGAGCTCGCCGACTTCGGCCAGGACCCATGCGCGCAGCGGCTGGGTCTTCGACGCCCAGCCTCCGCGTACGGTCCACACATCGAGAGCGAGCTCGACGCGCTCGGGCGCAACGGCGACGACGTACGTCTCCTGCGGGACCCAGCGTCCGAGCGCGAGCTCGAGGAAGCGCTCGTCCCGCCGCACGAGGACCGCAACCTCGACGCCGTAGTTGACGCCCGGCAAGGCACCGATGCCCGACAGGCCCGTGAGCCTCACTCCGCCGCCCCACAGCGGAACCTCCGCGGCGTCGGTGAGCGCCCGGCGTGGTGTCGACCGCACCACGGGCGCGACCTCACCCGGTGGTCGGACATCCGTCGTGTCGGCATCGGCCGCCACCTGGATCGTCCCGGTCGTCTCGGCGGCAGCGGTTGTCGCGCTCAGGACACTGCAGATCAGAATGCTCTTGGTCGTGGTCGCCACGTGGTCCCTCCCCGGCACAGCAACGATGTGCCTCCCGGCGAGGACACGCCAGCCCAAACGTATTTGCACCCCCGGGTGCCGAAATCTGCCCGACCGACCGCTCGCGCTAGAGTTTGAGCTGCTTGAGCAGCTCCTTGAGCTTCGCGTCACTGATCGTGATCCCGACCTTCACGTCGGTGGCCTCGGCGTCGATCGAGATCTTGTCGAACATCTTGGCCGCGTCTTTGATCTGACCCTGGCCCATCGTGGCGACGGTCTTTGCCTCGTCCGCCGTCTTGAACTTGATGCGGCCGTCGAGGACCAGCTCCTTGCCGACCTTGACCGATCCGAAGATCACCACCGGCGAGATGTTCGACTTGCGGAGCTCGTCGAACGCCTTGGAGTTGCCGTTCATGATCATCCACACGGTGTCCTTCGTGTTCGTCTTCTTGTAGACATCGACGAACCGCGTCGACGTCTTCAGCGCCGACGTTCCCTTGAGGACCCCGCGGACCCCGTCGCCGGTCGCGGCGGTCCCGACCACGATGATCGCGGTGGTGTCGTCGACGAACGCAAACGCGACGGGTTGATCGCCTGGCTTGTTCACGAGCAGGATATCTCCGTCCCGCGTGACCCCCGGCTCGGCCTTCTTCCCCTTCGTCATCTTGTCGAAGCACGTGAGCAGCTTGGCCTTCGGGACGCCGTGCGCGACGATGACACCGTCGGGGCGCTCGTTGCCGAGGCCCTTCAAGCCGATCGCGACGGTGGTGACGACCTTCATCGGATCGACACCACACGTCTTCTGGAACTCGGTCAGCTTCGCCTTGGTATCCCCCTTGGCGAGTTTCGGAGCCACCAGCTGCTTCCACAGCAAGCTCGTCTGAGCCTGCTGGAAATCGAGCCCGGCGACGAGCTCCGAGTCCGCAGGGAGGAGCGAGAGGTCATCGGTGGCCGTGGCCTTCTGGGCGAACGCCGGAACCGATGCGAGCGTGAGGGCGACGACAATCGACGAGCGAAGAATAGACATTGGGCCGAGCATACCTTGGCTCGTGCGCCGAGTGACCCATTCCAGCGACGTGCTAGCGTTTCGTGGTGGAAGCTCCGCTCATCGAGGCTGCGCAGACCGAGCAGCGCGATCGCCGGATCATCGTCGTCGCGGCCGTGATCGGAATCCTCGCGAGCGTGATCTGCGGCCTCGCGTTCGCGACGGGCGGCTTCGGGAGCTGGGCCAACGGCGCGAGCGGCGGGAGGAGCCCCGCAGGACTGATCTTCTTCGTCGCACCGTTCGCGATCTGCCTCGGCATCGGGCACATCGTGTTTCGCATCGTCCGCGCGCGGCGGCCGCGCGACGTGCGCCCGTAGCGCTACTGCGCGTCGATCAGCGCATCGATCTCGGCGGCCGTGATCGCGAGGCCCTCCACGCGCGCAGCGTTCATGACGGCTCGCGCCTGCGTCTCGGTGAGGAGGTCGAGGCCAAACGCGATCGCCGCCGCCTCGGCGTAGTTGTTGACGAGGTGCATGCCCTCGACGCGCGTGGCACTGACGGTCACGTTGACCTTGTTGATGAAGATCGCGCGGACCCGATCCGGGTACGCGGTGCGGATCTGCTTGTAGACCTCGGGGTCGCGGTGGCTCGTGTCACCGAACAGCACGAACGGTTGGTCGCTGGTCGCGTCGAGGATCCGCGAGATGTCCGCGACCTTCTCTGCCTGGGCGACCCATGGAACACCTGACGTCCCGGTGTCGATCGTGCCGGGCGGAACGTCGTGCATCGCCATCCAGTCGGGGATCTCGACGACGCCGTCGGGCGTGCGTGCGGTGACGTAGCGGAGATCGCCGGCGACGCTGCCTTCGAAGGTACGCAGGAGTGTGGCAATGCCGGGATACGGCGGCGCCAGCTCACCGTTGATCTCTGGCGGCATCACGGTCTTGTCGATGTCGGACACGATGCCGAGCTCGCCCGTCGCCGTGCGCGGCACGTCGATCACGATCGAGGCCTCGAGCGTATCGTCGCCTCGGTTGTAGACGGTCAGGGTCCAGTTGCGAACGGCGCCATCGCCGACGGCCTCGACGCTGGGGTCCCGGCCTTCGTCGCTGCTGTACGCGAACGAGAAGTGCTTCGCGGTCAGCTGCGCGTCGACGTCGCCGTCCTGGTCGAGGGTCGCGACGAACGCGGCCGTGGTGATCCGGAAGCGCTTGTTCTCGCCCGGCTCGAGCGCGATCTCGACGGTGCGTGGAAGGAGCGTGTCAGCCTTGCCGTCGGCGGCTGTCCCGAGATCTTCGATCTCGGAGTCCGGAGCGACACAGGCCGAGAGCGAAACCGCAACCAACAGGCTGCAGGGGCAACTCCAGTAGCGAATCGAAGCCATGGGCGGCCTGGGCAGCAAGATCCAAGCCCCCGGCACCGCCTCGATCCGGCGGACTTGCGACCGGCTTCAATGCCGCGGCGGCCACTCGGGTAGCCGGTTCGTACCAGCGTGCGTGACGAATGAAGCGCAGTATCGTGATGTTACGGGTTGGTCATTTGGAATGGAACCAAACGGCCCGCTGCGTGTGCAACGTGAACATGGGACGAGCGGCGACAGCACTGCGCTCCAGCTCGGCATCTCGCGCCGAGCTGGACGACCTCACCCTGCGCCGAGCGCAGCAGGGCGAGCGCGCCGCACTCGATCGGCTCGTCGAGCGCTATCACCCGATGATCCACTCGCTCGTCTGGCGCATGGCCTGCGCCCAGGGCGAGAGCCACGTCGCCGACCTCGTCCAGGACTCGCTGATCCGCGTGCTCCAGAACCTCGGGCGCTTCGATCTCGCGGGCCCCGCCAAGCTCTCGACCTGGATCCTCACGATCACGACGCGCATCGTCCTCAACGATCGCCGGCGCGACCCGACACCCGACCAGAAGTTCGAGCCCGCGAGCTACGTCGATCCGGCGACCGCGGCATCCGATCTCGAGCTCGGTACCGCGATCGCGAAGGCCGTCCTCGAGCTCCCCGAAATCCAGCGCATCGCGCTCGTGCTGCGCGAGTACCACGACCTCGATTACAGCGAGATCGCGAAGGCCCTCGAGGTCGACGTCGGCACCGTGAAGTCCCGCATCTCCCGCGCGCGTGCTGCCGTACGCGATTCCCTGCTGCGCGCACACCCCGATCTCTTCCGAGGTTCCCGATGACGCACGACCATGACGTCGACGACGCACTCGCCGAGATCGATCTTCACGTGTGGCGCGTCCCGCCGCCCGCTGCCCTCGATCGTTCGTCGCTCCTCGTGCGCGCCCTGTCGCCTGCCGCGGCGCCGGCGAAGCGGCCGCGCCTCGCCTGGATCCTCGCCGCGATCATTCTCCTCAACGCCGCGCTCGCGACGCTCATCGTGATCCTCCTCGCGCGTGGTCCCGCGACGCAGACCACCGTGCTCGTCCAGCCCGCCGGCGGCAGCTCCGTCGACGTTCAGGTGCGCGAGCTCCTCCAGCGCCTCGCGCGCGAGCAGCGTGAGCTCGAGCGCAAGCTCGCCGAGATCCAGGAGCTGCGCGCGCTCGTCGTCGAGCTCTCCGAGCGTGTCCGTCAGTACGAGCAACAGGACGGACGCCGCGACCGCACGCCGCCGCCGAAACCGCCCGCGCGCAACGAGCCGACCGTCCGCGCGCCCGTCGACCCCTCCGCCCCCACCCGGCCGCCGGTCGATGACGGCCGCTGCGACGAGGTCTCGTGCGTGCTGATGAACTACGAGGGTGCGTGCTGCACGAAGCTCCGCAACCCATCCTCGCCGATCGCCACGAGCTTGATGACCCCGGTTCCCGAGTTTCTCGATCGCCACCTGATCACGACGGGCGTCGCGATGGTGAAGCCGCGCGTGGCGGCGTGCGCCACTCGCCACAAGGAGAAGGGCATCGTCAAGGTCAGCGTCCGGGTCGGTGCCGACGGCAACGTCACCAGCGTGACCGTCAAGTCCACGCCCGACGAGGCACTGGGCGCATGCGTCGCGCGCGCGGTCCAGGGCGCGGTGTTCGCACGAACGCAGGTCGGCGGTTCGTTCGGGTACCCGTTCGTGTTCTGACGATCACGAGCCAAACAGGAGGCGCAGATCGCCGGGCGTGAACGTGTTCACCGGCACCGACCATCCGGGGACCGGAGCTCGCGAGACGGGCGCGCCCGCTGGGTCGACCGTGATCTCGCGGACGAAGTCGAGCGCCTTGCCTTCGCGCCACGGCAGCGTCGAGTACCGGATCTCCCACGCGACGCGACCGCTACGGACCGTGCCGTATGACAGCTCGCAGTCGAGGATCTCGATGATCTGCGCGCGCGTCGCCTTCGTCTCGGCGACGAGCGCGGTCAGCGAGTCGGCGGCCGGTAGATCCTTCGCGCGATTGCGCGCGTAGACGAAGTGATCGCCGATGACGACGAGCATCCGCTCCGTGCGCGCGCCGTTCGTGATCTTGATGCCGAGGTACTTGCCGTCACCGCTCGACATCGACCACCACAGCTCGGAGAAGGATCCGTCGAGGCCCTTCTCGAGCACCGTCGTCGGCCCCAGCTGTTCGAGGCGTGCGGTGTCGGGTTGGCCGAACGGTGGTCGGAACTCGATCTCGTGGGTCCAGACCGCGACGTCTCCGTCGAAGGTTGCCGTGCCCGCAAAGCCACCTCGCTGTTCGAGGAGGACGGCGAGCTGCGCGTCGTCGAGATCGTCGAACGAGGTCACACCAGGGAAGGTCGGGCGGCTGTGCGGAATGCGAACCGAGCCAAACACCGTCGGCGTCTGCAGATCGCGAACGACATGATTCTCCTGCGGGGTCGGATCGTCGCCGACCTTGAACCACTCGCGCATCCACGCGCCGCGGAACCACGTCGGTGCGCTGCGGTCATTCATTGCGGGCCTCGAGGCGTGCGTGGGGGCGGAGCACGCAGCCGCCGTGATGCAGAGCGCAAGTGCGCGGATCCAGCGAGCCATGGGCGCTCACCGTATCGCGATTCATCATCACCGTGCCTTCGCGTCGGCGATCTCTGCCAGCCGCAGCTTCACGAGGCGACGAAGGAGCGTGACTGGTAGCGGCTTGTCGATCGGGAACCGCAGCCCGCCCTTGGACACGGGGTACGCCGCGACCGCGCGGCCCGCGGCGGTCAGCACGCCACTGCTGTGAGGGAAGTAGCTGCAGTGCGCCTTGAACGCGGCGTACGCCGCCACGCCCTTGCCGTCCATCACGAACGTCGGCATGCCGTACTTCAGGCACTCGGTCGCGTGCGGGAGGATCGTTCGAAGCCGGTCCCGCACGACGGCGAGCGTCTCGCGGTGTTGTGGCGCGAGACCGGCGAGGTACGTATCGATCTGCTTCCTGCCGTCGGTCGTCTTCGACTTCACGCGGGCATCCTGGCAGAATTCGTCGGTGCGAGCCCTCATCGTCGTTCTGTTCCGTGACAGACGCACAGCCGCGTAACGCCGCAGAGTCAGCCACGCAGGGTCGCCTGCGGTAGTGCGCCACGCTTCTTGAACCAGCGACGCATGATCGTTTCGGCGCCCAGGTAGACGGGTGCAGCGATCATGATGGGCGCGATCATCACGAGGAGCCCCAGCTTGCTGTCTCCCGTGCCCGAACCGAGCTGACCGAGCAACGCCAGTACTCCACCGATCACTCCAGCCGTGACCGCCATCGCGCCCACCATGATCGGTAGGACGATCAGCTTGCGACGACCTGACCTCGCCTCCCACTCCGTCTCGCATGCGGAGCAGAACTGATGTGCGAGCCATGGTCGGTGCATCGCACACAGGGGTCTCGCACACGCCGTGCACGCGAACCGACTCGGCTCGTCGCAGTACGCGCACAGCGCCGGGTCGAAAGGCCGATCGACGACCACGGGATCGGGCCGGACGCTCACGGGGCGGTCGAGGCCGAGCGCTTGCCGGTCACGCCGTTCGCGGCGGCGATGCATCGCCAGAAAGCCGAGCAGGCCGGCGATGAGGACACCGCTGACGATCAGACCAAGCACCGCCGGAGGGTAGCCCGCCCGCGAAGCTATTTCCCCGGAAACGTCGAGCTAGCGCAGGTCGTAGCCGAGGTCCGCCATCACGGCGATGTCGATCGGCGTCGCGGTCGAGCGCACTCCTCCCGGCCGCGAGGGATCGAGCAGCGGCTCGCGACCGCCAGAGCTCAGCCCCGACGCGAAGTGGGTGCCGTTGGCGATCAGAGGAATGGGTCCACCGTAAGCCGCAATAGCCAGGGGGCCGGTGAACGCCGCATTCGAGACGCGAGCGAAGTACGCCATCGCGGTGCCGAACCCCATCACGTGCCCGACTTCGTGGTTCGCGGTCGACAGGAAGTCCGGTCGGCCCGCCGGCAGATCGGTGACCGTCGCGGGGGTGGGATCGAAGAACCAGTCTTCTGCGCAGTCGAAGCTGATCCATCCCGTCCACGGCTGGAAGTCCATGCCCTCGTAGCGAGTCCGCAGCTGCTCGCGCAGCGTCGCGTCGACCACCGAGTTGATGGCGGCGGAGTGATTGCTGGTTGCCAGAGTTCCGCCGGGGCCGTCGTTTGCGGCACACCCGACGAAGATCAAGACATCGTCGATCGCGACGTCGGTCGGGAACGCCATCGCGGCCTGGGTCGGCGTCTCGGGATCGCGCGTGCGGATGTCGGTGCCGAGCGGGATCGGTGGGAAGTCATCGACGATCAGGTCCTCCCAGTGCTGCGCGGCGGCCTCGAGCGCGAGACGGCGCGGCGCGGTGAAGAACCCAGCATTGTCGAAGCGGTAGTCGAAGACGATCGAGATGCCACGGACGGGCGTGACCGGTGCATCGGGCTCGCTGGCAGGCGCGTCGACGACAGGGCCCGCGGCATCGGGACTGCTGTCGAGGTCCTCGCCGCCGGAGCAACCGGCGAGAGCGACGGAGATCCACCAGAGACGCTGCATGGCGGGACGCTACTCGATTCGCGGGCCGCCCGATCCGATAGTTCCGGCAGTCGTGCGTCAGTTGCAGACGCTGGCGCACTCGACGTCGCAGGCGTTGCTGCAGATGCATCCCGCCCACTCGTTGTAGAGGGTGACGGCCGCCTGGCCGTGGGTCGTGCTGCAGGTGTTCTGGCAGGTCGTGGTCGTGCAGTTCTCGATGCAGGTGCGGAGCGCCGAGCACGATGCGTTCGCCGAGCATGCGCCACACGTGCCGCCCGATCCCGACGACGAATTCATGCAGGTCGTGCACGAGCTCTCGCCCGAGCACGTGCCCTGCTCGCAGACATCCCCGCCGGCGCACGCGCGTCCGCACGAGCCGCAGTTCTGCTCGTTGTACGAGACGTCGACGCAGGAGTTGCCGCAGACCTGCTCGTCGCCGCTGCAGCCCTGGAGGGTCGCGGACTCGGTCGACATCGTGCTCAGCTCGACCCACCCGGTCGGCTGGATCTGCACGCCGGCGATCGAACCCATGGTCGCGACGTCGTAGATCGTTCGCTTCTCGGTCCGGGTCAGGGCGAGGCTCATCGTGCGGAGCGTGTCGCCGTCGAGTGCGGCGTTGATGGCTTCACGAGGGAGATCGAAGCTGCCCTTGGAGTCGTCGGCCTTGCACGTCAGCGTTCCGACCTTGTTGTCGTTGCCGACCACCGTGGCGGTGACGACGACCTTGTCATCGCCGGCGACCCAGCGAATCGGTACCGCACCGGTACCGAACACCTCCGGGATCCCGAGCTGATCGAGGCGCGGGTTCGAGCGCAGCAGCTTCGTCGCGGTGAAGGTCTCGCTGAACGGGGTGTAGCCGGCGACCGTCGCGCCCGTGGCGGTCACGGACAGCGCAGCACCGTCGAGGAACAACGAGCCGGTGTCCACGGAGTTGAAGGAGTAGGGCGGGAACAGCGTGATCGGCGCGGTCGTGCCGGAGATCTGGATCGAGCCGGCGTCGAAGTTCAGGCGCTGGCGACACGCCGGCTGATTCGGGGTCGGGAAGTAGCACTCCTCGCCTGTTCCACAGCTCGCATCGCACGCGCGCTTGCACATCGCCGTGCAGCTCGCGGTGAACGTGCAGTACTCGTGATCACCGCACGTATCGTTGCAGTCCGGCGTCAGCTGGATCTGGCAGCCGGCGACGTCGCGCGTGCAGCGCGCCGGTGCGGTCGCCGCGTCGGGGATGAAGCCGACCGCGACCGACGACGTCGATTGACCTCCGGACGAGGCGTGCGCCTCGGTGATCGTGATGCTGCCGAGCGCGTGAGGTCCCGTCGGGACGTCCTCCTCGTCGTCACCGGAGCCACCATTGCAGGCGAAGAGGAACGTGAGGGAAGCGGCGAAAGCGAGTCGAAGGCTCATGTGCGTACGGACGTGCGCTTCGTGCCGCAGTCGCACGTTCGCCGCCGATGTACGCGCTGAACTGATTTCAGGTCGCCAAGCGATTAGAACTGCGGGCTGGCGGTGGCGTCGGTGACCACGCAGTGAACGCTCGGGCGCGAGCACTCCATGGCGGGGCCATCGTCGTTGCCTGGCGACTCGAGTTGGTCGGTCGGTCGGTCGGTCGGTCGGTCACTGTTTCGGACAGAACGTATCGATCACCGGAGGTCCGCCGATGTGCCGTGCCTTGCACGTCGCGAGCTCGCTCGGGCAGAGCTCCTCTGCGCACCCGGGATCGGTACAGCCCTTGATCGCGGCGCAGTTCGAGACAGCCCGGGCCCGGGCCACTTCGCGCTGCACGCCGCACTGCTCGCACAGCAACATGCACTCCTCGGCGGGCGGTCCGCAGCGCGCGTAGCAGGTGAGCACCTCCTCGCACGTCGGTGGCGCATTCGCAGGTCGAGGGGAGCTGAAGTACCCCGGCACCACCACAGGCTTTGGATGGCACGCGAGGGGCAGCAACAGCAGCACCGTCATCGCGGTGAGGATGACGACGAGCTTTTGTCCCTGGCTCCATCGCGGTCGTGGTTGCTTCGTCAGGTCGACGACTCTACGTCGAAATGGCTCGAGGTGAACGCGCTGGTCAGTGGCAGTACCGACGGATCGATCGGACCAGGTGCTCCACATCGATTGGCTTGGACAGGAGCTCCTCGGCGCCGACCTCGCTGGCAGTCGTCGGCCAGGCGCTCATGATCAGCACGGGTACGTCCGCCAGCATCGGGTCCAGCTTCATGTTGGATACGAGCTCGGCTCCGCTCTTGTTCGGCATCATCAGGTCTGCGAGGACGATCGCTGGCTTCTCGTGGTGCATTGCATCCAGGGCAGCAGAACTTCCCGGATGTCTTCGTCGTTATCGACGATCAGCGTGGGGCATCATGGTGGATCTCGCGCACGTCGACGATCACTGCGTGGTGCAAGGCCATGACCAACGCCTCGCTCGTCGCATTCGAGTGCCGATGCAGGTCGGGCAGAGCAGACCTGCGCGCCACATGGACATCCGGGAACTGCCGCGTGCCCCGGAGTCCTACCGGTTCCAACGGACGCCAGCGCGCCAGGCGATCGCGATGAAGTAGTGTACGCGCCTCGATGGCTGGCCCGACCTCCGCACGCACCGTTCTCACCGCACTCGTCGGCAACTCGTTCGTGATGGTCATCAAGTTCGTGGCGTTCTTGATGTCCGGCTCCGGCTCGATGCTGTCGGAGGCGATCCACAGTGCCGCCGATACCGGCAATCAGCTGCTGCTGTTCGTCGGCCTGCGCCGCGGGGAGAAGGCGCCTGACGACCGGTTCCACTACGGCTACAGCGGCGAGCGGTTCGTGTTTGGCATCCTGTCGGCGGCCGGCATCTTCTTCATCGGCTGCGGCATCACGATCTATCACGGCATCCATTCGCTCCTCGTACCCTCTACGCCACAGCTCACGGCGTCGACGTTCATCGTGCTCGGCGTGTCCGGCCTGATCGAGGGCAGCGTGCTCGCCCTCGCGGTACGTGCCGTGCTCTCCGAGCGTGGCGACATGCCGTTCTTCCGCTACGTGCGCGAGCGCGCCGATCCGGCGACCGTAGCGATCTTGCTCGAGGATGGCGCGGCGGTGCTCGGCCTGATGATCGCCACCGTCGGGATCCTGATGGCATACGTGACCGGCAATCCGCTCTGGGATACGGCCGGGTCGCTCATCATCGGCGCCATTCTCGGCGGCGTCGCGTTCTACCTCGTTCGCGAGAATCGTGAGCTGCTGCTCGGCCGTGCGGTTCCCGAGAACATCGAGGAGAACTTCACGAATATCATCCTCGATCACCCCGCCGTGCGCAGCGTGCGCGACATCAAGACCCGGCAGCTCGCGCACGACTCGTACATGTTCAAGGCGGAGCTGACGCTCGATACGGACTACCTGGCCGAGCAGCTCGATCGAGTGCTTCCGGGCGACCAGCGCGACCTGACGAAGGGGCGAGCGCTGAGACGGACGACCATCGCGACGACGGACCTCATCGCGACCGAGATGATCTCGATCGAGGCCGCGATCCGGAAGGCGATCCCGCACGCCAAGCACATCGATCTCGAGATCGCGCACGCGGAACAGGCGGCTGACGACGAGATCCTCGCGTAGGAGCCGTCTCGCTACCCCGACCGAGTCACGCCGGACACGCTTCCCGACCCACAGGGCCGGCGCCGACCTCCTCGACGATCACTCGCTCGAAGTCGAGCGTGATCGTGGCGCCAGCCTTGGTCCCGGTGGGGATCTCGACGACGAAGTTGTAGGGATGGGAGCGGCACGTCTGCACGTCTTGCGTCGCCCGTGGCGCGTCGCTCTGACATCGGATCCGGCGGATCGTGCGTGG
>JANOPP010000368.1:0-2750 GCA_031421915.1 Myxococcales bacterium | reverse complement strand
TCGAGTGCGAGCTCGCGCCCGGTGCGGAAATGCGCGCACCGTTCACGATCACGGGGGGAGCGTCGCGGCCCGGTGGCGATCCGCTCGTCGCGGCCCACATCTCATGGGGCGTCGGTCCGGGCCGCGCCGCGGGCGGAATCCTGTGCGATACGCCGCTCGCGCGTGTGCGTCGCCTCGTCGCCGACGCCTTGCCGCAACGGATCGAGCTCTTGCGCGAGTCGCCGCTCGATGGTCCGGCGTCGATGGTCGTGAGACGGCACCGCGGCTACCTGCTCGTGTCGATCGAGGACGACGACGGTCACAAGGATGCCAAGTCCATCGTGAGGATCGAAGAGCGCACGATCCTCGGCGGCCGCGGCGTGCGCGCGCGCTTGCCCCACGACTTCGATCAGCGCGGCGAAGGTGTGCACTTCTCGTGCGGTTTCGTGACGCGGCGCGACGGCGAGCGGCTCGTGCGCCGCTGGTGTGGCGGCGTACCCGACGAACTCGACGCCGGGCCGCCTGGGATCCTGATGGCCGCACGGCGGAGTTGACGTTGCGGCGCGGAGGACGCGCTTGGCGTCGCGAACGCAATCGCGCGAACGAAGTGGCGCGCTCGCGCTCAGCCCTTGCGCTTCGAGTGGATCTGCATCACCTCGACCTCCCCGGTGGGCGGAATCGTGTCGTACATGTGCCCTGTCGTCGTTCCGTCGGCATTATCCTCGATGACCATGCGGAACGGACGCTCACCGGCGACATCGATCATCGTGCCCCTTGTCTCGAGTGCGCCCTTGGAGTCACGCTGCCCGCGCGACAGGATCGGCCACGTGCTGCTCGAGTCCAACCAGATCGAGACGTACTCCTTCTTGTTGTTGTCGTATCCGAGGATTTGGACGCCCTTCATCGGCATGCCCATCATGCTGAACTCGACATCCTCGAGCAGGTAGCGGCCGTCGAGGATCGGTCGCGCCTTGGCGGTGCCCTTGGCCTCCGTCCATTCCGCGTCGGGAGTGAAGCGGATCTTGAAGGTCTGCTCCCATTCCCCGGCGTGCTTCATGAGCGAGGCGTGCTCCTTGCCCGGGGCGGCGAGCTTCATCATTTGCTCCATCATCGCGGCCATGTCGGGCGCGGCGGGAGCGTCTTGCTTGGCCTCGGGCTTCTGCGCCGAAACGATCGCCGAGGTCACGAAGGCGGTGGCCGAAACGAGAGCTACGCCACCGAGGACGAGCTTGGTGAGTGAGTTCATGTTGGAGGATCTCCACGAGGCTCTGACTGTGTAGGCCGCGCTAGGGGGCCGAAGGAGAGAGGGCCGAAGAGTCTAGCGCCGTAGCGCGCGCCAAGTCCTGTTTCGAGTCAAGGGCCGCGCGGACGAGGCGCGTGCGGATCCGAGGAACTCGCACGAGGCCAAGGGTGGACCGCGCGGCCCTCTTCGAGTCCTTTCCGCGTGGCGCTCAGGTCCCTTGCCGCGCTCGCGTTCGAGTTGCGTATCGAGATCACGCTCGCGAATTGCTCATGCGAGCACGTAGGCGTCGCAGCGAAACGCGCACTTGCTCGCGACGCACCCTTGCACACACGGCGCGCGTCCCGTGGAATCGCGCTCCTTCAACCACGGGAGTGGATCGGTGCTGGTGTGCCGCCCGGTCTTCAAAGCCGGTAGGGCTTCGTGAACAGCGGGGCCGGTGGGTTCGATTCCCATGCGCTCCCGCCACTCCGTTTGCGCGCGCTGCGAATCGTGCGCACTGCGTGCTTCGAAATGCACACGGCCTCGCGCGCGTTCGCGTCGAGGCCGTGATGGTTTCGGAGCGTGGCGACCGGGGCCCCCCGTCAGGGGACCATGCTCTCGAACAGTGCAGCGCTGAAGCGCAGGAGCGCCTTCATGCGCGTCTTGTGGAGCTCCGGATTGCCGCCACAGAAGATGCACTCGACCGGATCGGGCGGCGGCTCGTCGACGAGCGTCGTCGACACGATGGCGTTGCAGCACGTTGCGGGTGCGGTCTGCGAGCCGAGCGCTGCGAAGAGCGGGACGGCGAGCACTAGCGCGGCGAGGACGCGAATCGACTTCGTGAGCTTCATAGGGGCCTCCAGCGGCGCTCCGAGCCTACCACTCCACGGCGGAGTACAGAAGGCACGCTTTCCGAGGCGGGATCGGGAGCTAGCGCAAGATCGACCGCTCCCGAGCCGGACTTGACCGCGTTCCACGCGCGCGCTGCGATGCGGGCATGCCCCGCACGACCCCTGCACGCGTCACAGACTCCCGGAGCCCGACCCCGATCGAGCGGCGGTACTGGCTCCTGAAGTCGGAGCCGAGTGTGTTCTCCTTCGACGACCTCTGGAACGCGCGCGCTCGGAGTACGAGCTGGGACGGTGTGCGCAACTACCAGGCGCGCAACTTCCTCCGCGACGCCGTGCAGGTGGGGGATGGGGTGCTCTTCCACCATTCGAGCGCGGATCCGAGTGGAATCGCGGGGTTCGCGCGCATCGCGCGCGGTGCCGAGCCCGATCCGACTCAGTTCGATCCGCGCTCGCCGGGCTACGATCCGAAGGCCTCTCGCACAGCGCCGCCATGGGTCTCGATCACGCTTCGAGCCGTGGCTCGATCGCCGCGCTTCCTCGCGCTCGAGGAGCTCCGCGGCGTGCCGGAACTGGCCGAGATGGCGCTCCTGAAACGCGGCCAGCGGCTCTCGGTGCAGCCCGTGACGGCCCGCGAGGGGTTCGCGATCCTGCGCCTCGTCGGGCTCTCCGAGACCGTGTTCGACGCCTAGATTCCAGGC
>JANOPP010000367.1:0-9286 GCA_031421915.1 Myxococcales bacterium | reverse complement strand
CCACGGTCGATCGAAGCCGAGCCCGATCAGGCTCCCGCAGTCCAGCTCATGGCTCCCGCGGATACGCTCGACGTCACCAACCTCCGCCGCGTCGAGCTCGCGTACGTGATCGAGGACGACTTTGGACTGTCCGCCGCGGAGCTGGTCTGGGAGGCCGGCAAGGACAAGGGCAAGAAACCGATCACGCTCGAGGCAACCGCCGGTGGCCGCGCGCAGGGCAAGGTGCTGTGGGACATCGCCGAGGTCGTCGTGCCGAGCGGCGGCGAGGTCCGCTACTGGATCGAGGCCAAGGACAACGACACCATTGGTGGTCCCAACATCGGCCGGTCACGCGAGCTGCGGCTCAAGGTCGTCAGCCCGCGCGAGCGGCATGAAGAGACGCTGCAGCGCCATCAGGAGCTTGCCGAGAAGATCCTGCGCAACCTCGGCACGCGCTTGACACTGGTACCCGACGAAGCACCGCGCGAGGAGGTCGCCCAGAAGCTCCGCGAGGCGATCGTCGAGCTCGGCGCGGTGAGCGCCGCGTTCGACAAGGATCCGCATGCATCCGACGCGATGCGCAAGGCACTCGTCCAGATGCGCGATCGGCTCGACAAGCTCGCGACCTCCGAGCACAAGCTGCTCGCGTCGACGCGCGCGCAGGCCGCCGCCAAGCCGGTTGCGATGGCGCCCGGCCGGTTCGGCCTGATCGATCCGCGCCTCGTCGCCGAGCTCGAGGACGACACGATCGTGCTGGCGGACTGGCTCGATCGCGAGCGCGTCGAGGGCATGCTCGATGTTGCAGACGAGATCAGCGCGCATCAGAAGCGGCTGTCCGAGCTGATGGCCCAGTATGCGAAGACCAAGGACCCGCGCCTCCTCGACGAGATCGAGCGCGAGATGAAGGCGCTCGAGCGGGCGTACGCCGAGCTCGACAAGCATCGGCGCGGGATGCCGGAAGACGTCCTGGATCAGTACGTCCACCGCGATGCCATGCAGGCGCAGCAGGGCGCGAGCTGCCTCGACGAGGTTCGCAAGCTGATCCGCGCTGGCCAGACCGCACAGGCACAGACCAAGCTCGAGAGCTGCCGCCAGCAGCATGATCGCTCCGCGTCCGCGCTCGAGGGTTCGCTCGCCGAGCTGCGCGGCGACAAGTTCAGTGACGAGCAGAAGAAGCTCGACGAGGTGATGAACGAGCTCGCCGACGTCGCAAAGGACCAGGAGGACATCGCGGCCGAGGCGAACCGGATCTTCGACGCGTATGCCGAGAAGGCCGACGAGGTCGCGAAGGATCACCGCCGTGAAGCGAGCAAGAAGGTCGGCGCGCTCGTCGACAAGCTGCGCAAGCGGCTCGCCGATGTCGACGAGGCCGGCCTGACACCGTTCGCGAAGGAAGAGCTCGACATCGTGCAGCGCCGGATCGGCGACGTCGAGCACATGGTTGCCGATGGCGATCTCGCGGAGGCACTGGGCATGGCGCGCCAGGCGAAGTCGAGCCTCGATACGATCGCGGGTGAGCTCGAGGCCGCGATGAACGATGACCCGAAGTCGAAGTGGGCCGATGCCACGCAGGATGCGCTCGACGGGATCGAGCGCGCAGCGCCGGTCGCGAAGGAGCTGATCAACGAGCTGCAGTCGCTGTCGCCTCGCCCCGACCAGATCATGTCAGCCGACGACCAGCGCGCCCTCGAGCGCCTGCGCCGCCGCGAGGCCATGAACAAGGGCCGCGCGCAGAAGCTCGCGGATCGCACCAAGCAGATCGGCCCCGAGCTGCCGGGCGATACCGCCGCGGAGCTCGGGAAGAAGCTCGGTGGCGCGATCGGCCAGATGGGGAACGCGGATGAACGGATGAAGGCAAAGGATCCGTCGGGCGCTCGCGAGGCGACGCGCGCTGCCGCCGATGCCCTCGCCAAGGCACGCGACCGCGCACGCAGCGCCGCCCGCCAGGCGCAGGAAGGCGCTGTCGGTGACGAGCCGATCCGGATCCCGGGCGCGGACGAGTACCGCGCGCCCGAGCGGTTCCGCGAGGACCTCCTCGAAGCGATGAAGAAGAAGGGGCCGACGGCGCCCGACGGCTACGACGACATGATCAAGCGCTACTACGAGGAGCTGATCAAGTGAGGCGCCTCGTCGCTCTCGCGGTCCTCGCCGCACTCGCGATCGTGCCCGCACCCGTCGACGCGAAGCGCGATCGCACGGTCACCGGCGACGTGATCAAGGCAGCGCGGTTCCTCCAGACCGCGCGGCACGACGACGCGCGCGCGTTGCTCGCCGATCTCGAGAAGCGCGCGGCCGACACGGTCGAGGTCAAGTGGCTGCGCGCCGAGCTCGCGTTCCAGACCGGTGACTACGCGGGCGCGGTCAAGCTGCTCGACAAGCTGCCCGGCGACGCGGTCGATGGCCTGGTCGGCGGCACGCGCAAGCTCGCGATGTCGACGCTATCGGTGACCGAGGCGTTCGCGGAGCTGAAGTCGCCGAAGGGTCACTTCGTCATCCGCTACGCGCCGGGCCCCGACGCGACGATCGCCGAGCTCGCGGGCGAGGTCCTCGATGCGGCGTGGGAGGCCGTCGGCAACGACCTCGGCTTGCGCCCCGCCGATCCGATCCGCGTCGAGCTGCTCGGTGCACCATCGGATCTCGCGAAGCTGTCGCCGCTCACCGAGTCGGACATCGAGACGACCGGCACGATCGCGCTCTCGAAGTATAACAAGCTGATGGTCGTCTCGCCCCGCGCGACGATCTTCGGATACCCGTGGATGGACACGCTGGCCCACGAGTACACGCACCTCGTCGTGTCGCGGGTCTCGAACGACACGGTGCCGGTGTGGTTGCAGGAAGGCCTCGCGCGGTTCGAGCAGACACGGTGGCGCCGCCCCGCCGAGATCGTGCTCTCGGCGACCGAGCAGTCGCTGCTCACCAGCGCGCTCAAGAAGGGCCGCCTGATCACGTTCGACGAGATGCACCCGTCGATGGCGAAGCTGCCGAGCCAGGAGGCCGCCGCGCTCGCGTACGCCGAGGTCTACACGCTGGTCGGCTGGATGCACAAGAAGGTCGGGTACAAGGGGATCCAGGCCGCGCTCCTCGCACAGCGCGACGGTAAGAGCGCACGACGCGCGGTCGCCGAGGCGCTCGACATGACCTGGGGCGCCGTCGAGGCCGAGTGGAAGAAGGATCTCAAGGCAACCGAGCGCGCCGATCGCGCGAGCCCGGCGCGCGCGGGCAAGCCGATCAAGTTCGCGAAGGGCGGCGTCGACTCCGAGAACGTCGGGCTCGAGCAGGTCAACGCCCGCGCGAAGAAGCACGCCCGGCTCGGCGGCATGATGCGCGCCCGTGGCCTCCTCGATGCCGCGGCGATCGAGTACGAGAAGGCCCTGACCGCAGGCGGTCCGGACGCCTTCGTCGCCGGCAAGCTCGCGCGTACGCTGGTCGAGCTCGGCAAGCACGAGCGGGCGATCGAGCTCGCGACACCGCTGACGGCGGCAGATGACCGCGATGCGGTCGCCGCCGTGACCCTGGGCATGGCAAGGTCCGCGAGGCAAGAATGGCCCCTGGCGATCACCGCCTATGAACAAGCACTTCGTGTGAGTCCGTTCGATCCAACCACCCGCTGCGGCCTCGCCGAGGCGTACAGTCAGACCTCCGATCCGCGCGCCGCGCGCGAGCGGAGCGCCTGTGACGAGCTCAAGAACTAGCTGAACCCCTGATGACGACCCGATCCACTCCAGCCTCTGGCGAGCCCGCGCTCGCGGAGGTCACGCCCCTGCACTCGGATCCCGAGCAGCTTCCGCTCGCGCGCGAGGATGTCCGCACCACGCAGGTCACGCCGATCATCGTGCCGTCGCCGAAATCGGATCTCGACGCGGTCGCCGAGCTCGCCGAGGCCCATGCCGAGATCCTCCACGAGATCGAGAAGCGAATCATCGGTCAGCGCAAGGTGGTCGAGCAGCTGCTCGTCGCTCTGTTCGCGCGCGGTCACACGCTGTTCGTCGGCGTCCCCGGCCTCGCCAAGACGCTCCTGATCTCGACGCTCGCCGAGACCTTGAACCTCTCGTTCCAGCGCATCCAGTTCACGCCGGACCTCATGCCGGCCGACATCACGGGCACCGAGGTCCTCGAGGAGGATCACACCACGGGGCGCCGGATCTTCCGGTTCATCAAGGGCCCCGTGTTCGCGAACCTCGTCCTCGCCGATGAGATCAACCGCACACCGCCCAAGACGCAGGCCGCGCTGCTCCAGTCGATGCAGGAGTACAAGGTCACCGCCGGCGGCCACACCCACGATCTCCCGCTGCCCTTCCTCGTGTTCGCGACGCAGAACCCGATCGAGCAGGAGGGCACCTATCCGCTGCCCGAGGCCCAGCTCGACCGCTTCATGTTCCAGGTCGACGTCGACTATCCGAGCGAGTCCGAGGAGGAGGAGATCGTGCGTCAGCAGACGAGCGATCACCGTCCCGAGCTGTCGCGCGTGCTGTCCCCGCAACGGATCATGCAGCTCCAGGATCTCGTCCGCCGCGTCCCGGTCGCCGATCACGTCGTGAAGTACGCGGTCGCCCTCGCCCGCTCCACCCGCCCGACCTCGCCAAGCGCACCCGCCTTCATCAAGGAAGCGGTGTCGTGGGGCGCTGGTCCACGCGCATCGCAGTTCCTGATCCTCGCGGCCAAGGCCCGCGCCATCCTCGCGGGCCGGTTTGCGGTCGCGATCGACGACGTCGCCGCGCTCGCTCGTCCGACGCTGCAGCACCGCCTCATCCTCAACTACCGCGCCGAGGCCGAGGGCGTTCGCGCAGGTGACATCGTCGACCGTCTGCTCTCCGTCGTCAGCCCGTGAAGGTCGATCCGATCCAGCTCGCCCGGCTCGGCAACCTGCCGATCAAGGCGCGCGTGATCGTCGAAGGCGCGCTGTCCGGCATGCATCGCGCGCGACTGCACGGCTCGTCCGTCGAGTTCGCGGAGCACAAGGAGTATTCGCCCGGCGACGAGCTGCGCCACGTCGACTGGAAGGCGTACGCCAAGGTCGATCGCTACTACGTGAAGCAGTTCGAGCAGGAATCGCAGCTCACGATCTACCTCGTGCTCGATGCGTCCGCGTCGATGGCGTTCGCTGGCGGCGGGATGTCCAAGCTCGAGTACGGCGGCCTCTCACTCGCCGCGCTCGCGTACCTCGCGATCCAGCAGCAGGACAAGGTTGGCCTGTTCGCGAGCGGTGATCGAGCGATCGAGACCATGGTGCCGCCGCGCGCGCGCACCACGCATCTGCACGACCTGCTCGCGGTGCTCGACACCGTGATGGCCCGCGGCGGCACCGGCGACGAGACGCCCGCCGTCGCGCTCGGTCGAATCGCGGAGCTGACGCGCCGCCGTCGCGCGCTGATCATCCTCGCGACCGATCTGTTCGATGCCAGCGATCGCACGCTCGAGGTCCTCGCGCAGCTCCGCGCGCAGAAACACGACGTCTCCGTCCTCCACATCCTCGACCCGCACGAGCTGTCGTTCCCGTACGATGGCCTGACGCAGTTCGAGGCGATGGAGTCGACGAACAAGATGCTCGTCAATCCGAACGCGATCAAGCGCGACTACATGGAGCGCATGCAGGCGTTCCTCACGAAGTGCCGCGGCACGCTGACCGCGGCCGGCGTCGACTACCACCTCGCGACCACCGACACCGGCCTCGAGAAGACGCTGCTCGACGTGCTCGTCGCGCGCAGCAAGCTCGGGCCGGGCCGGAGGGCCTCGTAGTGGGGTTCCTCGCCCCCTTGATGCTCGCCGGGCTCGCCGCACTTGCGGTGCCGATCGCGATCCACCTGATCGGACGCCAGCGCGCGAAGATCGTGAAGTTTGCCGCGCTCGACTTCCTGATGTCGACGAAGCGCCGCACCGCGCGTCGCCTCCGTCTCCGCGAGCGCGTTCTGTTACTCGTTCGCATCGTCGCGTGCGCCGCGGTCGTGCTCGCGCTCGCCAAGCCGTTCACGTCGTGCGAGCGCAAGGGTCCGCGCGTGACTCGCGGCCCACAGGCAGCCGTCCTCGTGCTCGACGATTCCTTTGCCGCGGGCTACCTCGTCGACGGCAAGCCGTGGCTGACGCGTGCGACCACCGAGGCTCGCCGGATCCTCACGCAGCTCGGGCCCGAGGCAGAGGTCGCGATCGTTCGCAGCGCCGAGGGGGCCGATCATCCTACCGAGCTGACCCGCGATCACCTCCGCCTTCGCGATCAGCTGATCGCGCTCGTGCCGAGCTCGCGCCCGGCGGACACGACGCGCGCGCTCACCCGCGCGGCCCAGCTGCTCTCCGCGTCGAGCCATGCCCGCAAGAGCGTCTACCTCGTCTCGCTCGTCGCGAAGACCGGACTGCGCCCCGACGATCCGCCGTGGGGCGAGGACGGTCCCGAGCTCGTGATCGTCGAGCTGCGGCCCGACAAGATGCCGAACCTCGCAGTCACTGGCCTCCGCGTCGATCCGGAGCCCGGCGCTGGCACGCGCGGCGTTGCGTTCGACGCCGAGGTCGCGAACTTCAGTGATGTGCCGGCGAAGATCGAGCTGTCTCTCGCGATCGCCGACCGCGTCGTCGCACGCGGCACGCTCGAGCTCGCGCCCAACGAGAAGCGCACGAAGCGGTTTCTCGCCGCCTTGCCTCCGGGTGCTCGCTCGAGCGACGCCTCGGTCTCGATCGCGAACGACGCGCTGGCGATCGACGATCGCCGGTGGGTACGCGCGTCGCTACGCGACCAGGTCCGCGTGCTGCTCGTCGACGGCGATCCGCGCACCGTTCGGCATGACGACGAGCTGTTCTACGTCGAGGCAGCGCTCCGCCCCGGCGATCGAGAGGAGAGTGGCACCCAGGTCCGCGTGATCACCGCCGAGGAGCTCTCGAATATCGACCCGCGCCTGAAGGGCACCGCTGGCGCGATCGAGCTCGAGAGCTTCGACGTGATCGTCCTGGCGAACGTCGCCGCGTTGCCCGCCGAACGCGTCAAGGTGATCGAGCAGTGGGTCCGCTCCGGCGGTGGCATCCTGGTCGCGCCCGGCGATCAGGTCGACTCTGCCGCGTACGACCGCACGATGCTCCCGCTCCTGCCGCAGAGCCTCCGCGACCCGATCGACACGACGTGGGGCGCCCAGGCCGACGACCGCGACAGCCGCGCTCTCCATCTCGTGAAGTGGGAGTCCGACCATCCGATCTTCATGCCGTTCTCCAAGGCAGCGCCCGAGCTCGCCGACGCGAAGTTCTTCAAGATCTCGCTGCTCGGGCCGACGACGTCGACGGCCGATCGCAAGGTGCTCGCGCGCTTCACCAACGGCGCGGCCGCCTTGATCGAGGCCTCGATCGGCGCGGGCCGCACGCTGCTGTTCACGTCCACGCTCGATCGCGACTGGAACGACCTGCCGATCCACCCTGGCTTCCTCCCGTTGCTGCAGGGCTCCGCGCGTCACCTCGCGCGCAAGCACGCCGCGTTCGGCGAGACCGACCACTTCGTCGGCAGCTCCGTCGTCCTGCCGACCGCAGATCTACGCAAGCTCGAGATCCGCGGCCCCGGCGGTCTCGACGCCGTGTTCGAGGGCGATCGGATCACGGGCCGCTCGAGTGTCCGCTTCGGGCGCACCGATCGCCCCGGCGTGTTCCGCGTGATTGGCACCGACCTCACCGGCGGTGCGCACGAGCGCGACGAGCTCGGCTTCGTCGTCAACGTTGACTCGCGTGGGTCCGACCTCACGCCCGCCGCCGGCGCCGCCCTCCCCACCTCGGGGACCGGTGCCGACGGCGAGCCGGCCGACGAATCACGACGCGTCGAGCTATGGCACGCCCTGGCCGCTGCCCTGCTCCTCCTGCTGCTTGCAGAAGGTCTGCTCGTCCAGCGCTAGTTGCAGTACGCTTTCTACCTGGAGGTTCCCGTGACCAAGCTCGCGATCGTCGGCCTGTGCGCGCTGCTTGCCGCCTGCGGGCCCCGCGTCTCCGCAAGTGTCGATGCTGACGACGGCGATGGCGGAGGCAGCGACCTGCGCCACGTACTCACCGCGATCGAGGTCACACCGACCAACCCGATCATCGAGCTCGATCTCAACATGCCCAGCAGCCAGGCCTTCGCCGCGATGGGTCGGTTCCAGGACGGTAACGACATGGACATCTCCGACCGGGTGAACTGGTCGGTGAGTAATCCCGCGGTCGGCGCGCTCAACGGCACCACGCTCGAGATCCCCGGCTTCGCGGCGGTCACGGTGGAGGTGTCGCGCATTCGCGCCGAGCTCGATGGCATCGCGGGCGAGGCGCAGATCACGGTCGTCGCCTACCGGCGCTCGGGATCGTCGACAGACTTCTTCTTCGTGCTGCCGTACATGGATCCCGCGGGTCAGGTCGCCAAGCCGCTCGACTTCGGCACGGTCGTTCCCAGCCTCGACGTGTTCTTCCTGATGGATACGACGGGCTCGATGATCGGGGAGATCACGAATCTCCAGAGTGCGCTCACGACCACCGTCGTTCCGGGGATCCAGGCCGCAGTGCCCAACACGCAGTTCGGCGCCGGTTCGTTCGAGGACTTCCCGATCTCTCCCTATGGCTCGCTGCGCGGCGCCGACTGTCTGCAGAACAACAACCAGCTTCCCGATCAGCCGTTCCGGTTGCGCCAGGCCATCACCAGCAACATCACCGCCGTGCAGACCGCCGTCGGTCAGTACTCGACCGGCGGCGCACCGATCGGCTGCGGCGCTGACTGGCCCGAGTCGTCAATGGAAGGGCTCTATCAGGTCGCCACCGGCGCCGGCATCACCGGCCCCGCTCCGGCAAGCGTCCCCTCGAACACCACGGGCGTCGGCGGTGTTGGCTACCGCGCTGGCACGATGCCGGTGGTCGTCACCGTCACGGACGCGATGATGCATGGCCCCGGCGAGGGCGGCAGCTGTAACGGCCAGTCGGCGGACTACACCGGTACGGTCGCCACGAACGCTCACTCGCGCGCCCAGACCAAGACCGCGCTCGCCAACATCTGCGCGCGCTCGGTCGGCATCGCGTCGTTCCAGCCCAATGCGCCGCTCGTGTGCAGCGGCCAGACCGACCTCGAGGACTTCGCGACCGCGACCGGTGCGCGCGTTCCGCCGGCAGCGTGGGATGTCGGCGTCCGCCCGGCGGGCTGTGCTGTGGGCCAGTGCTGCACCGCGCAGAACGGCACGGGTCGCGCGCCGGATGCGCAGGGCCTGTGTCCGCTCGTGTTCCTCACCGACGGTGCAGGCACGGGTCTCGGCGCGAACATCGTCACCGGCATCCGCATGCTGACCCGGTTCGCGCAGTTCGATGTCACGAGCGACCGCCAGGGCGTCCT
>JANOPP010000366.1:0-23674 GCA_031421915.1 Myxococcales bacterium | reverse complement strand
AGGCGGCTGACGACGAGATCCTCGCGTAGGAGCGAGGCCTTGCCTCGTCACCGCCGACCGAGTCAGGCGGGACACGCCGCCTGACCGACAGCGCCGGTACCGACCTCCTCGACGATCACTCGCTCGAAGTCGAGCGTGATCTTGGCGCCTGCCTTGGTCCCGGTGGGGATCTCGACGACGAAGTTGTAGGGATGCGAGCTGCACGCCCGCACGGCTTGCGTTGCGGGTGGCGCGTCGCTCTGACATCGGATCCGGCGGATCGTGCGTGGAACGACGATCGAGACCGTGTCCTTGCGTTGTGCGAGCAGCCAGTTCGCATGGGCCTCGACGAAGAGACCCTCGTACGTCACCTCCTCAGCGAGACGCGTCTTGCTGCGCGCGCGCTCCGTGCTGTTCGGGCGAAAGAGGTAGGTGACGTGATCGCCCGTGTGTTTGCCGAGCAGCTGCTTGATCGCGAGCTGCTCGCGATCGAGTTGCTCCTGCGATGGCGCTCTGCCGCCGATCGCTTGCTCGAGTCCGGTCGGAAGACGAGTTGCCGGGATCACGACGAGGTCCTGCGTGGCGAGGAGGCGCACTTGCTCTCGCTGACTGGCGGCGGCCGATGCCCGCGCGGCCTGGCAATTCGGCGCAACCGGATCAGGAGGAGCTTCCGGCGCCGGTGTGACCTGCGGCGCCGGTGTGACCCGCGGGGCCGGCGCGACCTGCGGGGCCGGCGCGATATGCGGGGCCGGCGCGACCTGCGCCGGTAACGGATCCGGGTCGCGATGTCTGGTTGCCGGTTGGGCGGCAGGATTCGCGCATCCAAGCACGCCGACGATCATCATCGACCACCTCATCGCCCACCACTGTACCGCATGTTGACGATCTGCCGGCTGTGCCGCGCGCGAGGTACAACGGCTCATGCCGACGACCTGGATCCTGATCCTCGCGATGACACTCGGGTGCACACCCGCGAAGGACTCGACGAGTGGCACGGCGCCCGGCTCGGCCGCGCCGCATGGTTCAGCGGAGCTCCCACCGCTTCCGTCGCCAGGCAACCCGGTGCAGACCGAGATGCGCATGTTGACGTCGATCCTCGAGGCGACGGTGCGCGCGATCGGCGCGCGTGACGTCCGTCCGATCGAGCACGAGCTCCATCGCTTGCACGCTGCGAAGGAGGCAACCACCGCCGCGCTTCGCAATGGTTCCTACAAGCTGCCCAAGAACCCGGAGCAGGTCGACGCGTTCGTCGCGATGGACGAGGCGTTCCATGAACACCTCGGGGCTCTGGTGTCGGCGAGTCGCGCCAACGATATCCCGCGCACGGCCGAGGCACTCGGCGCGATCGTTCGCGGCTGCGAGGGCTGCCACGCCATGTTCCGAGTCGCGCCCTAGCGTCACCAGCGCTTCGTGAACGTGATGACCTTGCGACCGCTCACGAGCTTGAGCTGCGTCGGCGTCGCGCTGAATGTGAACGTCTCGGTCAGCGCCGAGGGGCACGTTCGAGTGAGCGTGAGCGTGGTGCCCGACGTGCTCACGGTGAACGTCTCGTCGACGGGATCGTAGCCGCCGACAGGGCGGCGCATGCGCTTGAGAGTGGTGGCGGTGAGCTCGAACGCGACGGCATCGCCACCGCCGAAGCCCGACACGCCGCCGGGGGGATTGTAGCTGCGCATCTCGGTGGCTTCGTAGCGGCCCGATGTCAGCGTGCCGCCGAACATCGTGGGCACGGTATTGATCTCCATGTAGTGCGTCAGGTACGGGCTGCCGGGCACCGCATGGCAGGCGCCACCACCGGTGCACAGACCTTGTGCCGTGCACGTCGGTTGATCGAGGCCGGTGCAGCCACGCAGTGGTTGCTGCGGTCCACCGCAGTCGGGGTCGAGCGCGCCGCAGTTGCAGTCACAACCGTTACCGGCGTCCCACAACGAATCGCTACACACCCACGCAGCGGGTGGCGTCGAGCCGGCACCGTCGTAGACGCAGCCATAGTACGTGCATGTCTCGTTCGCGCCGCAGGTCCCACAGCTGCCACCGCATCCATCGTCACCGCAGTCGGTTCCATAGCAACTGGGCTGGCAGACGCAGCGGTTGCTCTCGCAGGCGTCGCTCTGGTAGAGGCAGAATCCGCACTCGAGCTCGTTGCCGCAGCCGTCTGTGACGGTGCCGCACTCGGCACCTCGCTGCGCGCACGTCATCGGGACGCAGCCCGAGCCACTTCCGCTTCCGCTTCCGTTTCCACCGTCGGTGGACGCGCCGGCGTCGGGGGCGTTCTCCAACGGATCGCCGGTGCCGCCTTCACAGGCGGCGAGGAGTGCGAGCACGAACAGGGCAGCAGTGCGCATGCCCCTGAAACGGCGCAGGTCGCCAAAGTGCGCACCTTTAGATCGAACGCCGACTCCGGGGCCGATTGTGTGGCGAGCCGAACACCAAGTATTCAGGCTGCATGCGGCGGCAGTAGCTCTCGACATCATGATCCCGGCGGCGTGACGACGGCGAGAGGCTCATTGCTTGCCGGAGGCCTGCGCGAGTGCGGTCAGCTGCAGCTCACCAATGACGGCCTTCGGAGCTCCGTCGCGCACGAGCAACGTCACCGGGCTGATGCGGTCGGCGGTCGGCGCAGCATCGTGCTCGCGCCGCACGTGATCGACGAATGCTCTCATCCCGTCGATGCCGCCCCCCACGCCCCCGACGAGCAAGCGCCCGCGGTGAGGTGCAGCGGCCAGAAATACCTTGGCCTTGAGGATCTCGTGAAGGGCGGTGAGGTGGTCGTCGTCGAGCAGGAGCTCAGCCGCGTAGGTGCCGGAGGTGGCGAGGTTCACGCCGGGCAAGTGCTCGAGCGCCTCGTTGGTGAGCTCGCCATCGAGCATGGTCACCATCGCGGAGCCGCGCATCTCTTCGAGATCGGCGCGCTCGGACGCCGGCACGTGGACGAAGACGCCCTCGCGCTCGACCATCCACGCAACATGCGGAATGAGCTCGTGCTCGCCGAGCGGACTCGTCGGAGGACTCTCGATGAGCGGCACGACGAGCGCATCGCTCGGAGTGGTCCCCGGCAAGACCAGACGTGGGAGGTAACGCAACATCCGGTGACCGAGGTGAAGTCTCCAGCAACGAACGTCCGAAGTCACGCTGTTGACTGCAGTCGAGTGAGGTCGGGCGGTCGTGCGCCGAAGCGCTGATCTACGCGAGGTGTTAGCCTGAACGTGATGACCCGAGCGCTAACGTTCCCGACGCTGGCGGTCTGGGCGTTCCTGGTCCTGTCGATGGTTTCTCCCGCGGAAGGCATTACGAGCGGAGGAGCAGAGATCGACATCACCCACGACTACGTCCGGATCTCGATGGCGACGCCGCGCAAGCGGCCGATGCCCGAGTATCAGGCGGAGTACAGCCGGGAGATGGCCGCGTGGGAAACCCAGAATCGCCCGGTCGCCGCGAAGGCGCTCGCTGCGATCGAGGCCCTGCTTCCGCGCTATCGCAAGACGCTGCCGCTGCTCGCGAAGAGCTTCGACGCACAGACCCTGAACGCTCTCACGACCGAGGGCACCACAGACTCCCGCGTGTACGACGACTCCGCGTGGCTCCTCACCGTCGATCTCGATCTCTATCCGGGCGGCAGCATCTCGAGCAGGGCTCGCTTCGTGTTCAAGACCCGCCCCACCAAGGCAGCCGTCCGCACATTCAGCCACGACGTGCAGGCCGCAGCTCTCAAGTCGGTCGGTCGCAAGCTCCCACCATCTCCGTCGTACACCGCGTACTGGCTTGTTGCCGACGGCGTGTCGCCGAGCCTCCTCCTCACGACGGTGTCGATCGCAACCCTCCAGGAAACCCTGCAGAAAGCTCCGTGGCGGCCGATGGACTACGAGGCCTTTCGCCGCGCACCCGCACTGGTGTTCACGACGGAGAACAAGAAGCACATCACCCGCAACGGAGCCGGCTTTCTGCTCGCGAACCCATCTGCCGCCAAGGTCGAGCCCGGCAACACCGCCGTGTCGTTCCAGATCAACGGAACCTTCTCGCCCTCGATGACCCTGCACAGGGCGTCACGTGCCGAGGTCGTGACGCTGTTCGACAACGCCGCAGATCCGTCGCTGGGCGCGGACGACAAGATGGCCCTCCAGGACGACCTCGAGTTTCTCGGCACGCTGAAGCCCGCCCTCGCGAAGTAGCCTGCACAGCACGTGAACCCACCGTAGGCTTCAACGACCACCATGAACACGGGATGAGGAAAGCGTTCGCAGCGTTCGTGGCGCTCGTGGTCCTCGTGGGGATCGTGGTCGCCCGTTTCGGATTCAAGGATTCGTCGCCCGAGGTGCCAGCGCACCCGATCGTCGATGCTGCGATCACGGATGCGCCGCTCGCGGATGCCGCCTTGGCTCTTGATGCGGCACAGACACCGAAGAAGCCTGCATCGAAGCCGACACCGAAGAAGCCTGCATCGAGGCCGTCACCGAAGAAGCCGACACCAAAGCCGACGCTGGTCCCCCCGACGCCGGTGCTCCCATCGCCGCCAATCCCGACGCCGGAGCCCCCGACGCCGGTGCCCCCGACGCAAGGCAGGCCGAGATGTACACAGCCTCCGAATCCGGCGGGGTGCCCGGCGACGGAGCCCAACGTCAACCGGCCGTGCGATGCCGAGGGTGCACACTGCGTCTACGGCACGAGCTGTTGTCCACCGGTGTACGTCTGCAACGGCGGCGTCTTCGAGGCCCGGTTCACGCACTGCGATTGATCCCCTGCTGGAGAGCGCGGCGCGGGCTACAATGGATCTAGCTTCATGGCCAAGATCGAGCTCGCAGCAGGCGTGGTGCACGAGATGCCAGCGGATCTACGCAAGGCGTTGTTGTCAGACAAGTCTGCGCAGGAACGATGGCAAGCCCTCACGCCCCTCGGCCGCAACGAGTTTCTGTGCTGGGTCGAGGACGCCAAGCAGCTCGACACACGGAAGCGCCGCATCGAGCGAACGCGAGAAGAGCTCCTCGAAGGGAAGCGCCGGCCTTGTTGCTGGGTTGGTTGCATCCATCGCACCGACAAGCCCGTCAGTCCGTGGGCGCAACGAGTCCTGATCGACAAGGAGCCCAATCCCAAGGCAAAGGCGAAGGCCAAGGCCAGGTAGTCAGCAGGCTCGCCGACCGTTTCCATCGGTGGCGAGCAACCTGCTACGATCGGACGACGTGCGCAAGGCGGCCGTCATCGTCGTGGCGCTCGCGAGCTTCGGGATGGCCCGGCGCTGGGTCGTTCGCGAGCCGCTGCCGTCCCACGACAAGAGTCGCATCGTCGAGGTCGAGTCCAGCGAGTACGCGTCGCTGCGTACCGGCGGTCACTCGATCCAGCCGCTGACAACGCCTAAGACCTACCCGGGCAAGGCGACGTTCTTCGTTCCTGCGAACGCGGCCGGCGAATTCGAAGTCGACGGCATCTGCGGCGGCTGCTCGAAGTGCGAGACGCCGAAGAACACCTTCGTGCGTATCACCTCGACGAAGAACATCGCGAGCTGGCGCCTCGACGCGAGCAGCGCGGTGCACGACGTGCTTCTCGATCCCGACAAGGACATGCGCACGACGTTCACGATCACCGCTACGGGTGGCGCGTCAGGTGACCCGTCCTTTCGCATCGAAGGTGACGACGGCTACATCCGCGACACCGTCTACGGCTACGTCCCGTCGCGGATGACGTTCTGGCGGCGCCCCTCGATGCGCATGGTCGTGACGATCAAGGCGTACACCTCGATCGAAGGACCATGTCCGAGCGAAGCGCCGTGTCAGCCGCCGCACGAGGCGAAGCTGGCGATCACGAACGTCGTGACCGAAGAGCTCGAACCGGTGAAGTGATCATCAGCGCCTGCGCAGTTCTTTGATGACCGTCGCCATCTCCGAGGAGAACAGCACCCAGTGCCCGGAGTGGCCCTTCTCGGTCAGATAGAGGTGGCTGCAGTCCTCGACGAATTCGATCGCCAGGCTCCCGCGTGCCACGCGGAGTCCGATCGGATCGCCGACGCAGCCAACGTCACCATCGAGGTACGAAGTCTCACGTGCCAAGCGTGCGACCAGATCGTCGGCGAGCGGCTGTGCCAGGACTCGGACACCTGTGTCCCGGTAACCAAGAAATCGTTGCCCTCCCGAACGGTCGACGAGCTGGTGGATCGTGACCCGCCAGGGCCCGGCTGTATGCGCCGCCTCGGCCAGGAACGATGTGATCTGGGCGGGCGGAGGCACTGGCCCCGGAGGTGGAGGCGGCGGTGGTGGCGGAAGATCAGGTTGCGCCCACGCGAGGTTTGGCGCGGGCGTTGGCCGATCGAGCCGTTCGAGCGGTCCATCGTTTCGACACGCGAGCAGTGCGATCAGCGCAACACCGTAGAACCGCATCCAGAACGGTACGCATTGTAGCGGGACCCGCGTTCTGTCGGACGAACAATCTTGTGACGTGTGCTCGCGGGCGAGGCGCCAGAGCCGTTGTTCCCCAATCTGAACTCTCCGTCGCGGAATCAGGTCCACGTCGAAGGGTGCCACAGCCCGAGAAGCGCACCTGGGACGCTACGGTGACGCTGAGCCGCTCAGCCTGTGGTGATCTGCTTGTTCGCAGCAGCGAACAGCTTCCGCGTGGCCGCCAGCACGGCCTTGTCCTTGAGGATGGCGGCGATGCGCGCGGGTGCGTGGGATCCAGCGAGCGCGATCAAGTCGATGAGCCGCTGATTGCTGGTAGCAGGCGTCCTCGCCCAGAGATCGAGGACGCGCTCCGCGATCTCGCGGGTGGGAGCGAGCTGCAGAAACCGGAGCCTATCGCCGATGAAGCTGGCGCGTACGGTCGACTCGACTACGGGCACCCGTCGCTCGAGTGGGATGACTTCGAGCGCCTTCAGGGCGGTCTCCGCAGAATCGGTGGTGACGAGCATGCCGGTAGCCTCGAGCCAGCGGCGCGGCATTGTGCCCCGCGCTGCGAGCGCCACACCGACAGCGACCGCGAGCTGCGCCACGCCGATGCGCACGCTCTGATAGCCATCGTCGGTGACGACCGCGGGGCACGTGCCAGCCCGCAGCCAGCTCTCGGCGTCTCGCTCCACGATGTCTTCGATGCCGTCCGTCGCGCTGAGCTTGTCGGCGACTTGCTCGCGGAAACCCTCCGGTGCCGGGTAGACGTCAGTCCACGCGAGAGAGATTGCCCACGCCTCGTCGAGCGGGTGCTGGCTGAGATCGTCAACGAGCGCCGCGGTGGTTCCGTCTACGAGCGCAGCCTCGAGCGCAGCCTTGGGCGTCTGCGAAACACCGAGGATCATGCGTGGCCTGTCCTGCTCGCGTAGTGGTAGCCCGAGCGAGGCACGCAAGGTCCACGGTCGGTCGGGAAGGCCGAGCGCTGCCAGCTGTTCGCCGGGCTCCTTGGTCCAGATGTCCTCGCGCGTTGCGTACAGGGTCAGAAGGCGCTGCTTCACCACGGGGTCAACGTCGGGTGCGGCCAGCGACTCGAGCGCCTGGCGCCCGGCCTCGTCACCAGCGAGCGATCCTCCCGCGCGGATGGCGACGCGCATCGCCAACACGTCGCGGGGATGGCTCGCTTCCAGGCGCGGCATATGCGCCGAGACAATCGCGTCGAGCGCTCCCCAGACGAACGTGTCGTTCAGGGGCGGAACCGGCCAGCCGAAGATGGCGCGGTTCAACTCGAGAGGAACCAGGTCCCACGCGTGGAGTCGGCGCGGCGCACCCGCGACGATCGCCTCGAGCCTGTCGAGCACGGGGCGGTCGACCGCGTCGAGGTGGAGAAGCGCAACCGCCGCCGCATTGGAGACGCGCGCTCGCCCATCACTCAGCCGCTTGCGCAGAGCAGGAACGTCGCCGTCGTCGCCGAGGTACCCGAGTGCGAGGATGGCGCTCGCCAGCGCAGTCTCGTCGTCCTCGACGGCGACTCGCGCGGCCATCGGCTTGTGCGTCTTTTTCGTTTCGGTACCGAGCCACGCGAGGAGGTGGGCTGCCGAGCAACGCACGTTCGCGTCGGGATCCTGGAGTGCTTCCATGTAGCGAGGAACCCCGCGCAGGACCGCCGTGTACGCCGTCTTGCCGAAGCCTTTGATCGCACTGCCCTTGCCTCCGGGTGGATGTCCGTCCACCCACCAGCCACTGTCGTCGCCGTTGGCGAGGTGACACAGGAGATCGAGCGTCTCCGCGCGCTCGACGTGCCGGACATCCAGTGCTTCGATGACGAAAGGAACAGCGAACGCTGTCGGTTTGAACCGCGTGCCTTGATGGGCGAGCGCGCCCTCGAGGTCCCAGCGAGCCTGCGAGCGAACCTTCGCGTCCCGAGCGACGAGCGCGCGCAGCTTATCGGGGATGTCGGTCGCCTTGCCGTAGGCGTGTTTCATCGAGTCCCAGTCGATTGATTCCGAGCTCACCACGCGAGAATAGTCGAGGTTTCGGCTCGGCGTCCGTCGGCGATTCCGGGAAACCCGAGTGGAAACACGTGAGCGCGAAGTTCGGGGTCGGCCCCCCGAGGACGGTGCGCTCGTCCACGCGAAGCCAGTAGCCTATCTCTTCGCCGACGGCGGTGTGAACGTTGGCCTTCTTGAGGCGATCGTCGCGCCCTGACCGTTCGCCGAGTCACACGTCGGTGCTCACCACTACGTCTGCGAACCAGTACGTCTGCTTGTGACCACGTGCTTCATAGGTTCGTACGACCGCGGCCGCCTCGCAACGGTTGGTCACGCGCTTGACCTCGAAGTCATTTCCATTGTCGTCCGTTCGCATAACAGCCAGCGTGGCGAGATTCTGGTCGATTGCGTCGTCGTGCGTTGGGCTGGGGGTTGTCCGCGCGCGGTACCACCGGGTCAGCGTGTCGGCGATCAGGGTCTTGTCGGCTGCGGCGAGGCCCAAGCTGCATTTCTTCTTCGCCGCCTCGTACTGATATCCGTAGAGCATGTCGGCGCACATCGCCGTGACTTTCGGATCGGTCTCGCTCGATGGAGCGTCCCTCCACTGCTTCAACACATCGGTCGGCGGCTCGAACTCGACACCGTCGATGACTCGCAGCTTGCACGCCATAACCTTCGGGACCTTCGCGAGTACCAGGCCACACACACGCTTCCGCGTCTTGAACGCCGACTCGTCGCCCGGCTGCTTCTTCTGTTTCTGCGTTTCGGCACCGGCGATGCTCGAGCACACAATGACGACCAACAGGACCGCGTGCGCTCTCATGACGCGAACATGCCGCATGTCGATTCCCACGAGCAATGCTCGATTCGTTGCCTGCACGTACCCGGCTCGTGAGCGCTCCGCGTACACCGTTTGCTCGCGCCCACGCATTTCGGGCCTGGCATCAGCCGCAATCTCGCGGTCGCACCTCTGGAACACCGTTCCCCGCGCGCTCTAGCGCTGCGATCCGAAAACCAAAAAGGCCTCGCATCGCTGCGAGACCTTTCCGTTTCCTGGTGGAGCCTAGGGCGAGATATCGAACGAACGACAGGCGAGACGTGCGCCGCGATCTTCACGTCCGCTTGTCTGTGACGGCGATCCAAAAATCACTTACAGCTCGAGACGGTCGTTAGCTTCGCGTGTGTGGCGCACATCTCCTGGTCGCCCTGCTTGCAGCGCTCGTCGGACCCGTGCACGACAGTTGAAAAGCTTCTCGCGGGGGACACGTAGTCCTTCGTCGGCGGGTCGCATTTGTCGAGACGCCCGGCCGCGCACAGGATCTCCTTGGCGCGCGGCTCGTTCTCGAGTTGGTCGCACACCCCGAAGTCGCCGGCCTCGCACAGCGTCATCCTTGCGACGGCCTTCCCGGGCACCTGCTCGCAGGCGTCGGCGTCACCCTCAGCGCACTCTGCCTGTACGCGTTTCCACGCTTCGCGTATGGGCGAGTCTTTGGGCTGCTTGTCGATACACGGTTGCCCGGTCTCGGCGTCACACCGACGCCACTGATGATGGATCGATGCAACGCACCACGCTGCCTTCCCGCTGAGGCAGAGGTCGGTCGAGAGCTTGAACCTGCGCGACTCGTGCTCGCTGCTTTCCCTGGGGTAGGCGCCGTTCAAGGTGAGATCGAGCTCGCATGCGGCGAGTTCGCCACTATCGCACTTCGCCGCGTTCGACTTCTGGGTGAAGTCGAGTGAGCGCAGTCCGGCCTGGCCCGCGATCAGGCACGCTTGTTTCTCCCCGTGATCGCACATCCGGGCGGCGAGCTTCATGTGCTCCTCCGTCGCGAGGACGCCGCGCGATCGCATCACCATTTCGAGGTACGGCCGGCACAAAGCTATGTCGCCGCAACCGCTCGCGCAGCTCTCGCCGTAGAGCTTCGCGGCGATCCGGTAGTCGCGCGGCACGCCGCGGCCGAGCATGTAGCTGCGCGCTTCAGTCGTGTCGGCGGCCGGCTTGTTACTCACGGTGGGTGCTGGCGAAGGCTTACTGCATGCCATGAGCGCGACGCACACCGACACGGCGATCCTCATTGGAGGACGTTCTCATGATTCCGTCAGGAATTGCGATGCTCCGTCAGCGCTCTCGCCGGCAACTTGTTACTGCGTGTGATGAAGATGAACGACTGGCGAGACCTCTAGCCATCCGGCAGGTTGCCCTCTCGATCACTCCCCAGACTTTTTCGTCGCCGGGCGCAGGTGCGTTGCGGATGTAGAAGTAGTCCCAGATCTCCAGGGCCGAATCAGCTCGTGTTTGGGTTCGTGGCATTGGCGAACCTTTCGGACCGAGCTCGCGGCGGTTGCCCGAACCGAAACACAAAGGGCCTCGCATCGCTGCGCGAGCGTTGAAGGGTGATGCCCGGCAGCGGGCCTGCCGCACCTCTGAACTGGTGATTCATTGGTGCGCACGTTTGCGCGCGGCGCGGATGGACAGCAGCCGGGCGATCCAGAGCGGTTGGCGGATGCAGTGCTCGCGCTTGTCGCTGCGGATGCGCCACCGCGCCGCCTGCCGCTCGGCGCCGATACGGTGCGCGGGATCGAGGCGAAGCACCGGAGTGTCGAAGCCGAGCTCGCGCATGGCGAGCGCTCGCCCTCTCGACCGGGTTCGTCTAGCTTTCGACGATCGCGTGCGAGTGATCACGACGCGGGTGGCGTCACGAGCCCGCTGCCAGTGCCGGTTCCACGCAACCTGATCACGCCGATCGCGCCGCCGCCGCCGCCGCCCGACGCGTCGGAGTTGCGGCCGTTGACGCCCGTCGCAGTCATCCACGCGGCGCCGTCGCCGCCGTAGCCAAACCGGTTGTCTGTGCCGACTCCGCCCGGCGCGACCGTCGTGCCGTAGCCGCCATCGGCCCCCGACACGCCCGCAATCGGAGTCCCTCCGACGTTCGCACCGCCTTCGCCTCCACCACCGCCGTTCGCGCTGACCTCGCCATCGATGGCGATCATCGGTGCCTCGATCACGACGAACCCACCCGAGCCGCCGCCACCGCCACCGGCCTGCGCGGGTCCCCCGGATCCGCCGGCCCCGGTCGCGCGGATCCGGCCCGTGCTCGCGACGACGATCGTCTGCTTCGCGATGAGATACAGCGCACCACCACCGTGCCCCCCGGCACCACCTTGGTTTCCACCGGCGGACTGATTGCCACCCTTGCCGCCGTTGCAGCCACCGCGCAGCGCCACGAGCGTGACCGCCGAACCGGGGAGCCCCCCGGGTGCGGTGCCGTCCGCGCCGATGCTGGAGTCTCCGTCGCCCTGCCCGCCGGCACCCGCCGCCGCGACGAAGGTCCCGCCGGCGGCGCCACCTCCACCACCACCGTCGTCCTCGGGGATGCGGGCGAACGCGCAGGTTTGCGCATTCGGCCCTGTACGGCCGCTGCGCCGGCTCGACACGTCGATCTCGCCGAGGATCTCGAGCACGGTCGACGACGCAAGCGCGAGCGGGCGCGAACCGAAGGCGGACAGCACCGCGCCGTTGCCGATCTGCACCGTCGTACCCATCACGACGCACACGTCGGGGCCGTTGCTTTGCACGACGACGCGGCACCGCGGATCGTTGTCGGTGTCGATCATCTGCGTGCCGGTGATGACGAGCGGTGTCGTCGGAGTGGGCTGCGAGCACAGATCGACGAAACCCGGCATGCACGTGGTCCCGGGCGCGTCGATCGGCAGCGGGGCGGCGTCGATCAGCGACCCGCCGTTGTTGCCGCCCGAGTCGTCCGTCGAAAGCGCCGGCGAGACGCTGAACGAGCACGCGCTCGCCAGGCTACCGAGGAGCGCGAGTCGAAGCACCCTCCCATCATACTATGGCGCAGATCCCAGACGGCCGACGATCTCGAACACGGCTCGTGAGTCAGAGGACGAAAGGCGCAGCACGAGGAGCTCGTTCTTGTCGCCGTCGCTGGAATGCTTCCCGCTCGCGACGTCATCCCGCGAGCTCGCCGAACCGTGGAAGCGTGAGGAACTGGCGCTGATCCACAGAAGGTAGCCGCTCTAGCGCAGCAGCGGCGACGGACGAAGTCCTGGACGAGGGCGCCGATCACACGAACTCGGATTCTCCGCCGAGGAATCTGGGGAACGATTCGAGGTGCGAAGGTGCGCAAGCTCTCTGCTCGCTGCGAAACGTCCGTCATGATCTGACGTCGACGAGGTTCGAAACAGCTAGAGCAGCCATTCATGGCGGAGCACCGATCACGAGCGGCACCTTCGGTGTGCCCGCAAACCGCGGACGCGTGAATAGCTCCCGATAGCTGGATGGCGCCAGCGTGGGGTCGCTCTCGCGGATCGCCCCACCGAGCACCGCGATGGTGTCGCCGACCGCAACGATCGACTCGGAGAAGCGCAGCTCGCCGGGGTTGCGGCTCACGAAGTCGGTGAGCCCGTCGGGTCGACGAGTATGTGCCAGTCCTGTCTCGTAGAGGATCGTCTGCTGCCGCGGAGTCACGGTGCGCCCGCTTTGGGAGATCTCCTTGTGTGTCGAGTCGGTGATCACGATCGCAACACGCGAATCGACGACCGCGTAGTGCTCGCCGTCGACGAGCTCAAACTCGGATCCTCTATTGTAGAGGCCGATCCTTCGGGTCCGCCGACCGGGGCTCGTGTCAAGCCACCCCGGCGCGACGTCGATGATCACGCGAAACGCGACGCAGGGGCGAGCACTGAGCGGCGCCTCGATCGTTTCCCCGCGCGCGCGAACGATGCCGATGACACGTCCGAAGGCAAGGTCGGGGGCTTCTGCGATCGTAAAGCTGGTCGCATCGGTGAGCCTCTGCCGGAGGAGATCCTCGAACGAGCGATCGAACAGCGTGCGTATCGCCACGAAGAATTGGTCGTAGAACGCCATCGTTCGTTTCCTTAGCCTCCGAGACCCATCGTACCCGCGAGTGGCTTCGCAGATCGGGTGGCGATGTTCGTCTCGCACGCCCGAAAAACAAAAAGGCCTCGCATCGCTGCGACACCTTTCCGTTTCCTGGTGGAGCCTAGGGGGAATATCGAACGACTGGCGAGACCTCTAGAGTGCGACTGTGGCGGCGATCAACAATCACGCGATGTTGCAGTGGCGTTTGTTCCGCACCCTACGAATCACCGTCGAGGAATCTGCGGAACGGTCGGCAGGCGCGGCCGATCATTCATCCTGAGGCCTTGTCGCTCCGTGCTCGGAGCCGCCGCCGTGGCGCGCCGATCACCTTGCCCCGCACCTTCTTGACCTCAATGACTTCGTTCCCTCGACCGAGCTTGCGCTGGATCAACTCGGCCGCCTTGCGCCGCTTGAACAGCGTGCCGCCCTCGGGATCGTTCCACGCATACACGTCATCCGAGACGTTGTAGTAGAGGATGAACCGAGCGCCGGGCAGCATGCGGCTGATGATCAAGTAGCGCCGTGGATCGTTCGAGTCCGCGAGGCGGCGCAACAATTCCTTGGTCTGCGCCGGAGTCAGATCGGGCGCGTCTTCCGGCGCCTTTCCGCGCGTCGACTTCCTGGTCAGGGCCACGGGGCATGATCGCGGTCGCGATTCGAAGTGGTCAATCGAGAAGTGCGCGCAGGTCGGCGGCGGTCCTCGAACACGCCGTCGAATAGCGCACTTGTAGGACTGGAGCGCGAGGATCTTCGTCGACGATTCCAGGGAACGTGCGAGCCTATCGCTGCGCCTTGTCCCGCCTTTCAAGGGTCGCGATCCGGAATGGTTATGCCCGCAACCTCTGCCCTCGAGAACGATCAGGTCTCTGGTGCCCACTGTACGTCGCGACCAAGAATGGTCGCCCACGCTTCGGCAATCACCGTTTGGTGAACGAGCTCCTGCTCGCGAAGCCACGCCAGCAGCGAGTCGTCACCTTCAGGTGGCACGTCGGCGATGGGAGCCAGCGGAATCACCGTTCCGAATGGCTCCCCCTCGTCCCAGTCGAATTCAACAAAGAGGTAGTGCTGCCCGAACTTCACACGGTGCAGCCGATAGCCAAGTTCGCCGTCTTCGTCCACTGCGACACCGACTCCTCCGTTGCGCGCGTGGATCACATACGCTCGTCCCTGCTCGATCAGAGCGCGTGGAAGACGGCGCGCAAGCAGGATCCGATATCGCTCGTCCGGCTTCATGGTCAAACCATATCTCCCATCTGTCGTCGGACACGACAAAGGTGACGACGCTGTGGGGGCGCCACGGAGGTGACGAACGTTCTCCGCCGGATCTGCAGCTACGTGCACGAGTTCGACGGTGCTGTCGAGCAAGGAACGGCGTAGGCCCACTTCGGGGACCTCCTTGTTGAAACGCCGGCACGGGGCTACTCTTGAGACGTGACCGCCGCTACGCAGGCCCTTCTCGAGCAAGCCCTTCGCCTCACGGCCGAGGAGCGCGCCGAGCTGGCGGACGCATTGCTGCGCGCGGACGGTCACGCCGATCCGTCGATGAGCGAGGAGGGGCTTGCACGCGTCTGGCGCCCCGAGCTTGATCGTCGACGCGCGGAGATCGAGCGTGGTGACGTGCAGACGGTGGATGCACGTATTGCGATCGACGAGATGCGCGCCCGGCTCCGGTCCGGCGCTCGGTGAGCAAGCGCACCCGGTTCAGCCCGGACGCGGCTTGGGAGCTTGAGGATGCCGCACGACGTGTGGATCGTGCGAGGCCGGGCTGGGGCGACAAGCTCTATGGTGAGGTGTTCGACGCGATTGACCACATCGAGCGCGACACGGAGGCTTGGCAGGTATTCGACGGAATCGGCGACGAGCGCCGGTTCGTGCTTCGTCGGTTCCCGTGCGTGTTGGTCTACCTCGAGATGGAGACCGAGATCGTGATCACCGCCGTCGGGTACGGCGGCCGCGAGCCTGGCTACTGGCGCGGTCGCTAGAGTGTCAACGGTCGGTGCCAGTGCGGTGGACGATGTCGAGCTCGAAGGTCTTGCGGAACGTTCGCGGACGCAAGTCGTTGGGGATTCAGGGCACCTCTTGATCTGCGGAACGGTGCGCACCGAATTGAAAAACAAAAAGGCCTCGCATCGCTGCGAGACCTTTCCGTTTCCTGGTGGAGCCTAGGGGGATCGAACCCCTGACCTCTAACCTTAGAGTGCGATTGTTGCGGCGCTCAACGATCTCGTGATGTTGCAGCGCCGTTTGTTCCCCACGCCGCGCAACCACGTGGGTGCGTTGAGAAAGCCTGGGGAACGGATGCGGCCGTGTCATCGAGAGCACACAGAGATCGTGCTGCCCATGTCCTGGTGCACGAGTGGGAAAACGGTCAGCGCGAAGTCTGAAACTAGTCATGTTCAGCACGCTGATCTCAGCCACGCGATGCCAGTAGCCATTCTCTTCGCCGCCGGCGGTGTGAGCCTTGGCTCCGTTGACGTCGACCGGACGTTCCTCGCGGGATGCTCGATGACGAACAGCTCGACGTCCATCAGCGTGCGATCGGCTACGATGTCTTGATGCGATGTGGTCGGCTCTTCCCGTTCTGGATCGCTCTCGGTGGCTGCGGTGTTCGTGGTCCCGACACCAACGGCTTCGACGACGGCGTCGCAACGTTCGAATTCGCCGAGGAGGTCGGCTTCAGCGACGTCGCACCGATGGCGGACGGAGGCCTGGTGGCCTACGGGACGCTCTTCTACGGATCGCACCTCATCCTCAGGATCGACGCCACACGCCGGCCGGGGTGTGACGCATGGCGCGATGGAGGGGCGCGCGATCCCACGTCGTGGAACCCGGCACCCACATGAAGGATCCCTGGACGTAGACGTGTCCCGACGGAAATCCGGTCGGCGCGTACATGAAGCTCGGCTGAGTCGGCGGAAGGAGCTCGATCACGCCGTCCTCGGTGACCTCGAGCAGCGCCGCGTCGATGGGCGATCCTGATCGGCGTCTCTGGGTGATCATCAGTACGCGGCCATCGCGCAGGTTGCCGAGGTCGAACGGTTCGCCATCGGGAACCGTGACGGTCACCCAGCGCCCGTTGTCGAGGCGCAGCAGATCCGGCGGCGAGACGCCGAAAATCGTGCCGTTCGGCGTCACGGCGATCCGGACCAGCGAGATCGCCTGTCCGCCGTCGGCGAGGACGACGAGCGGCCCCGGATCCGGTTCAGAGTGGCAGGCCGCGACCGCCAGTGCCCACACGAAGCTGCGCATTCAACGAATTGTCGACAGCACGACGTCGGATTGCAACGCCAGCGAGTTGAGACAAGACCTCTAGAGAACCATTCCCCAGCCCGAAATCGCTCCACGCCGAAAAACAAAAAGGCCTCGCATCGCTGCGAGACCTTTCCGTTTCCTGGTGGAGCCTAGGGGGGATATCGAACGACTGGCGAGACCTCTAGAGTGCGATTATTGCGGCGCTCAACAATCACGCGAGGTTGGATAGTCGTTCTGTTCCCCCATTTGAATTCTCCTACGACGAATCGGGGGAACGGTTGGGGCGGCACGGCAGCCACTCGATCTTCCGGTTCGCGCCGGCCTGTCACCGCCAAGTCGCGAATCCTGTGTTTTCCGTTACGATGGATTCGTGGAGGCGAGTGCGTTCAGCGAGGTCGAGTTCTTCCGCGCGATTGCGAGCAGCGGGGCGCGAGCACTGTTGATCGGTCGGCGGGCCCTGATCGCGCTCGGCTTGCCCGTGATGACCAATGACTACGACTACTGGATCGCTACGAACGACGCTGCGGTGCTCAATGCGGCGCTACAGCCGCTTGGGATGTTGCCGACGGCGACTCCTGACGAGGCGAAGCAACGAGGCCGATACGTGATCGAAGGGGACGAGCACGTCGATGTGCTTGTCGCACGGGGCGTCAGCACGGTCGACGGCACGATGGTCTGGTTCGATGATGTGTGGACCCGCAAGATCCACCTGGCGATCACCGCCGACGTTTCGATCGCCATTCCATCGATCGAAGACCTCATCCTCACAAAGAAATTCGGCGCTCGTCCGCGCGATGCGGATGACATACGCTGGTTGGAAGTCCTCCGCGGATCGAAGACATGAGCCAGGTCCCCACCTTCACAGCAGAGCAGCGCGCAGAGCTCGACGCATGGGAGAACCGCGAGCTTTCGGCCGAGGACTTCGCCGCGCGGGTGAACGCCCCGTGGACGGACCGCGAGCGCGAAGACTTTGCAGCGCACATCGCCTGGTTCATCAAGCGCTATCCGACCGCCGGCGAGCGGCTCGCAGCCGCACGTCACCTCACCGCGCAGTGGCTGGCCAACCGTCCGCGCTGACGCGGCCTCCCGACTCGCCCACGTCCCGCGGTGTGACGAGACCTCTAGAACACCGTTCCCCACGCGTTCTAGCGCTGCTCGCCGAAAAACAAAAAGGCCTCGCATCGCTGGGTCACGAGATTCCCTTCGACTCGGCGTCGGCCGCGGCGCCTCCGTGAAGGCCCGAGATCCACTCGTCGATCGACGCTGAGGTGTTGTCGGGGAGCTCCCACCAACGGTTGTTCACGAGCTGGCAGACCGACCAATCCGCATCGGGCTGGGCACGATAGATCAGTACCAGCTCCGAGCGCTGCGACGATGCACCGAGCAAAACGGGCTCGGCTGCACTCAACGTCCGCAACGTGCTCTGCAACTCTTCGTCGTCGTCCATGTCGTCGGTGATCTCGGCGAGCGTTCGCGCTAGCCACGACACGTCCGCGGCTCGGTTGCCCGCGATGTCCGAGGCTGAACGAAGGTCGAGCGAGAACAGATTGAACGCACGAACTCCGTTGGCAACGCGGAAGATCGCTTCGAGACTCGGGCCGAGTGGGCCGATCGCTTCCGCCAGCGCGGTGAGCGCTTGTTCGTCTGCGGGTGCTTCGGCAAAGGGCGGCGGCTCCGCACCCTCGACATATGAAGGCGCGAGCGCACGCTGGAGCAACAGGTAGCTCGCGAAGCGGGCTCCCAGGTCTGTCGATGGGATCATCGGGCTGAACCTAGCGCGGACGACAACTACATCGGCGCGCGCGGCGCCACCAACTCGGACTCGCGTTCGGCATCCAGTTCGAAATCGGATCGCCGCACTACCCGAGTGGGTATCAACCGGGCCCACCGATCCCGAATATCGGCAGGCAATCGTCGATGTGTTTCCCTACGTCGCGTTCTCCCGGATCGACGAGGTGCGCAGCACCTTGGTGATCGTCGCGATTGCTCACACGCGCCGAGAGCCTGGCTACTGGACGGCGAGGGTCGAGCCTTGAAGGGACTGGCAGCGCGTTCACGGGGAACGATTCATCTGGGCAACCTCACGGGATCGCTTACGACCTCTAGATCAAGGTAGCTAGGGGGGATATCGAACGACTGTTTGTTCCCCACGCCGCGCAACCACACGGATGCGTTGAGACAATCTGGGGAACGATGGGCCAGATCATCGAGAGCAGACGAGATTGCGCCGCACTTAGGCCTCATCGCTGGATGAGCTCGACGAGGATGCGGCGCTCGGCGGGTCTGACCTCGAAGTTGAAGTGCCGGAGGAAGTTCATTCCAACCAGTCCGTCGATGTCCTTGGGGTGTGCCCGGTGATCGAGATCAACCCAATGCGCGTTGACTTGGTGAAGTCCTGACCGCGCCCGTCACGGCTTCTTTGTTGTCGTGCCGCAGCACGTCGCCACCTTCGCTGCGAGCGAGGCGGCCAGCTTGCTCCAGTCTGCATTCTTCGAATCCTTTGCCACCAAGCGCTGCACAATATCGAGGCCAGCCCGGTACGCCGCGAGTGCGCCCGTCGCGTCCCCCTGCGCGAGGAGCACGTTGCCGACCTTCTCGTGGCTGACCGAGAGGTCCCGCTGCCAGTCGGCGTTCGTTGGATCTTTCGCCGCGAGGGTCTCGAGGATTTCCAGCGACGCCCGGTAAGCAGCGAGCGCTCCCGCCGCGTCCCCCTGCGCGAGGACCGCGTCGCCGAGGTGAGTGTGGCCGAACGAGAGGTCCCGCTGCCGGCCGGTGTCCGTCGGGTCCTTCGCCGCCAAGGTCTCGCGGATCGCAAGGGACGCCCGGTACGCCGCGAGCGATCCCGTGACGTTCCGCTGTGCGAGGGCCACATTGCCGACATTCTCGAGGCTGACCGAGAGGTCACGCTGCCGGTCGGCGTTCGTAGGGTCCTTCGCCGCGAGCTTCTCGCGGATGGCGAGGGACGCCCGGAACGCCGCGAGCGCTCCAGCTACGTCCCCCTCCGCGACGACCACGTTGCCGACCCGGTCGAGGCTGACGGAGAGGTCCCGCTGCAGGGCGGCGTTCGTGGGGTCCTTCGCCGCGAGCGTCTCGTCGATGGCCAGCGACGCTCGGTGCGACGCGAGCGCTCCCGCCAGGTCCCCCTGCGCGCGCGCCACGTTGCCGACCTTCTCGTGGCTGACCGAGAGGTCGACCTGCCAGCTGGCGTTTGTCGGATCCTTCGCCGCGAGCGTCTCGCGGATGGCGAGGGACGCCCGGTATGCCGCGAGCGCGCCCGCCACGTCCCCCTGAACGAGGGCCACGTTGCCGACCTTCTCGTGGCTGACCGAGAGGTCCCGCTGCAGGTCGGCGTTCGTCGGGTCCTTCGCCGTGAGCATCTCGCGGATGGCGAGGGACGCTTGGTACGCGGCGATCGCGCCCGCCGCGTCCCCGTGCGCGAGAGCCACGTTGCCGATCTTATTGTGGCTGACCGAGAGGTTCCGCTGCAGCTCGACGTTCGTCGGGTCCTTCGTCACAAGTGTCTCGTCGATGGCCAGCGACGCGCGGTACGCCGCGAGCGATCCCGAAACGTCCCCCTGCGCGAGGAGGACGTCGCCGATCCTGTCGTGGCTGACCGAAACGGCCCGCTTCCAGCCGGGATGGGTCGGGGCGTTCGCCGCGAGCGTGTCGCGGATGGCGAGGGACGCCCGATGCGCCGCGAGCGCTCCCGCGACGTCCCCCTGCTCGAGGACCACGTCGCCGACCCTGTCGTAGCTGACCGAGAGGTCTCGCTGCCAGTCAGTGTTCGTCGGGTCCTTCGCCGCCAGCGTCCCGGTGAGATCCAGCGACGCCCGGTACTGTCCGAGCGCGGCCTCGGCGTTTCCCTGCGCCCACAGCACATCTCCGAGGTTCCTTTGCGCGGTCGCGCGCTTTCCCTTCTCCGCGTCGCTCAGGTTCTCGCCTCTCCGCTCGTAGTAGGCGACCGCCTTTTTCGCTACCAGATCGAGGAGGCCTAGCTTCCCGAGCGGCTCGAGCTTGTCGCGCAGCTCGCCCAGCATGAAGCCGAGAAGATCCTCGGCTTCGCCCCGATTGGCCTCCGCCGATACGCGCTGCACCTCTGCCTGAGCGCGCCGTTCCTCGGCGACCTGCTCGGCGCGAATGATTCGCGTGAGCGCGACCGCCCCAAGAACAACAAGCACGAGCGTGGCCACCGCGGCGACGCTCACGGCGGTGCGATGGCGCCGAAGCCAGCGCCGCATGAGTTGCCGAACAGAGTACCGATGCGCACCCACGAGCTGCCCGGTTTGGAAGCGACGGAGATCCTGTGCCAATTGGCCGGCCGTCGGGTACCGCCCCTCAGGGGCGCGCGCCATCGACCGCTCGACGATCGCGAGTAGATCGGGCGGTATGCCCGGCTGCCGCACGGCCAACGATACCGGTGGGCCATGCATCACCGCCACCAGAACGTCGATGCTGCTCGACCCCGAATAAGGAGGGTGGCCCGACAGCACGTGATAGAGGAGCGCTCCGATCGCATACACGTCGGCTCTCTCATCGACTGACTGCCCGTCGGCCTGCTCGGGCGGCATGTACGCAGGCGTGCCCATCACTTCGCCGTCGCAGGTCATCCCTTCGTTGCCGGCCGAGGCGTCGCGGAATGGCCCGCCCGCTGATACGAGCGCAACGCTGGGGTCCGCGAGATCCTTGGCGAGGCCCCAGTCGATGACCACCGTCTCGCCGAACCCGCCGACGAGCACATTCTTGGGTTTGAGGTCGCGGTGGATCACTCGCTCCCCGTGCGCGTACGCCATCGCGTCGGCGACGGCGAGGACATTGGGCAACAGCGCGAGTCGCTCATCGAGGGTCTTGGCTTCGAGGATGACCTCGTCGAGCGAACGGCCGGTGACCAGCTTCATCGTGTAGAACGGCTCGCCCGACGGCCACACACCGGCTTCGTGCAAGTTCACGATCGAGGGGTGCTGTAGCCGCGCCGTGATCCGCGCCTCGCGTTCAAACCGGCGAGCAGCGTCCCCGACCTTGACCAGGATCTCCTTCACCGCGATCACGCGGCCGAGCCGGCGGTCGCGCGCCACGCGGATCCGTCCCATGCCGCCACGGGCGATCTCTTTGTCGAGCACGTAGTGTTCGGGGCTGATCGTTAGGAGGTCCGTGTAGTCGTCAGCCGGGTGTCCCGAGCGCTCAACCGCCATCGTGGCGTCAAAGGCTGGGCTCGGTACACCTGCGGTTGCCATGGTCTGGCCCGACGGATCGATCGATGGTTTCACTGCGGGCTTGTCGGCCTTGCCGATTGCGGTGTCGAGAAGCGCGACGTCTTCGACAACTTCGCTCACTGGCTGCCCAGCCAGCGCGCCACAGGCGCCCTCGCGGCGCGGAACGATCGATCCGGTCGCCACGGTCTTCTTCGTGATGTCGGCGATCTCCGGCACCTCCGTCTGGAACACCACAGGCTTCGCCTGCTACTGCTTGTAGAAATAGAAGAACGCGCCGCCGATCGCGAACACGAGGATGGCGGCGAACAACTAGCTGAGGATGCGTTTCATTTCGGACCTCGACTCATTCGGCTCGGAGGGCCTCGATCGGCTTGAGCGCATATCTGCTTATCGGCGGGTGCACGCAGCTGTTCGGGCTCGACGATCCGCAACGGGTTAGACGCTCGCACCGAGGAAGGCAACTCGCCGGACATCGGCGGCGTCCTGGATGGCGCCGTGGACTGCGCCACGTGCCCCAGCACCTATGTGGCAGTTGCGACTCAGGCGTCGAGATACCGCGCGGTGTTGACGGCCGCCGCGTGGACCGATGCGGAAGCGGACTGCGAGAATGATCGGGCAGGTACTCACCTGGTGGTCATCGATCACGCGCTGTCGCACCACCGTTCCCTGCCCGCGCAAAACGCGCGCGCCGCAAACAAAAACGGCCCGCGTTGCTGCGGACCGTTTCTGTTCCTGGTGGAGCCTAGGGGGATCGAACCCCTGACCTCTAGAGTGCGATTATTGCGGCGCCCAACAATCACGCGAGGTTGCGTTGTCGTTTCGTTCCCCAACGTGAATTCTCCGACGAGGAATCGGGGGAACGGTTGGGTAGCGATGCACTCGGCTCTCAACCTTGCTGAGGTCAGCGCTGGCGCGAAATGCACCAGCTGAAGTTGGAATCAGACATCCGGTGCATTGCGCTCGTCCCGGCCACCGGTCGTTGTTCCTAGGGCATCAACCGAACGTTGCTCTAGAATCGGCGCGGTGCACGCACCCTCGATCCCCCCTTTCTGCTCACGGGCGTCGGGTAACATCGTGCATTCGTGAAGTCGCCAGATGACGACGGCGGGTTCGCGATCCAACCCGAGGTCGACGCGCCTGTGCGCGCAAGTCCGACGTCGTCGTTTGCGGACATGCTGCAGGTGGAGCCGGCGATCGAGGAGCTCGATCTGCAGCTAGGCGGCGGCGCCGCTCAGGCGCTCTACGACGCGCTCCAGCACTTCACGGACGATGATGTCGCGCTGCCGTCGATGGATGCCGGCGTGATGCTCGCACAGGGTGGGCCGCCGCAGAGCGGCCCGCTCGCGCAGGGAACGCCCCTTCCGACGTCCGCGCCCGCACCGAAGAAGTCGGCGACGAAGAAGGCGGCGGCGGCGAAGAAGGCGGTGCCGACCAAAGAGCGTGACGACTGGGACAAGATCGAGGCGACGACCGACAACAAGCCGGGCGGCTACGACATCCAGTGGACGAAGCAGCTCGATCCGCGGGTGCTCAAGTCGATCGATGGTGCGTACGCCGACGATATCGCCGACGCCGCCGTCGCGAAGCGCGTCAAGGGTGACAAGAAGATCGCGCAGATCGAGAGAGATCGGAACAAGGCGATCGGGACGATCCGAAACGTCAACAACACGACGAAGAAGAAGGGCGAGGCGTCGGAGCCCGCGGATCCTGTCGTCGACGGTGTCGCTGCGGCCTGGGACGCTCAGCGTGCGCAGCGCGAGTTCGAGATCCGGACCGAACTCGAGAACAACGCAACCGTCAATGCGCCCCAGAAGAGCGTCTCGGTCCCGGGAGAAGGCGTCCGCAAGGTTCGTCGCGCCGATCTGCAGACGCGAAAGCGCGCGAACTACGTAGCCGACGTGAACTCGCTGTCGGGCAGTCCCGACAAGACGAGGGAGCACCTCGAGTCAGTCCGTGCCGTGAAGGGAACCGACCTCCGCA
>JANOPP010000365.1:0-14127 GCA_031421915.1 Myxococcales bacterium | reverse complement strand
TCGAGCCCGACGCCGCCCTCGGGATCGAAGAGAGGAAGGAGGAGGTCGAGGTCGCGGTGGGTGCGCGAGGCGCTGCGTGCGAGGCCGCCAGCGATCACGCGGGCGAGGAGCAGGCGATCAGGTGGGGGAAGCGCGATCTCGACCTGGACGAGGCGCTCGAACGCGTCTGGATCCTGACCGAAGGCGTCCGCGTGGCGGAGGGCCATCATCCGGCGATCCACCGCGATCACGATCGCGACGTACGGGATCGCGGCGTACATGCGTAGCGCGGCGAGCGCGCCGCCGAGCTCCGCGGGCGGGAGGCGGTCGAGGTGATCGATCACGATCACGAGGCGCTTGTTCGCCTGCTCGAGGTTCAGTGCGATCTCCTTGCGGAGCGAATCGGCCGAGCGCTCCAGAGCACCGGCGACGTCGACCTTGACGCCAGCGATTCGCGCGATGCTCGAGACCATGCCGCCGTAGCTCGCGAGCGTGTTGCGCAGCTTGTCCGTGGTCTCGACGACGCCGAGCGCCGTGAACAACCGGGTGAGCTCGGCGTTGAGCGCCTGCATCGTGGCCTGCGCGGTGCCCAGGAGGGCGGCGTCGAAGGCCACGAGTGCGAGGCCGCTGCGCTCCCCGACGATCGCGTTCACGAGCGCGAGCACCGACGACTTGCCTGCGCCTGACTCCCCGGTGAGCGCGACGAGCCGCGGTGCTGTCTCCGGTCCGGCGATCGCCAGCTCGGCGATCCGCGCGGCCAGGTCCTTGCGCGCGAATAGATCCTCCTCGGGACCGAGGATCGGGACATCCGCGAGCAGCTCCACCTCTGGATCGATCTCTGCGATCTTCACGCCTCGCGCATCGTCGCACGATCGCGGCACGCGATACTGTCCGCTCCATGGGTCGGAATCATGTGGTCGTCGCGTTGGTCGGGCTCGCGCTTGCCCTCGGTTGCGGAGGCAAGAAAGGGGGGGCGGGCGGTAAGCCGAAGGTCGCCGTCTCGATCTTCCCGATCTACGACCTGACGCGCCGGATCGCGGGCGACCGTGTCGAGGTCATCCTGGTGCTCCCGCCCGGGAAGTCCGAGCATGGCTACGACCCGACGCCGAAGGAGATCGCGCGGCTCTCCGGATCGAAGCTCGCGATCGCCGTCGGCCTCGATATGGACACATGGGTCGAGAACATCATGCGGACCGCGGGCGGAGCCAAGGTCATCCACGTCGGTGACGCCGTGAAGACCGTGCCGATCGACGTCGAGCCGATCGGCGAGGAGGAGGCCGGCCACGAGCACGGCGAGCACCACGACGATCATGACAAGCAGGCCGGCAGCGCCGCGGGTTCCGCGGCTGCCAAGCCGGACGCGCACGACGACCACGACGATCACGACAAGAAGTCCGGGTCCGGTTCGGCGGCGGGCTCCGGCTCCGCAGCGCCCGCCAAGCACGACGACCACGATGACCACGACGATCATGACGACCATGCGAAGCCCGGGTCCGGTTCGGCGGCAGGCTCCGGCTCCGCGGTGGGCTCCGGATCCACGGCGCCCGCCAGGCACGACGATCACGACGAGCACGGCAAGGTCGGCGCTCCCGACCCGCACGTGTGGATGGATCCCGAGCGGATGCTCGGCGTTGTCGACCTCCTGGCGGCCGAGCTGACGGCGATGGATCCCGCGGGCAAGGAGCTCTACGCCAAGAACGCCGACACGCTGAAGGCGTCGCTCCGCGAGGTCGACGGCAAGATCGCGACGCGCAGCAAGGCCTGGACGAAGCGGACGATCGTCACGTTCCACGGCTCGATGGCCTACTTCGCGAAGCGCTACAACGTGCGGATCGCAGCCGTCGTCGAGCCGATCGCGGGCAAGGAGCCGACGGCCGCATATATCGCCGAGGTGATCGGAGCGATCAAGATCAGCAAGGCCACCGCGCTGTTCTCCGAGCCGCAGCTCGATCGTGGTCCCGGCGAGATGATCGCGAAGGAGGCAGGCATCCCACTCGGGGAGCTCGATCCGATTGGCGGCGTCGCCGGGCGCGACACGTACGAGGCGCTGCTCGTGTGGAACACGGATCAGCTCGAGAAGGTCCTGAAGTGAGCGATCCGACGACGACCTCGCTCGGGCCGAGCGTCGTCTCGGTGCAGCGCAAGAAGAGTGCGCTCATGCTCGACCAGACGCGCCCCGACGCGTCGTTGCCGTGCGTCCTCGACGTCAAGGATGTCACGATCTCCATCCGCGGCCGTACGATCATCGACGAGGTCAGCTTCTGGATCCCGAAGGGCGAGTTCGTTTGCTTGTGTGGACCGAACGGCGCCGGCAAGAGCACCCTGCTCAAGGCGATCATGGGGCTGATTCCCGTGACGAGTGGCGAGATCACGATCGGCGGTGAGAGCGTCAGCGTCGGCCATCACAAGATCGGGTACGTCCCGCAGCGGAAGGGCTTCGATCGCGACTTCCCGGCCCGCGCCGTCGACTTGATCGTCGCGGCGCTGCGCGGCCGGTGGCCCGCGAAGGTCAAGCCCGAGGAGCGTGAGCGGGCCAAGGCTGCGCTGACCAAGATCGGCGGCGAGCGCCTGCTCGACAAGCCTCTCGCGGGACTGTCCGGCGGCGAGACCCAGCGCGTGTTTCTGGCGCGCGCGCTGATCAACGATCCATCGCTGGTGGTGCTCGACGAGCCAACGGCCGGCGTCGATGCGCGGGGCCGCGCGGAGCTGCTCGAGCTGATGACCGGGCTGTCGCGCTCCGACGAGCTGGCCGCGATCCTCGTCACGCACAACCTCGCGGCAGTCGCGCAGACCGCCGAGCGGATCGTGTACATCGAGGGCGGCGAGCTGTTGTGCTGGGGGCTGCCGTCGGAGCTACTCGGACAATCCTCGCTCACGGCGCTGGCGTTCCAGGCGCGCGACCACCACGCACACGCCCCCGACGAGGAATGATGGGACTGTTCGAACCCTTCCAGTTCGAGTTCATGCAGCGGGCGCTGGTCGCCGGCCTCGCGGTCGCGGCCGTGTGCGCCGTGATCGGCGTGTTCATCGTCCAGCGCGGCCTCGCGTTCCTCGGTGACGGCCTCGCGCACGCAGCGTTTGGTGGCATCGCGATCGGTCTGTTCCTCGGCGCATCGGTCGAGAACGCGGTGTGGATCGCGATCCCGTTCACGGCGATGGTCGCGCTCGGCATCGGCTTCGTGCTGCGGCGAACGCAGCTGCGCGGCGATGTCGCCACGGGCGTGTTCTTCTCGTTCAGCTTCGCGCTCGGCGTGTTGTTCCTCGGCCTGCGAACCGCGACGGACCGGCAGATCGATGTCGAGAGCCTGCTGTTCGGCAACATGCTCGTGGTGACACCGGAGGTTCTCCGGGTCGTGGTGATCGTGTCCGTGCTCGCCCTGGTCGTCACGATCGCGCTGTGGTCGCGCCTCGCGTACGTGATCTTCGATCCCGAGCTCGCGGCGATCTCGGGCGTGCCGGTGGCGGTGCTCGAGTACTTGCTGCTCGTCGAGACCGCGGTGGTGGTCGTCGTCGCCGTGAAGACGGTCGGCGTCGTGCTCGTATCGAGTTTCGTCGTGATCCCGGCTGCCACGGCGCGGCTGATAGGTCAGACGCTGGCGCGAACGACCGCTCTCGCGCTCCTGATCGGGACGGTCGGGACCGGCGTCGGGTTGACCGCGAGCTTCCACCTCGACACGCCGGCCGCAGCAACCATCATCCTGCTCCACAGCGCGGGGTTCGCGCTGTCACTCGTGTGGAACCGGCTGCGCCGGTAGCTACGCGCTGACGCGGCCGTGGTCGTCGCAGTGCCCGCCATGCGGGTGGTGCAGGTGACCGCCGACCAGATAGTCCATGTGGTCCCCGTGCGGAACGGCCTCGTGCCCGCAGTCGTCACCGTGGATGTGATCGGCCCCGTGCTCCCTGCAGGCGTGACCAAGCGTGCACGCGCCGGGGTTCGCGGTGTTGACCCCGATCGTGCACTCGTCCGCGTGGCCGTCGTGCATGCGGTGCAGATGCCCGTCGTGCAGGTAGTCGGTGTGGTCACCATGGACAACCGCGGTGTGGCCGCAGCCCTTGCCGTGGACGTGGTCGTGCTGCTCGTGGGGATGGTGCATGGTCATCGGGGTCCTTTCGCCGTGATCGAACGGTTCACGGGGCGCGTGTATTTACGTGCGACCGACGAAAACGATCCGCCATGGCAACCAGCGGAAACTCCCGGTTGCTCACATGTGGGTCAGCCCGTAGAGATCAGCGCTTCGACGCCCTGGCGAGCCGGGCCTCGATGGCACGGATCTCCGCGGAAGCTTCCTGATGGCTCGGCGTAGCTTCGATCACTTCCTGGAAGTGGCGCAGCGCTTCCTTGTCGCGACCGAGCATCCGCTCGACGCGACCGAGCAGGAAATGCGCCTGCGTCGGCTTCGCCGACTTCTGCACCGCGCGCTCGAGCGCCTTGCGGGTCTCGGGCGCGATCGTCGGCTTGTCGCGCGCGGCACAGAACTGCGCCCAGCCGAGCATCGCGTGAAAGTCGACGTTGTTCGGCTCGAGCGCGCACGCGCGAGCGAACTCGATCACCGCATCGGCGGGGATGTCGCGGCGGAGTGCGCTCTCGCCACGCCGGAACGCATCGCCGGCGGGGCCGGCCGGAATATCGTCTGCGGTGCGCGTGCGCGACGAGGTGTCCGGAGGCCGCGCGACCTTCACCATGTACTCCGACCGGCGGAGTGGATCCGTCAGCACCGTGAACGCGACACCGATCTGGTGGAACAGGCGCTGCGCCTGACCCATCGCGTCCGGTACACCGAGCTCGTCGAGCTTGTCGGGATGGAGCTGGCGCACGAGGTTCAGGTAGGTCGTCTGCACCACATCGATCGGCGCGTCGAATGGGACACCGAGCAGCGTGAAGTAGTCGGCATTCTGCTCGACGAGGATCAGGCGTGCGGCGATCAGCGCCTGCGTCTTGCGCGCCGTACTCGTGCGCGCAACGGCCGGGCTGCCTACCGGACGACCGCTCTTGGTCCGGGCCACGGTCGGCTCGGACGTCGGCGTGCGTCCGGTAGCCGGCTGTCCGGTGGTCGTGCGCGATGCGGTCGGTGCGCGTCCGACGGTTGGCGGTGCGGGCGTCATCGTGCGTGCGACCACGGGACCGGTCGCCGTGCGCGCGGTCGCGGGCGAGGTGCTGTCGCTCGCCGCGCGTCCTGTGGCCGTATGCGCTCCGGTCCCCGCCGCACTCGCATTGCTGTAGGGCCCCGAGGCCGCTGGCTCGTCCCCGGGCGCGTCGGAGATCGGCGTCTTCGATCGGGGGAGCTCGGAGGACTTCGTGCGCGCTGCGGTCGGTGACGCGGAGCCCCGAGACGCGCGCGGAATGGTCGGCTGTCCGGGGGCGCGGACAGCCGAGGAGCCGGCACCCGGACGGGGAGTCACCGTGCGCGGAGGCGGTGGATCGTTCGAGCGAAAGCCCGTCGCATCGGACATGTCCGGGCTCGACGTCACCTCGACCGCGCCCAGAGGATCGAGGGTCTCCGGCCGCTGCCGTCCCGGATCGCTCGTCGCCGAGCCGCGCGGTGGGATCCGGGGGACGCCGTCATCGATGGGCGGCGCCGAGGGACGGCGTACACCCGTGTCGGGCGACGTGCGGCCCGGCGTGGGCGTACGCCCTCCAGTCATCGGTGAGTCGGTCGGCGACCGGCGCGGTGGGACGCGTGAAACACCGTCGTCAACCGGAGGCGCGGCGGGGCTTCGCGCTCCGGCGTTCGTCAGCCCACGCGGCAGGCGTGGCGCGGGGGTCGAGCTCGGGAGCTCGATGTCGCTGAAGTCCAGGGCGGGCGGTGCACTCGGGGCGCGCATCGACGAGCGCTCGGAGGTCGCCGTGCGCGCGACCGCGGGCGCGAACGTCAGCGGGACCGGCTCGGGCTCGGGATCGAGCTCCAGCTCGAGCTCGAGCGTCCCGGGATTCGTCGCCGGGCGCGCGCCGACGGGGGCGGTCTGCGTACGCGACACGAAGTAGGCGCCGTCGGTCGTGCTCGTGCGCGGTGCAACCTCGGGGGCATCGGTGTACTCGACGGCCGCGGAACCCTCGACGGGCGTGCGCTGCACGTGGCAGGCATCGCAGGACATCAGCGCGTAGAGGATCGCCTGGATCATCCGCGGATCGACGTCGCGATGCGCGGCCTCGAGCTCGGGAAGGCTCGCGCCCGAGAGCAGCCGATGAACGACCGGGTCCTCGTCAGTCGTGAAGCCGTACTGATCGAGCGTCGGCAGCGCCTCCGGCTTGATCACGAACACGATGCCAAAGTTGCGGAGCGCGGCCGTGAGCCGTTGCTCGGTCAGGTTCATCCGTGCCCCGAGATAGATCACCTCGCGCACGTCGAGGTCGGAGCCCGCAGGCATCGCGATCCGCTCGTCGGCGCTGTACGTGGCCTGGTCGAGCGAGAAGGTCCGGGCCGCACGTTGTGCCACGATCTTGTTGCGCAGCCGGTCGACGTGCGGAGGCGAGAGCTGCGCGAGCTCCGCGAGCACCTCGATCTCGTCGCGGTCTTTCGCGGCAGCGATCTTGCGATTGATCTCGGCGACCTGACTCGACGATACGAGGTGATTGGTCAGCGCGACGCGAACTGCAGCATCGGAGGCGAGCGGCGACATCGCACCGACCACGCGGCCGACGTCGAACGAGATCGAGTACTCCTTGCCGTCGGCGACCACGGTCAGAAGACCGGTGAAGCCGCCGATCCCGAGCTTCGCGAGGGTGGAACCCCACGGTCGATCGGTTACAGATCCGCTCGAACGCATCGCCAGACACCAACGCTTCCCTATCTTCGAGGCGGACACAAGTCGGGATGCCCCGTGACGCGTCATCGGCCTTGCCGATCGTGTTTGCGCCTACGAATCCCGCACCAGATGGTGTAGGGCGCCACGGGGGGGGCTGCGGGTGCCTGTCCAGCTCGCCGCGAGGGTCGTGTGGAGATCGTCGGCGCTAGTTCGTCACGGTGATCGTCGTCGGCTCGACCCAGTGCTTGTGTTCGTTCGTGTAGTAGAGGTACGCGCGCGACGCCGGTGCCGTGAACGTGCCGGGCACGGTCGTCATCAGCTCGAGAGGAATCTCGCGCACGTCTCCAGGGGCCATCGCGCGGAAGTACAGGATGACCTCGCGAGCGCGTGTCTCGTAGAAGTCGATGATCTTCTTGTCGCGCAGCTCCTGGAGCTGCCAGGTCTGGAACGTCAGTCCCCCGGGCAGGCCGACACGCGCGAGCGTCATCGGGATTCCCTGCTGGGTCGTGTTGGTCACGCGGACGTCCATGTGCACACCCTCGCCAAGCTTCGCGGTGGTCTTCGCGAGGCTCGTCGACAGCGCGACTTTGGTCGCCGGGTTCGACGCGGGAACCTTGCTACCCCAGGTCACGAGCCCGCTGTAGGGCAGGGGCGACTGCGACTCGAGCGTCACCTCGATGACGTTCTTGCCGGGGCGCAGGTGCTCGTCGAGCGGTAGCTCGATCGCTCCCTGGTGTCCCTTCTCGAAGCTGACCTTGCCGACCTGCTCACCGTTCACCTTGAGGATGATGGTGCCAGCCGCATCGGTTCGCCGAGACTCCTTCGCATAGAGCGTCATCGCCTTGAGTGCGAGGACGGTCGACTGCGTCGAGCCGTAGTTGCCCATGCCGCTACGATGCGCGTTCATCCACTCGACCGCGCGTCGTACGGACGGCATGTACTCGGGGCCCGCTGCCATCATGGCCATCGCGGCGATCGCCGTCGACTCGATGATCAGCGCCTCACCGCCAGAGCGCGTGATCGAGTGATCGGCGCCAGCGAACGAGCCGTCCTGCGCCTGGATGCCGACGAGGCGATTGACGGCCGCGCGCGTCGCATCGTCCTTCGGCTTCGCGTTGACGAGCGTCTTGGCCGCCATCGCGAGGATGTACGGATCCTTGGTCGTCTTCGCGATCTGCTGCTGGCGGGCGAGCTCGGGCCCGAGGTCCTTCTCGCCTGCCTCGGTCAGCGCATACGTGATGTAGCCGTCGGTGACCTCGGGGCTCGCAGAGCCGAACGAGTCGAGCGCCTGTGCGTTGCGCTGGAAGCCACCCTTGCCGTCGCGGCGACCGCGGAGCCACGACCGCGTGCGATCGACCATCGTCCGGTCGACGTTCGCGTAGACCTTGGACATGTCCTTGAACTCCATGAGGCCGTACGCGGTGAGCGCCTCGTGGCCAGGGTTCGCGCCGAACCACTCGTAGCCCTTCGACTTGGTCTCGTAACCGGTGAGCAGGTCGTAGCCCTTGTCGAGCGCCTTGTTCGCGCGCTCGACGATCGCCGGAGACGCTGCCTTGTTCTCCTCGAGGTAGCCGAGGATCATGATGTTGGGATAGTTCGTGCTCGACGCCTGCTCGAAGCAGCCGCCCGGCTCTGCGATCATTGCTTCGGTGCCCTCGACCATCGTCGCGAGCGGCGACGGATAGAGCGTCATCATGCCGCGCATCGTCCCGGGCATGACGTCGGAGATCAGCACCTCGTGGCGAACGGTGCCCGAGAGTGTGCCTGCCAGCGAGACCTGCTGCGGGAACCCGACGGACGCGACGACGATGGTCTTCTCGATATCGTCGCGAAGGTTCGCCGCCTCGACGCCGATCGCGATCTTGCCGTCCTCGGTGACCTTGCCGTCGCCGACGACCTCGAGGTCGTAGAACGCGGCGCGGCGCTCGTTCGGGGCGAGCGCGACGGTCGGAGCGAGGCCGCCGCCCTTGATCTTGAACGCCTTGCCAAACGTCGCGGTGAGGTTCGCGGTGTACGGCAGGCTGGTCTCGTTCGAGATCGTGACCGGCAGACGAATGCGATCGCCCGCGTTGACCTCGAGCGGCATCTTGACCGCGAGCGAGACCGGCTTCTTCGATTGCACGAGCGCCTCCCCACGGCCGAGCTGGCCCATGCCGACCGCCTCGGCGGTGACCTTGAACGAGGTCACCTCGTCCGACAGGAAGAACGTCAGCGAAGCCTTGCCGGTCTCATCGGTCGCGACGCGCGGCGCCCACAGCAGCGTCTCGCGAAAGTCGGTGCGCGGTCCGTCGTAGCGAACCTCGTAGCTCGGCATCGGGAACTCGCGCGTCGGGATCAGGCAGCAGTACGGATCCGCCGGCGACTCTTCGTTCTGGTTCTTGCCGGCCCGGATCTGCTTGCCGCCGCGCCTGGCCTCGACACCGACATCGAAGCCCTGGTTGTCGAACACGGCCACGCCGTTCGCGCGGCCCTCCATGACCATCTCCTGTTCGCCGTCCCAGTCGGCAGCACCCATGTCGACCATCGGAGCCGGTGCCATCTGGGCGGGGCGCGCCATGTCTGCGTCGTCCTCGTCCTCGTCCTCGCGCGCCATCTTCTTCATCTGCTTCGGCGCCGGATCCTCGTCGTCCTTCATGGCCACGGCCTTCGCTCCGGCCGGCTTCCTGGGCCCGGCCTTGTCGGCTCCGACCTTGGGCGGCGCCTCCGCGATCAGCTCCTCGCCGGTCTCGCCCTCGAGCGCGTCGTTCGGCTCGGCCTTCTTCTTCGCGAGCCGCACGGCCGGCTTCTTCTTCTCGTTCCAGAGATCGCCCGTGAACGTCCACGGATCTTCGATCGAGGGCTCGGCAGGGGCCGAGAACGCGGGCGCCCAGTCGAACCGGCGCCAGCCCTGCGTGCCGAGCACGAGATCGATCGCTGCAGGCGCCTTGGCATCGGTGCCAAAGTAGAAGTTCGGCTCCTCGATCTTCTGCCCGGGCATCTCTGCTTCGAGGTAGAGCCGCGCGAGGATCGTCGCCTGCTTGTCGTCGGCGAACGCGAGCACCGTGTCGTCGACCACCGAGACCGCGAGATCCGCGGCCGCCACGGGTTTGCCGTCGGGGCCAGTGGCTTCGATCGCGAGCGAGACCTTGTCACGCGGATTGTACGTCGTGCGATCGGGCTTGATCGCGATCTTCAGATCCTTGCCGCGATTGCGATACACGAGCCGCTCGGCCTGCGGCGCGACCTTCTGGTCGAAGACGGTGACGCGCACGGCACCCTGCGTGCCGGCCGGAACGGGGAGAGCGATCACCGTCGGCTCGCCGTGGCGAACGGCCGTGGCCACGGTCGAGACCCGGCGCTCGCGGAGCACGGCGCTCGTCACGATGTTCTGCGGCGCCGAGCACCACACCGCCACGCGCACCTCGGGACGCGCGGACACGAAGTCGTCGACAGCCTGGAGCGTGCACCCGCTCGCCTTCGCTGCCGGCAGCGGGAACGTGCGTGCGATGCCCGTCGGTCGCGTGATCGCGAGCTTGTAGCTACGGCGCGGATCCGGGACGAGATCGAAGCGGCCCATACCGTCGTGATAGCTGCGCACGAGCGCGACCGTCGCGCCCGTGTCATCGATGATCTTGCCCTCGATGTCGGCAGGCTTGTCGATCGCGTTCTTCGCGGCGAAGTAGATGCGGCCAGGGAGGCCCGCGACCAGATCGCCACCCTCCGGGAACATCGAGAGCTGGAGATCCGCGAGCGTGATCGGGATTCGCTTCTGCACGGACTCGGTCACGCCCCCGTCGTCGACGAGGATCGTCAGTAAGCCGTCGCCGCGTGCCATCGTCGCGGGCAGCGTGAACGAGACGACCGCGTTGCCCTGGGCGTCGGTCGTCACCGGGGTGCGTGTCAGGTCCGTTCCGTCGAGTGTGACCAGGCCGGTCACGACCTTCGTCGCGAGAGCCTCGCCGGTCGCCCGGTGGAGCTCGACCGTCGCCATGACGGTGTCGCCAGGTCCGTACGCCTTGCGGAGGAACTCGAGCTTCTTCTTGATCCGCGGTGGCTGATACGTCGAGACGATCACCTTGCGCTCGGTGATCGTTCCCGTGTCGGCCTCCGCGCGGAGCGTGTACTCCCCGCCGGCGACCTCGGCCGGCAGCATGAAGTCGTTCGCTGCGCCCCCGTTCTCGGTGAGCACGGCCTTCTCGATCACGGTCGAGCCACGCGGGCTGATCAGCTTGAAGGTCGTGATCGCGCGCTTGCCGGCCGACAGATCTGCGCTCGCGAGATCAAAGGTCCGGAACCAGATCGTCTCTCCCGGCTGATACAGCGGCTTGTCGATCGCGATGTAGCCTCGCCGTCCTTTCGTCGCGCCATGAAAGGAGTCGAGCGCCTTCTCGATCCGGACCGACACATCGTCGGGCTTGTTATCCGAGGGGGTCATGGAGGCGAGGCGGCGCTGCAGCTCGCTCGGTCCGCTCTCCGGGCTCACCAGCACCACCGGCCCATTCGCGTAGGGGCTGGAGGCTGGCTGTGCGCGGCACGAGACGGCTCCGAGAGCGGCAACGGCGAACAGGTGGCGTGCGATGCGTCCGGTCATCTCGGCCTTCCAACGCGCGACCGACACCGCGGATCTGAAAACCTTGGATCGTTCTGGCAACCAGCGCGTTCACGAGGACATGAACCGTCTCTCGTCGGGTCCCGCTCGCCAGCGTTCGCTGACTCGCTCCATCTCGGGCCCCGGTCGCCAGCGTTTGCTGGCTCGCTCCATCTCGGGCCTCCTGGCGACCGCCTCGCTCCTCGCCCCGGCCGTCGCCTTCGCCGAGGACGAATCGCCGCCGCTCTCGATCTATGGCTTCGCCCGCCTGGACCTCCTGGCCGATGACTCGCGGATGTCCGACATCCATCAGCCACTCTATGTGATGCGCGAGCCCGGCAAGGGTGACCTCGATGGTGAGCTCACGATGACGCCGCGGCTCTCACGCGTCGGCCTCGGGATCGACGAGTGGGAGCTCGATGACAACGACGATCTCAAGGGCGAGGGCAAACTCGAGATCGACTTCGGCGGCGCTGGCGGCGTCAATGTGATCCGGCTCCGTCACGCGTACGCGCAGGTCTCGTTCGAGAAGAAGGTCGAGCTCCTCGCGGGGCAGACCTGGGACCTCGTGTCACCGCTGTTCCCATCGGCACAGAACGACACGCAGCTGCTGTTCGCCGGCAACACGGGCGACCGCCGCCCTCAGCTCCGCCTCAGCCTCTATCCGAGCGACAAGATCCGGATCGCCGCCGCGGCGGCTGCGACCGGCTCCCTCGATCAACGCGATCTCGACGGCGACGGCCAGCTCGATGGCATCGACGCCGCGACACCGATGTTCCAGGGCCTGATCGAGTTCCGCAAGCGGATGCGCGGTGACTCCGCGATGCGGGTCGGCATCTGGGGGCACGTCTCGAGCGACGAGCTCGCCGATGGGACGCGCCATCCGTCACGCTCGATCGGTGCGCACCTGTTTCTCCCCGCGGGCCCGAAGATGGTGTGGATCGCCGAGGTCTACGGTGGAAGCAACGTCGCGGACATCGGGGGCGGCATCGGCCAGTCCGTCAACATGACCACGGGCCGCACGATCCGCGCATACGGCGGCTGGGCCGAGCTCGCGATCGTGCCGACCGCGAAGCACATGATCGCGATCGGTGGCAGCGGCGACTACGCGCGGGAGTCGGACCTCGAGATGGGCGACCGCAAGCACAACCGCACCACCTACGGCGTCATCCGCTACAAGCCGAAGACGTCGCTCCAGCTCGGTATCGAGTATCTGTACTGGAAGACCCGCTACATGGGCATGTCGGCCGGCGTCGCGAACCGCGTCAACGTGCACCTCAGCGTCTTCTTCTAGAAAGTCGCTACGCCGGAACTTTCGTGATCACGAAGATCACGATTCCGAACGCGAGCAGCGTGAGCACGCCCTTGAGCGCGGTCGGCGGCGGCGTGAAGGACTCGCCCTTCTTTGCCTTCTTCACCTTCATCTTCAGCATGACGTGAAGGCCGATCACGATCGCCACGAGGGCAAGCTTCGCGTGCATGTAGTGCACCTCGTACAGCTTGAAGCGGAACAGCCAGTGCGCACCGAACACGATCGCGATCGTCGCGCCGACGTCCGGAACGATCGCCGCGGATCGGAGATGCTTCAGCAATCGACCCTTCGCCGGCGCGTCAGGCTCGCCGGCATACGCCTCGAGGAACGCCATCAGGGCGAACAGGCTCCCGACCCACATCAGCGCGCCGACGACGTGAAGCGCGAGGAACAGCTTGTCCATGGTCATGGTGGCGCCACGGTATCAGCTCGGCTCGATCTGCGTTGGCGCGACGGCCGCTGCATCGACCTTGCGATCGCTTCGTAGCGACTCGTTGTCCCAGCCTGCGTCGCGCGCATCGTAGACCGTGGGGTCCTCGTCGCGCATCAGGCGCTCGGCCTCGTCGAGGTTCGCCTTGACCCGCATGAAGTAGCCCTCGCGATCCTTGTCCCACAGCTCGCCCAGCTCCTCGAGGACCTTCTCCTCGTGGTCGCGCCACTTGCGTGCGAGGCGATGCGCCGTGTGTGCGCGATAGCCGAGGACCTTGAGTGCCTCGATGCCGGTCTCGTACGCGGAGGCGAACGTCTCGCGGAACACCTTCTCGACGCCGAGTGCACGGAGCTCCCAGTAGTGACCACGGTCGCGGGCGCGCGCGAGGATCGGGACCTTGGGGAAGTGATGGCGGACGTTCTCCGCGATCTTGGTGGCCTCCTCCTTGTCGTCGACGGCGAGCACGAACAGCCGCGCACTCTCGACGCCCGCGGCGTGGAGGAGATCGATGCGCGAGGCGTCGCCGTAGTAGACCTTGATGCCGAGCCGACCGAGGACGTCGACCATCTCGGGGTCGAGATCGAGGATCGTGACCGGGATCCGGTTGGCGCGGAGGATGCGGCCGACCATCTGGCCGAACCGGCCGTAGCCGGCGATCACGACGGGTGCGTCGACGTTCTCGATCTTGTCGTGCGGGCGCTGGTCGCCCTTCGCGGTGACCAGCGGCAGCACGTAGCGCTCGAGGACGATGAACGCGGGCGGCGTGAGTACCATCGAGATCGCGACCGCGGCGACGAGCGGCGAGGCGAACTCGGCGGTGAAGATGTTGTTCTGGACCCCGAACGAGAGCAAGACGAACGCGAACTCGCCGATCTGGCACAGCGAGAACGCGAGTAGCCAGCGCGCTGGGCGATCGAGGCCGAAGCTCCGGCCGAGCACGTAGAGAACGCCTAGCTTGAGCGCCATCGTGCCGACGACGATGCCGACGATCATCAAGGGCTCGCTGCCGATCAGACCAAAGTCGATCTGCGCGCCGACGGAGATGAAGAACAGGCCGAGCAGGAGGCCCTTGAACGGCTCGATATCGGTCTCGAG
>JANOPP010000364.1:0-15051 GCA_031421915.1 Myxococcales bacterium | reverse complement strand
CCCGGCTTGTGGCCCGCGACCATCGCCTGGACCTCGCCACACGTCTTGCCCTTCGCCGCTGCAATCCATTCGTCCTCGGTCTCGGGCGTGACCACGCGCGTCAGCTCCTTCACGTGCGAGTACTGAAATGTGCCGTCCTCGAGCTCGGCCTCCAGCAGCGGCAGCTCGCCAAGCGCGTGCGAGACCCGCAGCCGGTCGTTCGCGGTCCGCGGATCGATGCCGTGCTCGCGTTCGAGGTACTCGAGGATCGAGATATAGCCGAAGTGATTCCACAGCTGCACCGCCTCGGCTTCGCGCAGATGCCGTGCGTTCTGCGCGTCCCACGCGCAGCGGCGCCGCGTCGCTGCCTTCATCTCACCGTGCAGTCGCATCCACGCCGGGACCTGCTCGCCGCCAACGACACTCTCGCCACTCGTCTGATCGAACATCGCCATCTCCTCACCGCGCGCACCCATCACGCGCACTCTCCTCAGTACCATGTGATTTTCGGGGCTCTGATCCGCGATCTCCGCGACGAACGTCGACGGGTTCAACACTCGACCCATCACAAGCGAGAACCGCACGCAGGCGCGAGCAGATACGGGCGTGCGAGACGTTGGAGCGACGATCGCCCGCTGCGATTCGCGTGCACGCGAATCTCCCGTCAAGCTCAATGTGACATCCACGGTCGATTTCTCGTCGAAGAATGTGATCGCGACTTCGTCGCCGGCGAATCAACTATCGAGCGCGTCGCGCAGCAAGCCAGGCCCGTCGTCCGTAGCCTCCGCTCGTTCGCGTTCTACGCTGGGCGGGTCTCATCGGGTTCGGATCCTTGATCGCTGCACGCGAAGGTCGTCGATCGCGCGCCTCGGGCCATGTGTGCGAGACTCGTCCGATGAAAGTCTGTCAACGACTCCTGCTGATCCTCGCCGTTGGCTGCGGTGGCGCCAAGCCCGCGGCCTCGCCCCCGCCCGCGACTCCGGCGACCGTCTCGTGCACCGACGCCGTGCACAAGTCTCTCGCCGGGGCGCCGGCGCCAGATCCGGCGTTCCACGCGAGCCTGGTCTCGCTGTGCGAAACCGACCGCTGGTCGGATGACAGCAAGCGCTGCTTGGTCGACAGCAAGGGTCCCGACGATGGCGCGAAGTGCGAGGCGATGTTCACCGAGGCGCAGCGCAAGAACATGATGGCTGCGCTCGTTCAGGCCGCCAACAACGCCACCGGCGAGCCTGTCGCTCCAGCGCAGTGAACCGCGCCCCATACCCGTTCGTGTTCTTCGCGCACGGTCCTTGGGGCTATCCCGACGAGATCGAGCACGTGCATGTGTCGCTGGTGTTCGCTGAAGACGTGCCGACCGAGCTGCGTGCTGCGATCGAGAGCTCGGCGCCGGGCCCCGTCGACAGTTTCCGGTGGCCACTCGCGAGCCTGATGACGTTCGGACCACCGCCCGAGCAGCGCTTCGATGCCGCGGTCCGCGCCTACCGGGAGAACGATGACGTGACCAGCAGGGCCTACGTTCAGCGGTTCAGCGACGCGCTGGATGCGTGGCTGCTGGCGACCCACGCACGCGCGCCGCTGACCACCGTCCTCGGCTGGTTCGGCGACCCGCGGCGCGATGCATGGGCTCGATGGAGCGCCTCGGTTGGCCTGGAGCGCGCGCTGCCGCGCTTGCTGACCCTTCGACGCGATGCGCGCGCCGCCAGCGATGCGGCGCTGAACGTCGAGCTCGCACGTTGCACGTACGAGGTCATCGCCCACTGCTTCGACGGCTACGAGCCGGCCGACATTTCCGCGGCCGAGTACGCGCTGGTGAAGGACACGCTATCCTCCATCCACGGCCTCGACGCGCGGCTCGACGACAACGTGCGAAGGCTCTACCTCGGGATCGCCGTCGAGAGCCTGCCGACGCGCTGACGCGCTAGTACCAGCGAGGCGCGCGCTGCTGTGGTGGTTGCTGGTAGCGGCCGACCACGACCTTCGCGGGCCGGAGCAGGCGCTCGCCGAACATCCAGCCCGCCTCGACCTGCTCGATCACGCGACCGTTCAGGCGCGGGTCGTTGACCGGCAACATGCTGATTGCCTCGTGCTGCTTTGGATCGAACGCCTGGCCCTTGGCCGTGATGCGCTCGGCACCGTAGCCGCGGAGCACGCCCTCGAGCTGGGAGCGCACCAGGAGCACACCCTCGATCAGTGCGGGCGCATCGCCGGTATCGGCGGCGGCGCGGATCGTGCGGTCGAGATTGTCGAGCACCGGGAGGAGCTTGTGGACGAGGGTCTCCCGCATTTCGTCTGCGACGCGCCTCGCATCGCGCTCGACGCGCGCCTTGGCCGCCTCGAGATCGCGCAAAGCGTGCACCATCGACGCACGATCTGGCTCCGCCGCCACGAGCTCGTCAGGAGTCTTCGCAGGATCGACCTCGGCCTCGGCGGTCGGGTCATCGTGATTCCAGAAGGATGGGGCGTGGGACATCAGGACCTCTCCGATCAGAGAGTTCAAACATCGTGCCGGGACGGTGCGGCGGCAACTCACCGTTCGCGCAGGTCAGGGCGATGTGCAGCGCGCGCGGAAGTCCGAGTGATCGAGAAAGTCGGCCCACAGGATCGACCACGGGCCCCAGTCGTGCGCCCCGCGCGTGCGGAATCTGCGCTCGGGCGGCAACGCCGCACCGAGCAGGCGATGCGCGGGAAACCCTTTGTCCTGGTCACCGGAGGCCAGGTAGATCGATGGCGTGGTACCCGGCTTCTCGAGTCCACCCTTGATCCAGCGCCAGATGTCGCGCTGATAGTCGTCCTCGGGATCGATGTGCGCCGGCGGGCGCCAGCGCAGAACGCCGCCGGCCGCCCTGATCTCTTCGATGACGTCGTCGTCCCCGAGAAACGGGGCGACGAGGAGGATGCCCGCGAGCTCGCTCGTGTGCTTCCGGGCGACGAGAAGCGAGCCGATGCCTCCCATCGAGAGACCGACCAGCCAGATCTGCTCGTAGCCGGCGGTGCGCGCGGGGCCGAGGATATCGGACTCGATCCGGGCGACGATCGTCCGCCGTGCGTAGTAGCCGAACGTGGCGTTGGCGGCGAGCGTGTCGACGGGGAGGTTGCGCACGCGCAGCGCGTCGATGAAGCCGTGCTTCGCGAACGCCTCGGCGGAGTCACCGAAGCCGGGCAGCATCAAGACGAGGCAGCGAGCCTGCGCGGCGGGGTTCGCCCGGCTCGCGACCGTTCGCATCGGCACGGGCGCGGGAAGCCAGGACACGCAGCCGCCCGCGGTAACCGCGAGCACGACCGCCAGCACACCCCGCCGCATGCGCGTCAGTTCGCGCCGACGGGCTCGTCGTCCGAGGCGGCGGGCGCGGCCGGGGGCAGCGCGAGAGACTCGCACTTGATCACGATCTCGCCGTCCTTGACGTCGACGAACGCGATGCCGCCATCGATGAGCTTGCCGAACAGGATCTCGTTCGCGAGGGGTCCCTTGAGCGTGGACTGGACGAGGCGCGCCATCGGGCGTGCACCCATCGCCTTGTCGTAGCCGTGCTCGACAAACCAGTCGATCGCCGCGGGCGTGACCTCGAGCTCGACCTTCTTCTCGCCGAGCTGACCGTCGAGCTCGTCGAGGAACTTGCGAGCGACCTTCTTGATGTCGTCCTTCGGGAGAGAACCGAAGAACACCGTCGCATCGAGGCGGTTGCGGAACTCGGGCGTGAACACGCGCTCGAGCGCCTTCTTGCCATCCTTGTTACTCGTGAACGAGTCGCCGAAGCCGCCCGAAAACCCGATCGACCCGAGAGCCATCTCGCGCGAGCCGGCGTTGCTCGACATGATGAGGATGACGTTCCTGAAGTCGCTCTTGCGCCCGTTGTTGTCGGTGAGCGTCGCGTGGTCCATCACCTGAAGGAGGATGTTGTAGATGTCCGGGTGTGCCTTCTCGATCTCGTCGAGGAGAACGACCGAGTACGGGTGCTTGTTGATCGCATCGGTGAGCTGGCCGCCCTGATCGAAGCCGACGTAGCCCGGCGGGGCGCCGATCAGGCGCGAGACCGTGTGCTTCTCCATGTACTCGGACATGTCGAAGCGGAGGAACTCGACCCCGAGCACGGACGCGAGCTGCTTGGCGAGCTCGGTCTTGCCGACGCCGGTCGGACCCGCGAACAGGAAGCTGCCCGTCGGCTTGTCGTGGCTGGCGAGGCCCGCGCGTGACAGCTTGATCACCGTCGCGAGCTGCTCGATCGCGGCGTCCTGGCCAAAGATCAGGCGCTTGAGCTCGACCGAGAGGTCGGACAGCTTCTTCTTGTCGGCGGACGACACGCTGCGCGTCGGGATGCGCGCGATCTTGGCGATCACCTCCTCGATCAACGACGGACGGATCTCGTCCGGACGATTCTCGGGGAGCATGAGCCGGACCTTGGCGCCCGCCTCGTCGATCACGTCGATCGCCTTGTCGGGGAGCTGCGATCCGGAGATGTGACGCGCGGACAGCTCGACCGCGGCCTCGATGGCCTGGTCGGTGTACTTCACGTTGTGGTGCTCCTCGTAGCGCGACTTGAGACCCTTGAGGATCTCGATCGCCTCGGGGACGGTGGGCTCACCGACATCGATGCGCTGGAACCGGCGCGCGAGGGCCCGATCCTTCTCGAACGCCTGGCGATAGTCCTTGAACGTCGTCGAGCCGATGCAGCGGAGCTCGCCGTTCGACAGGGGTGGCTTGAGGATGTTGGCCGCATCCATCGTGCCACCGCTCGTGGCGCCGGCGCCGATGATGTTGTGGATCTCGTCGATGAACAGGATCGACGTGGGATCCGCGATCAGGACCGTCATCACGGCCTTGAGGCGCTCCTCGAAGTCGCCGCGATAGCGCGTGCCCGCGAGGACCGCGGTCATGTCGAGCGAGTAGAGCTTGGCGTCCTTGAGCGACTCGGGGACCTTGCCGTCGTTGATGCGGAGCGCGAGGCCCTCGGCGAGCGCGGTCTTGCCGACGCCCGGCTCTCCGATCAGGAGCGGGTTGTTCTTGCGGCGACGCGAGAGGACCTGAATCATTCGCTCGAGCTCGTCGGCGCGACCGATCAACGGATCGATCTTGCCTTCTCGGGCGCGCTGCGTGAGATCGACGCAGAAGCTCTCGAGCGGGTTCGCGACCTTGCCGTCCTCCTGGCCGTCGTCCTCGACGCCACGCGTGCGCGGCACCACGGGACCACCGCCGGTGTCGACCTTGGACACGCCGTGCGAGATGTAGTTGATGACGTCGAACCGCGACACGCCCTGCTTCTCGAGCAGGTAGACCGCGTGCGAGTCGCGCTCGCGGAACATCGACGCGATCACGTTCCCGGTCGTCATCTGCTGACGGCCGGCGGCCTGGACGTGCATGGCCGCGCGCTGCAGCACGCGCTGGAACGCGAGCGTCTGGTCCGGTCCGGACTCCTCGCCCTCGGGCAGCTCGTCGACCTCCTCGTCAAGGAAGCGCTCGAGATCGCCGCGCAGCTTGTCGGGCTCGCCACCGCACTTGGTGACGATGTCGACGCCGCTCGGATCATCGAGGATCGAGAGCAACAGGTGCTCGAGGGTGAGGTACTCGTGACGGCGGACGCGGACGTCATCGACGGCGCGCTGGAGAGTTGCTTGGAGCTCGGGCGACAGCATGGTGACCTCTCAGTCCGTGGGTTCGATCGAGAGCTGGAGTGGAAACTGCTGGGCCTTCGCCAGATGCATGGTCTTGGTGACCTTGGTCTCCGCGACCTCGAACGTGTAGACGCCGGCGACGCCAACGCCGTTGTTGTGCACGTGACTCATGACCGCGGTCGCGTCCGCCTCGTTCTTGTGGAACACGGACTGGAGCACCCAGACGACAAACTCGCGCGTCGTGTAGTCGTCGTTGTGCAGCAGCACCTTGTACATCGGCGGCTTCTTGGTGCGCGTACGTTCGTCGAGCACCAGGCCCGTCTGGCGGTCCCCCTTCGCAGGGGGCTTCTTCTCATCCGAGAGCCGGATCACCATGCACCAATCTTACGAGACCCAGGCCTCCTGTGTAGTGCTCTGACGCCACCTAAGCAGCCCACGATTTCGGGCAGGTTTCGCGGTGTTCAGCGTATGGGGCCGTTCACCGTGGGTCCGGCATCGCCTCGAAGGTGAAGTACGAAAAGCCCGCGATGCTCGAGGCCGCGAGCTCGCGGTCTGCGGCGAGATCCCCGAGCAGCGCACGTTCGGCCGCCGTGGTTCCACGCGAGGCCAGCGACGGACGCATGTCGACCTCACCTGTTGCGTAGAAGATCGGCCAGATCTCGAGCCCAGCCGCCGAGAACCACGCAAACCGTTCGCGCAAGGAGCCTCCGGTCGCATGGACGTGGTTCCACGCGAGCTCCGGTGCACGAACGCTATAGTCGAGGAACACGAAGTCGACGACCCCCGCGAGCGTCGAGGCCTCGGCCGCGGTCGGGTACCCGAGATAGACCCCGATCGAGATCGTACGGCCCTGCGTTGTCCAGACCTTGCTGCGGATCCGCAGGCCCGCGATCAGCGCGATCAGCTCCGAGAATGCGGCCGCGCGATCCGGTCGGTTCCAGAACTCGTGCTCCGTGATGAGGCCATCGAACCAGATCTCCGGGTACTCGGCGACCAGACCGTCCAGCGCGGTCAACCGGTCTGCACCCGCGATCGGGAGAATGACCCGTGCGCCGCAGCGATGAAGCTCGTTGACCCACATGGCCGCACGCGCCCTCCCTTCCGGGCTGGCGAGTAGCGCGCCAAACCCGTACGGGATCACCTCCGTGATCCGACGTTCGAGGATGAGCCGAGCAAGGCGCATCCGGGGGGCTGACGAGCTCGTCAAATCTGACGCGTTCTGGATGTAGACCGCGCGCCGGCGGGGCGCAGCGGTCACGTCCCCCACGCACATCACCAGCGTCGCGACCAACCCGAGGGAGCGGAGCGCGCGCCCCCAGGATCGTGGAGGTGCGCCGATTCTTGCTTTCACGTTCTGCAACATGGCCGACCCAGCCTTCGTCATCGTGATCAAGCCATCGACCATTATCCTGACTGCGCTAGCCCTGACCTGCGCTTCCGCGTCCGCGGAGCCCGATCCTGCAGCGTGTGAGCGCTTGCGCGCCGAGGCTCGTGCCGAAGCTGTGTTGTTGTACGCCCCGCGGCTACAGGTCGAGGGCGCGCGCGCTCCCGACGTGGTCGACACGAGTGATCCGGCCGCGCTGGCCGGCGGGCTTCAGGCACGAGCCTCGATCGCGATGCCGCTGATCGATGCCTTGCGGGGCCGGGCGATCGAGCGTGTCGCCGAGGCGGACTGCGTGCGAGCCCGGCTGGCGCGCAGCGCCTCGTACGCCCTCACCCTCGAGACCCGTCACGGCGAGCTCGAAGCGACCCGCGCAGAGCTCGCGTACCTCGTGAGCCAGGTGGATGTCGTCGATTCGATGGTCGCTGACATCGTCGCGCGCGCAGCACAGCAGCGCGCCACGGCGATCGAGGTCGAGGAGCTCCGGGGGCGACGGTCGTCGCTACGGCTCCGGATCGCCGAGCTGCGAGGAACCACGGCCATGCTCGCGGAGCTCGACGGCGACGTCCCGCCCGCGCCGCCCCTCGATCATCTGGCGTCGACGATCCGCACCGCGGAGCTCGAGGCCGACCGACGGCGTGCCGATCTCCGGACGCTGTCTGCGTGGCGCTTCGACGTTCGGGCGGGGGTCGCCGGTGGCGACCGCGCTGACTGGTTCGCGGTTCTCGAGCTCGGGTACTCGTTCGGCCAACCATTCCAGGGCGGCGCCAACGATCGCGCGCTGCGTGCCCGGCGAGCCGAGCTCGACGAGAGCGATGCCATCCCACGGAAGCTCGAACGACTCCGGCGCGCCATGCACGGCAGCGTGATCGCTCTCGAGGCCGAGCTGCGATTGCTCGATGACGAGCTCGCGACGATCAACACCGAGCGCACCCGCGTTGCCGAGATGACGACCGATCCGGCACGCCACCTCAATTCTCGCCTGACGTTCGAACACATCGAGCTGCAATCGCGCCGCGCTTCGATCGCAGCGCTTGCCAACGCCCGTAGACGCCTTGCCCGAGAGAGCCAGCCATGAACAGTCCACATCGCCCCCGCTTGACCCTGATCCATGGAGATGTCCCGGTTTCGGACGTGTCCGAGACCGTGCCGATGCCGACCTTCCTGGTCGTGCAGGACGTCGATGTTCTAGCGAGTATTCCCGCCCCCGTAGCCGACCCCGTACCCGACCCCGTCCCGCCCCCGGTGCTCGCGCCGGAGGCTCGACCGGGCCGGTCGATCATCGGGCGCATGCTCGCGTTGACGCTCGTGGTCGCGACGGTCGCCGGGCTGGCGTGGACCGGTCAACAGATCTACTACGTCGTCACCGACGGCTGGATCGCGCCACTCCACCTCTCGCCGGACAGCGAAACGGTGTCCTCGCTCCGGCTCCAGCATCAGCGTCACCTCGGCGAGCTCGCGCGCATCGATGCAGAGGTCGCGCGCATCGACGGCGAGCTGGTCGCCATCGATGCCGCGATCCAGCGGCTGTCGGCGCTGCGGGGAGCATCGCGCGAAACCATGCGCTGGCAAGCAGAGCGCAGCCGTGTCGAGGCCACGGGTCTCGCGAACGCGGCCGACCTGCTGCGCCGCCAGCGCCAGCTCCTCGAGCAGCTCCACGCCCGGCAAGTCGACCTCGTTCGGCGCGGACGTCTCGACCTCGCGGCCGGACTCGTCGATCGGACGATCGTGGATCGGGAGGAGCAAGCCCGTGATCAGATCGCGCTCGAGCTGACCGAGGTCGACCGCCAGCTCGGTGAGGGGTCCGTGCGGCGCAAGCAGACCCGCGCCGCGATGCTCGCCCTCAGGGCCGGCACAGGCAACGGTGTCGCCCCCGCGATCGGGATGATGCCGGAGGTCGCTGCAGGTGACGAGCGCGATACCCGGATCGAGGTCGAGATCGAGCGCCTGCAGGCGGAGGCTCGGGGTCACCGCGCGACGCGGGCGGCCGCCGTCGCCGGCCTCGCGACCCAGCGCACCCTGCTCGCCGAGCTCGAGTCCCGGCCCCTTCACCGCGCGATGAAGACGGCCACCGACGTCGCTTTCATCCCCTACGACCAGCTCGACGCTGTCCAGCCCGGCGCGCGGGTGCTCGATTGCATGTGGGGCGTGTTCTCCTGCCACGAGGTCGGTCGCGTGGGCGAGGTCCTCGGCGGCGAAGTCGTCACCCAGGATCCGTGGGGCGAGATCGCTCGCGGGCAGTACGCCGTGCTCGTCCTCGACGACAACGATGCCGTCCGCGAGCGCGTGCTGCGGGTCCGTCCCTGAACGGAACTGACCATGGACACCCTGCTGTGGAGCATCGGCACGATGGACGGCGTCTCCGTTCTCGGAGCGCTATGGCGACCGTTCTTGATCTCGCTCGTCCTCTACTACTCCGGCTACCTCGGCGTGTGGCTGGCGACACTCGCGCGGATCGCCCGGATCGTTCCGGCGTTCCGCCCGCTCGAACCCGCTGACGCCCCGGAGCTCCTCCTCGTCATCCCGACCCTGCTCCGCACGAAGGACGACCTCGACGACCTCGAAGGTGCAGCCGCGACGGTGCTCACCAACCAGTACCCCGCTCGCGTCATCGTCTGCATCGCGATCGATGGCAGCAATGATCGGCCCGACCTGGTCGAGCGGCTGGATCAGTGGGCCGCGCGCGATCACGGCGCGATCACGATTCTGATCGCGAAGGTACCTCGGCGATCCGGCAAGGGCGTCGCCGTCGCAGCAGGCCTCGGCCGCGCGCAGGAAGCCGTTCGCACCGGCGAGCTCCACCGCCTCCCGCCGGTGTTCTTCAACATGGACGCCGATGGCGTGCTCGGTCCGCGCGCTCTCGAGCGCATGGTCGCGACGCTCGTTCGACCCGGTTGGCTCACGCGCCAGCGCCCGTTGATCGTCGCGTCCAACGTGCTTGTCCGCCGCGAGCACTACTGGGCCGGGTGGCGCGCGTTCTTCACGGTCCGCCACCAGCTCGCGCTCCAGGTGGCGCGCGAGTACATGACGTCGATCAGCATCGCGCGGAACAACCTGGGCATCCTGCCGGTCACCGGCGTCTCGGGCGCTCTGTACTGCACGTGGACCGAGCTCCACGAGCTCCAGGGTCGACACGCATCGTTCATGAAATCGCTGCGCCGGCGCGATGTCGCCGCGTGGTGGCTCGGCGCCGCGCCGCCGAGCTTTGCGGCGTACGCCGGGCCTGCGAACTACGAGGCGACCGCGGGCCCGGGCGACGACACCTGGCTCGCGTGGATCGCGATCGCCGCCCGCTGGCGTGATGGCCGCATCGATCTCGAGCTCCCGCGCACGCCGCTCCACGCACTGTGGCGACTCGTCGAATCGTTCATCGTCCGGCGCATCGGCTATGACCCGCTCGCTCGCGTCTACACCGCGACCCCGACGACCGTGCGCTCGCTGTTCAAGCAGCGGGTCCGGTGGAACACGTCGCGGATGTGGCTGCTGTCCCGGTTTGGCCGGATGCCGATGTTCACGTGGCATCTCGGAGCCTGGGTGATCCTCGACCTCCTGATGCTGATCTGGGTGCACATCGTGATCGCGATCGCTCTGATCGGCTGGCCGCTTGCCGATCGGCCTGCGACCTGGATCTCGATCGTCGCGATCGCGTACGTCTCGGAGGTGCTGATTCGCGGCGCGGCGACACTCCTCGCGATGCTCCAGGACCACGATCTCGCCGGCCACTGGCACAAGCTGCTCGCGTTGCCCCTCGCCGGCGTCTATCACCTGGTGTTCAACATCATCCCGACGATCGTCGGGCTCACCCACGAGTATCTGCTGTTCGGGCTCAACACGGGCTTTGCTCCCGAGGAGACGCTTGCGGCCGCGCAGACTCCTCGCCCCGCCCTGGCCTACCGGCTCACCCGCTGTGCGAAGCTCATCGGCAGAGCCATTCGCCACGGCGACGTGGCCCCAGGGTGGTTCTGGCTCGGCTGGAACGCCTCCCCGTGGACCGCGGACGGCCATACAGGATGGACCGATCCGGAGCGACGGATCGGACGCGGTGGCGTCCTGCCGCATCGCCGCTCCGCGTGAGTGGAGTAAGGTCCGGGCATGCCCGTCGCAGACAGCACCACGAGTTGGGTCAACCAGAAGTTCGACGCGTCGATCGTCCCGACGCTCGTCGACTACATCAAGATCCCGAACAAGTCGCCGATGTTCGATCCCGAGTGGGTGAAGAACGGCCACATGACCAAGGCCGTCGACCTCCTCGCGGGATGGGCGAAGCAGCAGCTCCCCGAGGGTGCGACCCTCGAGATCGTCCGTCTCGACGACGGCGGGAAGCCGCGTACGCCGGTCATCTTCATCGACATCCCGGGCACGGGCGGCAAGGCCGGCGACACCGTCATGCTGTACGGCCACCTCGACAAGCAGCCCGAGATGACTGGCTGGCGCGAGGGCCTCGGACCGTGGATCCCGGTGATCGAGGGCGACAAGCTCTACGGTCGCGGCGGCGCGGACGACGGCTACGCGATCTTCGCATCCTTGACGGCGATCAATGCCCTCCGCCACGATCGGATCCCGCACGCTCGCTGCGTGGTGCTGATCGAGGCGTGCGAGGAGTCGGGCAGCTACGACCTGCCCGCGTACATCGATCACCTCGCGCCGCGAATCGGCGATCTCTCGCTGGTCGTGTGCCTCGACTCGGGCTGCGCGAACTACGACCAGCTCTGGTCGACGACATCGCTCCGCGGCCTCGTGATCGGTAACCTCGAGGTGTCGCTGCTCACCGAGGGCGTGCACTCCGGTGATGGCACCGGCGTGATCGCGGCGAGCGAGCGCGTGATGCGCATCCTGCTCGACCGCATCGATGACAGCCTCACCGGCGTCGTCAAGCTCGACGAGCTGGCGACTCAGATTCCGAAGCAGCGCGTGCTGCAGGCCGAGCGCACGGCGCAGGTGATCGGCAACGAGGTCTACAACAAGTTCCCGCTGCAGAAGGGCGTCACGCCCGTCACCGACAACAACGTCGAGCTGATCCTCAACCGCACGTGGCGCCCCGGCATGGCGATCACCGGCGCGGACGGCTGGCCGCCGATCGGCAACGCCGGCAACGTGCTGCGCCCGGTGACGACGCTCAAGCTGTCGATCCGGATCCCGCCGCGCGTCGATCCGGCCAAGGCGCAGGCCGCGGTCAAGGCCGCCCTCGAGAAGGATCCGCCCTACGGCGCCAAGGTCACGTTCACCGGCGGCACCGCGAGTGCCGGCTGGGATGCGCCGGAGCTGTCGCCATGGCTCGAGAAAGCGCTCGACGCAGCGTCGCAGCGTCACTTCGGCAAGCCGTCGATGTACATGGGTGAAGGCGGGACGATCCCGTTCATGTACATGCTCGGCGAGAAGTTCCCGAAGGCGCAGTTCTGCATCACCGGTGTTCTCGGACCCGGCTCGAACGCGCACGGCCCGAACGAGTTCCTGCACGTGCCGACCGCGAAGAAGCTCACGCTGTGCGTCGCCGACGTGCTCGCCGCACACGCACAGCAGCCGTAGGAGCGTTCGCGCTGGTGGCGGTCGCGGCGTGCGGCGCGCCGCAACCGTGCGCAACGAGCGTTCAGTCGCGCGAGCGTGCGCGCAGCCCGCGATCGTCTACGCGGAGAGTGGCGGCGATCGAGCGCGTGGGATCGCAGAAAGTGGGTGCTACCTGCGCCGTGAGCACTGGTGTAGAATGAACGGATGCGGGCGCTCCTCTTGCTCGGGTGCGGCGCCTGCGCATTCCGCATCGAGGCCGGTGCACCGGGCGTGGGTTCGGGCGTGGAGGATGCGCCAGGGGGAATCGACGACGTCGCGCAGGACGCGCCGATGCTCGGGTGCTTCCGGGATCTCGACTCGCTGAGGTTCTTCACGTGTGGTGCCCGCACCGATGGCACGGCTTGGTGCTGGGGCGACAACCAGGACCGTCAGCTCGGCGACAACACGACGATGAACCGCTCGATGCCCGTGCGAGTCGGGACGATCCAGAACGTGGTCAAAGTTGCCACCGCGAGCCGCATGGCCTACGCGCTCGACGACGCGGGTCGGATGTGGGCATGGGGGCTCAACGATGTTGGCCAGCTCGGCGACGGGACGACAAACGACCATGGGGATCCACGTGTCATCGCAGGCCTGACCAACGTCGTAGACATCGACGCGGGTCGCGGTCACGTCTGCGCGCTGACTGGCAGTGGCGAGACGTGGTGCTGGGGGTTCAACAGCGACCAGCAGGTCGGTGATGGTCAAACGGGGACGAGCCGGCAGACGCCGTTCCTGGCACTGACGTCCACCTCCGCGATCGCCGTGAGCGCGCGCCACACCTGCGCGCTCACCACAACGGGCGCGGTCTCGTGCTGGGGCGATAATATCCGAGGCGAGCTCGGGCGCGGAACGAGCACGAACGACGAGCCGCCAGGTGAGATCCCTCAGTTCGCCGCCGTGGAGATCGCCGCGGGCGGGCGCCACACCTGCGCACGCAAAGCCGATGGCAGCGTGTGGTGCTGGGGCGAGAATCGCTACGGCCAGGTCGGGACGACCGCCTCGGCCGCGGCAATCCTGACGCCGCAGCAAGTACCCGGAGTCGTTGCGACGAAGCTGTTTGTCGGTGGTCGGCGCAGCTGCGCGCGAACCGCGACCGCCGACGTGTTGTGCTGGGGCGAGACGATCCATGGCAACTCGGGCACGGGGCAGACCGCGGTCGGTGTCGATCCTCCGCAACCCGTGGCCGCGCTCGCGGGTGCGGGCCTCGTCACGGTATCCGCGTACCACGTGTGTGGGATCCACGCCGACGGCGTCTTGCGTTGCATCGGGCGCAACAGCCACGGTCAGCTCGGTGATGGGACGCTCACTCCACGCACGAGTTACGTCGACGTCGATCTTCCATGCCCGTGATTGCGACGCTCGACCCGTTTCCCTATAGTCCGCCGCGACATGGCCACACACCTGCCTGTGATCGGTGGGCACGCGGAAGGGTTCGGGAAGACACACCGAACCGATAGCTGGAAGGGTGGTCCGCTGATCACCCTGCTCGTGTTCCTGACGTTCATCGTCTACACGACCTGGGCTGCGCTCCAGGGCAACCACTACTACGCGGATCCGTACCTCTCCCCGTTCTACTCCCCCGTCCTGTTCACGACTCCGCCGGGGATGTTCGAGGGCACGGCCCCGATCGCCCATGCGTGGTTCGGGTACTTCCCGTCGTGGTGGCCGACCGAGGGACTCCTCGCGCAGGTCATGCCGATGTCGCCGGCGATCCTCATCCTCGTGTTCCCGGGCAGCTTCCGGTTCACTTGCTACTACTACCGCAAGGCGTACTACCGGTCGTTCGCGGGCTCGCCTCCGGGCTGCGCAGTCGGTCCGCTCGCCGGCAAGCGCAAGTACCGCGGCGAGACGGCCCTGCTGGTGTTCCAGAACCTGCACCGGTTCGCGATGTACTTCGCGCTGGTCTTCATCTTCCTGCTCGGCTACGACGCGATCATCGCGTTCTCGCGCAACGGCAAGCTCGGTATCGGCGTCGGCAGCATCATCATGGTGATCAACGTCTGCTTGATCGCCAGCTACACGTTCGGCTGCCACTCCTTCCGTCACCTCATCGGTGGTCGCAAGGACTGCATGACCGCCTGTGGCAAGCCGACGGTCGCGTCGAGTGCGTTCAAGAAGGCGAGCTGGTTCAACGCTCGCCACATGCAGTTCGCCTGGCTGAGCCTCGTCTGGGTGATGGTGACCGACGTCTACATTCGTCTGGTCTCGATGGGCGTGATCACTGACCTCAATACCTGGTGACCTATGGCCCTTGATGTTTCAGAGCTCCAGACCATCGAACACGACGTGATGGTGATCGGCGCCGGCGGCGCAGGCCTCCGCGCTGCCATCGCGTGCAGTGGACAACAGCTCAACACGGGCGTGATCTCGAAGAGCCTGCTCGGCAAGGCCCACACGGTCATGGCCGAGGGCGGCATGGCCGCCGCGATGGGCAACGTCGATCCGCGCGACAACTGGAAGGTCCACTTCCGCGACACGATGCGCGGCGGCAAGTTCCTCAACGTCTGGCGCATGGCGGAGCTGCACGCGAAGCAGGC
>JANOPP010000363.1:0-7344 GCA_031421915.1 Myxococcales bacterium | reverse complement strand
CGGAGCGTAGCTCTTGCCGATCTGGCGCGCGTCGACGTCGACGTGCACGAGGGTGGCGCTCTGGAGGAGTGGCGAGAAGCCGTCGGTCGACATGTCCCCGAGGCTCGTGCCGATGGCGACGATGACATCAGCCCCCTTCTCGAGGTACTGGCGCGTCGACGGGTGGCCGCCGAGGCCGAGCACGCCGAGCGCGAGCGGATGACTCTCCGGGAACACGCCCTTGCCCTTGGGCGTCGTGGCGACCGGGCAACCGAGGCGCTCGGCGACGATCCGCAGGCGCTCCGGGGCGCCGCCGTCGCGAACGCCGCTGCCGGCAAGGATCAGCGGACGCTTCGCATGGCGAAGGAGCTCGGCGATCTCGTCGAGACTCTCGGGCTCGACGAAACCGCCCATCGTGATGCTGCCGCTGGTGCGCGGGCGAACGACCTGAGCCGTGGTGACGTCGATTGGGAGGGTCATGACGACGGGACCCTTGCGACCCGAGAGCGCCGTGGCGATACCGCGGCGAAGGAGGTGGGGAAGGGCGCTCGCGCGCGGAACCTCGAGTGCGAGCTTTGAGACGTGGCGCGACATCTCGACGATCTGGAGACCGTGCGATGAGCCATCCTGGAGAACGCCCTTGCCGTGCGCGGCGCGCGGAACTTCGCCGACGAGGAGGAGCACGGGAACACCGTCGCAATGCGCGGTCGCGAGGCCGGTCATCGAGTTGAGGACGCCGGGACCCGAGGTGACGGCGACGACGGCGAGCTTGCCGGTGGCGCGCGCGTGTGCGGCAGCGGCGAACATCGCGCCGGCTTCGTGGCGTGTGGTGACGACGCGGATCTTCGAGTCGAGCAGCGCGTCGTGGACGGGCGAGATCGCGCCACCGGGGAGACCGAACACGACTTCGACGCCGGCTTCCTCGAGCATCGCGACGAGGAGATCTGCACCGCGCATCGTCGGAGCCGAGGCCGCCGCGATCGGAGGAGCGATCGTTCCGCTCGGGAAGCGAGAGGGCGCGACGGCCGCGGTCTGCACCTCCGGCGCGGGAAGGGCGAGTGCGACGACATCGATCGGCTTGGCGACCGCATCGCTCGCACCGACCGCGCGCGCCGTCGCGATCAGATCGTTCGTCATCGCGGCACTCGCGAGGACGACCTTGATGTCGCGCGTGTCGGCGTTCGCCTTGATCCGGCGGCACGCTTCGATGCCATCGAGGCCCGGCATGAAGACGTCCATCACGACCAGGTCGGGCTTCAGCGTGCCGATCGCGAGTAGCGCGTCGATCGCGTTGTCGATCACCACCAGCTCGATCGCGGGGTTGTCCCGGACGCGGCGCTGGACCGCGCGGAGCTGGAGGCCGTCATCGTCCACGACGAGGACGCGAACCGGGCGTACAGCGGATGCGGTGGACGAAGACTGCGTGGTGTGGGTGAGAGACATCTGACCGGCCCTTGTACAGCCCAACGGATGCCTGAGTAGCAGGTACTCCGGTCTTGTGGGGCAGGACTTATATCGGCCTCTGACAAAGCTTATGTAGGGAAGATCGTCAGCTCTGGCTGGCTACGACGCGTCGCCGCACGGCCTCTCGCAACTCGCTGATGTCGCACGGCTTCTCGAAGCAGAGGTTGGTCACTCCCTCCAGGAACTTCTGCGAGGTGGGCGAAAATGCACCACCCGTGATGAAGATGATGCGGTCCGCCAGCTCCCGATCCAATGTGATCAGTTCGGCATGAAGCTCCGCTCCGGTCATCTCCGGCATCATCAGATCGCAGAGGATCGCGTCGAACTTCGCGCCGCCAGAGAGCTTGGTCAGGGCCTCGCGGCCGCTGTTGACCACCGTGACCGTGTGCTGCCCGGCGAGCAGGCGGCGGAGCGACGTCGAGAACATCACGTCGTCATCGATCACGAGGACGTGGCCGCGCGGGGACACGCCATCGCTCGGCGAGTTGCTGGTCGGCCGCCGGCGTGGCGTCTCGGTGGCGGGGGGCAGCGCGACCGTGAACGTCGAACCCTTGCCGACCTCGGAACGAACCATGATGTCTCCTCCCAGCGAGCGCACGATGCCGTGACAGATCGACAGGCCGAGCCCCGTGCCCTGGCCGACGGCCTTGGTCGTGAAGAATGGATCGAACACGCGACCGACCAGCTCGCGCGGGATCCCGACGCCGTTGTCCTGGATCTCGACGACTGCCCAGCCCGCAGCATCGATGCGGGTCGACACGTGGATCTCGTGGCGGTCCGCGTTGCCCTCGGGAATCGCCTCGGCAGCGTTGACCAGGAGATTGATGAACACGTGGCCGAGTCGCGACTCGTTCGCGCTGACGTTTGGCGGCGTGCCGAACTGCTTGATGAGCTTCGCGCGGTGGCGGATCTCGTTGCTGGTGAGGCCGATCGCGAGCTCGAGGATGTGGTGGAGCTCGAGCACGTTGCGGCTCTCGTCGTCGTTGCGCGAGAACGCGGTGAGGCCACGAACGATCTTGCGGATGCGCTCGACGGCAACGCGCGCATCGCGCGTGCCCGGCTCCTTGTGCGTCTCCTCGAGGATCTGCAGCTGCGCGGCGATCGTTGCGAGTGGGTTGTTGATCTCGTGCGCGACGCCGCCCGCGAGCGTTCCGACGGCGATGATGCGATCGGAGAATACCAGGCGCGACGCGAGCTCCTTCGTCTCGGTGATGTCCTGATCGGCGCCGATGATCCTGATCAGCTCTCCCGCGGCGTCGACCTCGGCGCGGACGCGGCTCTGCATCGTGCGGACCTCGCCGCTCGGCCGCACGATGCGGAACTCGAGGGAGCTCGGCGCACGCTCCTTGCGGGCCTTGGAGATGTACGCCTTCACCGTGGTCAGGTCGGCCGGATAGACGCGCGCGAGAAACAGCTCGAACGTCGGCGGAACGCCGCCCGGGGCGATGCCGAGGATCTGATAGAGCTCGTCGGACCAGTACAGCTCTTGCGTCCGGGCGTCGTACTCCCAGACACCCATGTGGAGCAGCGCCTGCGCGTCGGCAAACAGCCGCTGTGCTCGTGCTCGCTCGTCGTAGGCCGTCACGGAACCACGCGGCCCACGACGATCAAGTGCCTCAGAGAGACGTCCATCCGCACGTTCGGGTCGACATTCGACCATCGGACGGGATCATGCAACCCCTTCGACGGGGATCAGCAATACTCGGTGGTGCGATGCATCGCCTTGTCACAGCGGTAGTGCTCCTCGCGAGCTGCGATCCCGAAGCGACCGAGCGGACCGCCGCGAACACGCCACCAGCGGTGCAGAATGCGCCACCCGTTGTCGTCGAGCCGCACGTCGCCGCGATCGGGGAGACGTCACAGCTCTCCGCCCCGCTGCGCCGCGCCTTCGATCCCACCGGAGACTTCGAGCCGATGCGGCCGCCGTCGTCCAATGACTGGCTCGCGCAACATCCCGAGCCGCCGCAGACGTTCGACCAGTTTCTCCGCAAAGATACGCGGGTCCCGGGCCCCCAGCGCCACGTGATCTACCTGCTCCCGATCGGCGAGTTCCCGCCCGATGCACCTCCACTGCCCGCGCTGTCGTCGATCGTGCATGCGTTCTTCTCGCTCGAGGTTCGCGTCCTACCTGCGGTCAAGCTCGACGACGTCATCGCGAAGCAACGGATCAACGAGAGCTCCAAGAAGCGTCAGCTGCTCGCGCCCGACGTCCTGCTCTGGCTGACCAAGCGGATCCCGGACGATGCCTTCGGCCTGATGGCCGTCACGATGGAGGATCTCTACCCGAAGGAGTCCTGGAACTTCGTGTTCGGCATGGCGTCGCTCGAGGAGCGCGTCGGGGTCCAGAGCTTCGGGCGCCAGGACCCGGCGTTCTTTGGTGAGAAGCGGAGTGCCGGCTGGAAACAGCTCGCGCTCCGTCGTGCGACCTGGACGCTCGTCCACGAGATCGCGCACATGTTCGGGCTCACCCACTGCGTGCACTGGGAGTGTGTCGTCGCCGGATCGAACCACCAGGAAGAGTCCGATCGGCGACCGCTCCATCCGTGCCCGGTGTGCCTGCGCAAGCTGCACTCGTCGATCGAGTTCGATCCCGCCGAGCGAGAAGCGAACCTCGCGAAGGTGCTCGGCGAGCTCGGGATCACGGACGAGGCAGCGTGGTCGACGCGCCGGGCAGCCTGGATTCGCGACGGCACCCGCTGAGGTGTGCGGAGATCCGTGTGATCCCGCGCGCGTCTGCCGCGGGCCAGAGCTACAGTGGCACCATCTACGGTGACAAGCTGATGATGACCCGGCGTGAGTTCGGCGAGCTCGACGCGCAGCTGATGCGCGAGGGGACTCATCCAAAGCTGTACGAGACGCTCGGGGCGCACCCCGATGCGACGGGCACCCAGTTCGCCGTCTGGGCACCCCATGCGTCGGCGGTCAGCGTCATCGGCGACTGGAATCAGTGGAAGCCGGGTGAGGCGCCGCTCGTGGCCACCGGAACGACAGGCGTGTGGCAGGGCAGGGTTGACGGTGTCGGACCGGGGGCGCTGTACAAGCTCCACCTGGTGTCAGCATCGGGCGACTACCAGGTCGCGAAGGCGGATCCGTTCGCGCTCCGCCACGAGATCGCGCCGGGAACCGCGTCGGTGATCTGGACGCTCGATGATCACGCGTGGAACGACGCCGCGTGGATGGCGTCACGCGCGGCCGCGAGTAGTCGCAGTGCGCCGATCTCGATCTACGAGGTCCACCTCGGGTCGTGGATGCGGGTCGCGGGCGAGGGCGATCGCTCGTTGACGTATCGCGAGATCACGCCTCGGCTCGTCGAGCACGTGACGACGCTCGGGTTCACCCACGTCGAGCTGATGCCGCTGACCGAGCATCCATTCTTCGGGTCGTGGGGCTACGAGACCACGGGCTACTTCGCGGCGACGTCGCGCTACGGGACGCCTGCGGATCTCATGGCGCTGATCGACGCGCTCCATCAGGCGGGCATTGCCGTGATCCTCGACTGGGTGCCGGCGCACTTCCCGAACGACGAGCATGGCCTCATCTACTTCGATGGTGCGCCGCTCTACGAGCATCCCGATCGCCGCCTCGGCTTCCACCCCGAGTGGAACACCGCGATCTTCGACTTCAGCAGACCCGAGGTGCGCAGCTTCCTCGTGTCGAGCGCGCTGTTCTGGCTCGAGCACTTCCATGTCGACGGGCTCCGTGTCGACGGGGTCGCGTCGATGCTGTATCGCGACTACGGACGCAAGGAGGGGGAGTGGTTGCCGAACGCGCACGGAGGCAACCAGTACCTCGAGGCCGTCGAGCTCCTGCAGCGACTCAACGAGGCGATCAGGCGCGAGCACCCCGACACGATCACGGTGGCGGAGGAGTCGACGGCATGGCCTCGCGTGACCCATCCGGTGAGCGCGACGGGCCTGGGCTTCGACTTCAAGTGGGACATGGGCTGGATGCACGACACGCTGAAGTACCTCGCACGCGACCCCATTCACCGCAGTCACCATCACAACGAGCTCACGATGCGCGGGCTCTACGCGCACTCCGAAGCGTTCGTTCTGCCGCTGTCGCACGACGAGGTCGTTCACGGAAAGAGCTCGCTCCTCGGCAAGATGCCGGGCGACGACTGGCAGAAGTTCGCGAATCTCCGGTTGCTCTACGCGTACATGTACTCGCAGCCGGGGAAGAAGCTGCTGTTCATGGGCTCGGAGATCGCACCGTGGACCGAGTGGAATCACGACGCGGCGCTGCCCTGGGAGCTGCTCGATGCGCTGCCCCATCGTCAGGTCTCGCTGCTCGTCGGCGAGCTCAATCATCTCTACAAGACGCATCGCTCACTGCACGAGCGCGACTGCGAGCCGGCGGGCATTCACTGGCTCGACGCGGACGATGCAGAGCGCTCGGTGCTGGTCTACGAGCGTGTCGCCCGCGATCCGGCAGACCGGATGGTCATCGCACTCAACTTCACGCCGCAGCCCCGCATGAACTATCGGGTCGGGGTGGCCGCCCCGGGCGTCTACGCGGAGATCCTCAACACCGACTCGGTCGAGCTCGGTGGCTCCGGTGTCGGAAATCTCGGGGCGGTGCAGAGCTCGCCGATTCGTGCGCATCGCCGCGCGCACTCGCTGTCGCTGTCGCTGCCGCCGCTCGGCGCGCTGTTCTTGCGCAAGCGCTAGGCGTTGCGGAGCTGCTCTCCGCGCGAGCGTTCAGAGCGTGCCGCTGATCATGCCGCCGACGATCTCGTTGGTGATCATCGGGACGAACACCGTCTTCTCCTTGTAGCCGCGCCGGATCCGCTCTTCCTTGGCCTCCTGCTTCATCTTGTCGGCGGTGATGTACATGTAGATCGCGACCCCACCGGCCGCGACGCCCGTACCGATCAGGAAGCCTGACACCGCGGGTGATGCACCATCGGCCAGCGACAGATACGCGATCCCCCACACGACCATGACGGTGGCGACGCCACCTGCGATGTACGCACCGATCATCCGGTCCGAACCGTCATTGATCTCCTTGAGGACGATGGGCGGCGGGGGAGGCGGCGGTAGCGGTGGCTCCGGCGGCACGTCGACGTTCGAGAACGTCCCGGCGGCGACGTTCACCTTCTGCTCGAATGTGCGTCCACTCGGATACGTCCAGACGAGGAAGTCTCCGTACAGGCCGACAACGAGGTTCGTCGGGTCCGACGAGCGGAGCAGGACGTCGCCGCCCTTGCGCACGACCGTGATGCCAGGCGGCAGCTTCTTGTCGGGGACGTTGATCCGGACCTTGCCGACGTGCTGCGCGAGCTTGTTGAGCTCTTCGCGAACGAACTGCACGCGGTGGACGATCGCGAACGTCGCCTTCGCGTCAGCGTTACTCGCGCGCATCTGGGTAGCGAGTGCGTCGTACTCCTCGAGCGCCTTCTCGAGCGCCTCGACCGCCTCGACGTAGCGCTCGGCCGCTGCGAGCGAGGTGCCGTACCCCGCGAGCGGATCGATCTTCGGTTCGAGGCGATAGCTTCGGAGGTAGAGGTTCGCTGCCTCGCCCGGATTTGAGTCCTTGATCGCCTGCGCAGCGGCAACCAGGCACTTGGCCTCGTCGGGACCCTCGGGACAATCATCAGCGCGGACGGTCGAAGTCGAGATCACGATCGCCGCGGCGGCGATCAGAAGTTTCCATCGAGGATGCATTCTCGTCCCTGACATTTCTTTGGTGGCTTGCTCGCACTGCCGGCGGTGGTGCCTGTGGTCTTGGTCGTGCCGGTCGTCTTGGTCGTGCCGGTCGTCTTGGTGGCCGCGCTGCCGGCGGTGGTACCGGTGGTCTTGGTCGTGCCGGTGGTCTTGGTGGTGGTGGCCGCGCTGCCGGTCGTGGTGCCGGTGGTCTTGGTCGTGCCGGAGGTCTTGGTGGTGGTGGCCGCGCTGCCGG
>JANOPP010000362.1:0-5923 GCA_031421915.1 Myxococcales bacterium | reverse complement strand
CTTCCTTCTTGTCGAGGCGGCTCTCGCCGTCGTCCTTGATCCGAGGACGGATCGCGCGCGGCGTCGTCGCGGTCGAGGTGGTCAGGCGTGCGCGCGTCGACGTGACGGGCCCGGTCTCGGGAGCCGGCGTGGGTGCGGGCGCAGCATTCTCGCCGGCCGTCCCTGCCTCGTCGCTCGCGGCACCCGGCGTCTCCTCCGGCATCGGATCGCCCGCGATGGCGAGCGACGATGAGAGTAGAACGAACAGGGCGGCGAGCGTGGACTTCACTTCTTCGGCTCCGCGGGCTGGGTGATCATCAGATGCAGGTGCTTCTCGAAGTCGGGATAGCCATACCTGAAGCCCAGCTTGCGCCGGGGTTGGGACGTCCACAATTTTGCCATCGCCTCGCTCGTCGACGGGTCGGCCTCCTCGAGGAACGCGCCGGTGAAGGTTCCGTACGTGATCTGCGTGAAGCCGGCCTTCTTCGCGAACCGGTTCGGGATGCCCGTCGAATCCGACGCCATCCACGCCATGTTCGCGAGGAGGTAGTCGCGGATCCCGGAGAATCCACCGTTCCACAGGAGGTAGCTCGCGGCCTTGGTCATCGCCGAGACCTTGCCCTTCGCGAGCAGGTGCTTCTCGAGCGAGGAGCCCGTGAAGCCGGTGTTCGCCAGGTTCCACGCGAAGTGGCGGTGGACGACGATGGCCGCCTTGGGATCTCCCGCCTTGCGGAACGACAGCTCCATGTTCGTGAACGCCTCGGAGAAGTCGGTGTCGACCCAGCCGCCCTTCTTCTTCTTGGCCTTCTTCGGTGCGAGCGCCTCGACCTCGGTCCTGGTGAGGTAGTGAATCTTGCCGTCGGCCTCGAGGTTGAAGAACTTGAGCGCGACGGGCTCGTAGCCGTGCGCCGTCATCCCGGTCATGTGGAACGAGAGCTGGCCGGGGATGCCGCCGCGCTCGAGCTTGCGCATGTTCTCGCTCGTCGAATCGTTGAGCGACAGGAGGCCCGCCGACGCCGCGCGGTACGCGGAGAGTGCGTTCTTGAGCTGCGCCTTGTTCAGGGTCGCGAGGCGCGTCGGATCGCCCGCGTGCTCGAGGGAGATCGTCGTGACCTCGCGCGCATCGGGGTAGGTCGCCAGCGCGCCGGCCAGGTCCCCGCCGCCAAACGGGTAGACGACGGTTGTCGGTGCGGTCGCCGGGCGGACGGTGGCGAAGAACGCCTGCGCCGGGACGATGTATTTCTCGGTGAAGCTCGCATAACGCTTCGCCATCTCGGCGCAGTGCTTGTCGACGGTCGCGACGTCGACGGTAGCGGGCAGCGGCTCGGTGCCGCCGCAGGCGACGACCCGGTAGAACAGCTTCGCGTCCGCGAGGTAGTCAGCGGCATCGGCGGTCCCGCTCGCCAGCGTTCGCTGGCTCGCTCCATCTTGGGCGCGCGCGGGGGTGGCGGCAGCGACGAGGAGCAAGCAGGCAGAGAACAAGCGCATGTGGCCTCCACAAGACATATGACCACTCGTCCGACGACGCCAGTTCTCGCTTGATTCAGTTCACGTCGCGGCGGTCGACGCCGGCACCCGGCTTGGGGCCGACGAGGCTGTGGAGCACCGCACGGGCGACCTGCTCGCCGCTCGCGTCGCGGAGCGTCACCGGGACGTCGTACTGCGCACGGGCACTGGTCCGAGGGACCGGCGCCTCGCCGATCGCCGTGATCAGGCCGCGCGCCTTCTTCGTGTACTCGATGTCCATCCCGCTCACGATGAACCGGCCATCGTCGGGCAGCGAGTACATGAGGGCGATGTTGCCGGCGAGCTCGGCGAGGTTCGCCAGCGCGACCGCATGGACGCAATCGAGGTGGTTGCGGACGGCCTTCTTGTCCGCCATCTCGACCTCGGCGTAGCCGGCCCGGAGGACCGTGACCGTGGCTCCGATCGTGCCGCTGTACGGGGCTAGCCGACCGATCAGCCGGCTGAAGACCACCTTGCCGCCGGGCATGCCCGACAGGAGGTTCCAGGCGTCGCGCATCAAGTTGCGACTCCCGTCGAGCCGGGGCATGGGCAGGAGCCGGGACAGACGGTCGGCGAGAGCCATCGGCGGACCCTACCAGATCGTCTCCGGATCTCGTCCGATTTCGTGCGCATGCGCCGTGCGAAGCGCATGCTCGTTGGGAGTAGGATGTCGCAGCTCACCATGACTCTCACCGCTCGCTTTTTGCGCGCCGCGCTCGTGTCGATGTTGGCGTCGATCTCTGTCCTGGGCGGATGTAGTAGCTCGTCGAAGAAGCGTCCGATGACGACGCAGGAGATGATCGCCGCAGATCCTCTCCCGCTCGCGATCGGCTCGAAGTGGACGTACGCCGTCACCGTCAAGCGCTTCGATCCCGAGGCCGGCAAGGAAACGACGAAGTCGTTGTCGTGGGTGACCGAGGTCATCGACGCCAAGGAAGCGAACGGCGTCACGGCATTTCGCGTGAAGGGCTGGCCGACGGATCTCGCGGACCTGGATGCCGCCGCTCCCGTCGCGACCGAGAAGACCGTGCTGCGGTCGGGCAACAGCTTCATGTTCGGCGCGACCGCCGAGCCATCGCTCGATGGCGCCGAGGGCTGGTTCTCGTGGCCCGTGATCGACGGCCAGAAGATCTGCCCGAGCGCCGAGATGGTCTACTGCTGGAAGGTCTCCGCCGTCGAGACGGGCTACGCGCTGCTGTTCTACACGGGCCCCGACGAGCAGACGTTCGAGATCGAGCCCGGTACCGGCATCTCGCGGTTCCACTACGCACATCACGGTACGACCAACGAGGTCGAGGCGAAGCTCGTGTCCTACACGAAGGGCGGACGTCGCTAATTCAGGTTCAGGTCATCGTGGGCCCTGCCCTTTGAGGTAGCTGCCGGCTCGATGCATTGCGTGCGCCCCGGAGCGCTCGTACAGTCGGTGCAATGAAGCCGACGATGAACTACCTGGTCCCGACGGTCATCGAGCAGACGCACCGTGGCGAGCGTGGCTGGGACATTTTCTCCCGCCTCCTCAAGGACCGGATCATCTTTCTCGGTACCGCGATCAACGACGACATCGCGAACGTCGTCATCGCGCAGCTGCTGTTCCTCGACTCCGAAGAGCCGGAGAAGGACATCATGCTCTACATCAACTCGCCCGGCGGTCACGTCTCCGCGGGCCTCGCGATCTACGACACGATGCAGTACCTGCACTGTGACGTCGCGACGATCTGCATGGGCCAGGCGGCGTCGATGGGCAGCTTCCTGCTCGCGGCCGGCACCAAGGGCAAGCGCTACGCCCTGCCCCACGCGCGCGTCATGATCCACCAGCCGCTCGCGGGCTTCCAGGGTCAGGCGACGGACATCGAGATCCACACCAAGGAGATCTTGAAGACGCGCGACACGCTCAACGACCTGTACTCGAAGCACACGGGTCAGCCGGTCGACAAGATCAAGAACGACACCGACCGCGACAACTTCATGTCGGCAGCGGTCGCCAAGGAGTACGGGATCATCGATGAGGTCCTTGTCACGGCGAAGAAGAAGGCCGAAGGCGACAAGGACAAGAAAGACAAGTAGCGAGCCGTTCGACGAGAAACGCGGTACGCTGAAGGCAGAGCGATGCCTATCGAGAAACGCGACGGAGCTTCCCTGACCTGCTCGTTCTGCGGCAAGGCGCAGAAAGAGGTCAAGAAGCTGATCGCTGGTCCAACCGTCTACATCTGCGACGAGTGCATCGGCCTCTGCAACGACATCATCGCGGAGGAGATCGAGAAGGAGGACCAGTCGTATGGCTCCACCTCGATCCCGAAGCCGGCGCAGATCAAGAAGGTCCTCGACGAGTACGTGATCGGTCAGGACCGCGCCAAGAAGATCCTCGCGGTCGCCGTCCACAATCACTACAAGCGCATCGACCACAAGCAGACCGGCGCACCCGATGACGAGGTCGAGCTGCAGAAGTCGAACATCCTCTTGCTCGGCCCGACGGGCTCGGGGAAGACGCTGCTCGCGCAGACACTCGCTCGTATACTGAATGTGCCGTTCGCCATCGCCGACGCCACGAACCTGACCGAGGCGGGCTACGTCGGTGAGGACGTCGAGAACATCATCGTCTCGCTGCTGCAGAACGCCGATCACGACATCGAGCGTGCGCAGCGCGGCATCGTCTACATCGACGAGATCGACAAGATCGCGCGCAAGAGCGACAACCCGTCGATCACCCGCGATGTCTCCGGCGAGGGTGTGCAGCAGGCGCTGCTCAAGATCATCGAAGGCACGACGGCCAGCGTTCCGCCCAAGGGTGGCCGCAAGCACCCGCAGCAGGAGTTCCTGCAGGTCGACACGACGAACATCCTGTTCATCTGCGGCGGCGCGTTCACCGGTCTCGAGGACATCATCGAGAACCGGATCGGTCAGAAGATGATCGGCTTCGGCGCCGGCATGAACAAGAAGGTCGAGCGCTCGCAGTGGGAGCTGATCCAGGAGGTCGAGCCGGAGGATCTCCTCAAGTACGGCATGATCCCCGAGTTCATCGGCCGCCTCCCCGTGATCGCACCGCTCCACGAGCTGTCCGAGGAAGCGCTGGTCCAGATCCTCACGCAGCCCAAGAACGCGCTCGTCAAGCAGTACCAGAAGCTGTTCGAGATGGACGGCGTGAAGCTCAAGTTCGGCAAGGGCGCGCTCGTCAAGGTCGCGCAGATGGCGGCCGATCAGAAGAGCGGCGCCCGCGGCCTCCGCGCGATCCTCGAGAGCGCGCTCCTCGACATCATGTACGACACGCCGGGCGCGAGCATCAACGAGGTCATGATCAACGAGGACGTGATCGAGAAGCACGGCTCCGCGCTGATCACGTACTCCAAGGACAAGGACGCCAAGGTCGCCGAGTCCGGCGGCGGCTGAGCGCTACGTCCGGACGTTCGGCGGCAGCGTCGTGATGCCCATCACCTGCACCTCACGGCTGAGCGTCTGATCGGCGCCACCGACGGCAACGATCGCCTTGAGCGTGTACATCTTCGAGTGGCGGCCGCCGATCGCGCCCCAGTCCGGAGGCGCGAGCAGATAGCTGACCGAGAGCTGCGCACCGGTCGCGACCTTCTGGTCCCACGGCTTGTACGCCGACGCGTCCCACACCGTCGGTGACCGCGACGCCAGCTCGCCGAGCAGCTTGCCGTTCTCGTCGTAGAGCTCGACCTTCTTGACGGTGAGCTGGACGGGTGCAGCACCCGCCGGTGACGTCACCGAGAGCTGCATCGAGGTCTGCTCGCACGCCATGTCACCGCGCGCGTCCTCACGGGCGAGGCGGCCGCGATCGCCTCTCATTCCGGCTCCGCGAGCATCGGACTCCTCCCGCTCCTGCGAGCGCGCTTCCTTCGCGCGGGGCCCGGGTGCAGGCGCTGCCGCGGGTGGCGGTGACATCGGTGGGCTATCGCCGCAGCGATCGGCGAGCGTTGCCGCAGTCATGTCGACGGTGACCTGAGGCGCCGCAGGCGGTGGCGTCTTCGGGGGCGGCGCCGGTGGCTGCCTCATCGCCGGAGGCGGTGACGTCGTCGAGGTGACCTCGGTCTCGGGGCCACCCGCCCGGCTGCAGGCGAGCAGACCGACGAGAAGGAACGCATAGCGTGACCTCATCCCTCTAGCCTAACACCGCCATCGCGGCCGGGCCCGGAGCCCGGGAGGCCACCTCGGACGTATCCGATCCGCCAGTCGGTGCACCTACTTACACGAAGCGTGCGACATCGGGGGCGAGCCCTCCTCTGTCTGGTGGAGGAGGACGAATGAACCAAGATTACGAGACTTACAAGAGACTAGTAGTGGCTGTGGCTGGTGCCCTCGCGATGGGGGTGAGCTCCGGGTGCGGTGATGATGTGTCGACGCCTGTCGAGGACGCGCCGCCCGAGGAGGTGGTCGTGCTGCAGCGGGCCTCGAAGTCGAGCACGATCGCGCTCGCCGACGA
>JANOPP010000361.1:0-7836 GCA_031421915.1 Myxococcales bacterium | reverse complement strand
ACACTCGGCGCGAGCCAGCGCCGGACCTGCCCGAGCCGTGACCGGTCGTCGGAAGAGAAGGGGGTAGGCGCAGCCACGCGGTCGAAAAGTGTACTGCTCCGGCGTTGTGGGACCAACCTGATGGCGTGAAGGCGCTCGCGATCTTTCGCTCGCGACGGATGGCGGTCCTGTTCGCGTTCGGGTTCGCGTCCGGGTTGCCGCTCTATCTGACCGGCCAGACACTGCAGGCCTGGCTGACCCACGCCGGAGTGCCGCTGCCCGAGATCGCCGCGATGTCGTCGGTCGGGCTCGCCTATACGCTGAAGTTCGCGTGGGCCCCGCTGCTCGATCGGTTCCGCTTGCCCATCCTCGGCCGCCGCCGCGGCTGGATGCTCGTGTTCCAGATCGCACTGGTTGTCGCGATCGGGGCGATGGGGCTGGTCGATCCGATCACGCAGCCCGCACTGCTCTCGCTCGCGGCGGTGCTCGTCGCGGTGCTGTCCGCGTCCCTCGATGTCGTTCTCGATGCATACAACACGGATCTGCTCGCCCCCGAGGAGCGTGCGGCCGGCGTCGCGGTCTACGTCCTCGGCTACCGGATCGCGATCGTCGTCACCGGGACGCTCGCGCTGGTGCTCGCCGATCTCGTGCCGTGGTCGGTCGTGTACGCGGCGATGGCCGCGATGATGGGCGTCGGGATCCTCGCGACGCTCGTTGCCGAAGAGCCGGCTGCGCCGGTCACGCCACCGTCGTCGCTGGTCACCGCGCTCACCCGACCGTTCGTCGAGCTGTGGCGCCGGCTCGGCGTGGTCACGCTCGTGCTCGTCCTCGTCTTCACGGTCATCTACAAGTTCGGCGACTACTTCGCGCAATCGCTGGTGATGGCGTTCCTCCAGCGCGGTGTGGGGTTCGAGCTCAGCGAGATCGCCGTGGTCAACCAGGTGTTTGGTATCGCCGGCGTCACCATCGGTGGGCTCGCCGCTGGCTCGCTCGTCGCCCGGTTCGGAGTGCACCGGATGCTCGTCGCGTTCGGTCTGCTCCAGGCGTCGACGAACCTCCTGTTCGCGCTGCTCGCCGTGACCGGCAAGAGCTACCTCGTGTTCGGTGCCGCGGTGCTGTTCGACAACCTCGCCAACACGATGGGTACGGCCGCGTTCGTCGCCGTGCTGATGTCGGTGTGTACGTCCGCGGTGAGTGCGACGCAGTTCGCGCTGCTCACGTCGTTGACGTCGGTCGGCCTGCGCGTGTTCGGCCCCCTGGCATCCGATGTCGTCGCTGCCGTCGACTGGTCGGGGTTCTTCGCCCTGACGTCCGCCATGGCCCTCCCCGGACTGGTCCTCGCCGCGGTGGTCGTGCGACGGATCGACCATTCGGGCGGAAAATTGGCCCGCCGTCGTCGAGATCCGTAGCCTCGACGGGTGCGGTCCTGGCTGGTCATCCCCGCGATGGGCGTCGCGTCTGCGGGCGCTGCGGCCGCGCTCGGCGAACGGGTTCCGTTCGAGCTGATCGCCGCGGGTGCCGCGGGGGCAGCGATCACGGCCGCGGTGCGTGCGCTGATCGGGGACTCACCGGCGGCGCTCGCCGGTGCCGTGCTCGCACCGCTCTTGATGATCGCGATGTTGTTCGATCCCGCGATCGGCGGTGCGTCCCCGCGCGCGCTGATCGCGATCGCCGCTGTTGGCTGGTCGCTTGTCGAGCTCTCGCGCCCCACGACCTCGCCGCTCGTCGCGCTCCTGCCGGCGACCGTTGCCGCGGTGCTCGATCCGAGCTTCGTCGCGCTGATCGCGATCGCAGGCGCGCGCCTCGTGACGGCGCCGTGGGAGCGACCGCGCTGGGCGATCGCCGTGCCGATCGCTGGAGGTCTGCTCGCGCTGCTCGCGGTGATCGCGTGCGTCGCTCAGGGCGGCGCGTTCGCCACCCTCGGCACGACGTGGACGGGACACGCCCAAAGCTCGGTGGGGCTCGCGCACCTGGTCGCTGACGGTGCGCAGGTGATCGGCCCCATCACGGCGGTTGCCGCACTCGCTGGTCTCCTGGTGCTCGTGCGTCCACGCCATGCGGAGCTCGCGATCGGTGTGTCGATCGCCGGTGCGCTGCTCGTCGGGATGCGCACGGGGAGTATTGGTGCATCTCTGATCGCGCTCGCGGCGCTGATCGCCGGCCTCGCGGTCGGACGGTTCGCGGGCTCGATCCGGCTCGGGGCCGGCCAGGCGCTCGCGGGCGCGACCGCGGGTCTGCTGCTGCTGGTGCCACCCGCGTGGACCGCGATCGAGTACGGAGACCACGTGCAGGTCGCCGACGCTTCGCGCTAACGTCCGCGCATGGATGTGCTCCGCGGTCACCAGCACGCTCCCGCGTGGGAGGGCGCCGCGATCGCGATCGGCAACTTCGACGGCGTGCATGCCGGGCATCGCGCGTTGATCGCGCGTGCACGCGAGCTCGCGGGAGCTCATGCCGCGACGTCCGTCGCGCTGACGTTCGATCCACATCCCTCCGCCGTGCTCTCGCCCAACGGCGCGCCACCGATGCTGACCTCGCTCGCGCGGCGCCTCGAGCTCCTCGCCTCCCTGGGCGTCGATGCGGTCGTGGTCGAGCCGTTCACGCGCGAGCTCGCGGGGCTCGCACCAAACGCGTTCATCGACAACGTGGTGCTCCACGCTCTGAACGCACGCGCGATCGTCGTCGGCTACGACTTCTGCTACGGAGCGGGTCGCGCCGGGACCACAGATGCGCTCCGCGCGCACGCCGGTCACGCGGGAATCGAGGTCGACATCCTCGCGCCGGTCGAGGTCGGCGGCGAGGTTGCGTCTTCGACGCGCGTTCGCGGCCACCTCCGCTCGGGGGATCTCGCACGTGCGACGACGCTGCTCGGGCGGCCGTGGGATGTCGATGGCGTCGTGATCCACGGGGCGAAGCGCGGCCGTGCGATCGGGGTCCCGACCGCGAACATCACCCCGGACAGCGACCTCGTCGTCTCGCCCGGTATCTACGCCGTCACGCTCCAGCCCGAAGGCGGCGAGGCGCTCGCCGCGGTTGCGAGCCTCGGGAGGAACCCGACCTTTGTCGAGCAGGGCGGGCTGGTTCTCGAAGTCCACGTGCTGGACTGGGACGGGGATCTCTACGATCAGCGGGTGCGAACCGCGTTCGTGGCCAAGCTCCGAAACGAACAGAAGTACGACTCGATCGACGCCCTCGTCGCGCAGATCCGCCTCGACATCGTCGGGGCGCGGGCCGCACTGCGCTCGTGAGGTGCTAACGCAGCGTGCCGTGACACCTCGGGGTATCGGCCGAGGACGGCCGATGTCATGTCGCCGGGCTTTGCGAACCTGAGCCCCCGGTGTGTGATGCGCGCCACCCAGGGAGGGTCGTCCATGCGTTTGCGAACCGTCGGTCTCGCGGCTGCTCTATCCGCAAGCTTGTTTCAGACCAGCGATGCCGTCGTGCAGCCCAAGGGTGCGGAAGCGCCATGGGTCAGCGCGGGTCGCGCGCCTCGCATGCACCGCACCACCTCGTGGTCGCGCGACGCCGAGCTTGCCGCGCTCGGACTCCCCGGCTGGACCGCGATCTGGGATCGCGACACCAAGGTTCCGCTCCGCCTGTGGGGCCCCGGTCTCTCGGCGCCCGGTGCAATGCAGAATCCGGCGATCGCCGAGGCCGCCGCACGCCTGTTCCTCGCGCAGCACCTCCGCGTGCTGGCGCCCGGTTCGCTCGCCTCCGACTTCATCGTGGTCGCCAACCAGATCAGTGGCTCCGGTGACGTCCGCAGCATCGGCTTCGCGCAGACCGCTGGGGGCCTTCGCGTCCTCGGTGGCACGATCGGTGTCTCGTTCAAGAACGATCGCCTGATCATGATCGGATCGACCGCGCTACCGAACGTCTCGATCGCGCCGTCGGTCGGCCTGATCGATGCGGACCGGATCGCGGCGAGCGCCACGGGCTGGCTCGGCGCCGATGGCTACCAGGTTCGCGTGACGAGGGCCGCGGCCGATCGCGTGATCGTCCCGATCGTACGCACGCGCGGCAAGGCTGGCATCGACGTCGCCTACCACGTCGCGAAGCAGGTCACCGTCGAGTCGACGACGTCCGACGTCGGTCGCTGGGACGTCTGGCTCGATGCGAGCACTGCAGCTCCGATCGCGCGCAAGACCACGATCCACTACGCCTCGGGTCGCGTGCTGTTCGATGTCCCCGATCGCTCGCCGAGCGGCACGCGCTCGCCCAAGGTGGCGCCGAATGTGTCGCACTCGGTCAACGGGATCGAGACGATCTCCGGCGCCGACGGCACGGTGACCTGGGCGGACGGCGTGGCCTCGGTCGCGCCGGGTCTCCGCGGCTCGCTGATCTCGATCACGAACAAGGCGGGCTCGCTCGCGATGGAGATGCTCTCGCTCGCCGATGGCGCGGAGCTCGTCTGGAGCAAGGCCACCGAGGAGTTCAACGACGCGCAGCTCTCGGCCTACGTGTTCGCCAGCACCGCCAAGGAGTACGCGCGCGTCCACCTCAACCCGACGCTGCCGTGGCTCGCCGAGACGCTGTCCGTCACGGTCAACGAGAACAACACCTGCAACGCCTACTCGACGGGCGACGACATCCACTTCTACAAGGCTCGCTACGATCCGAACCCGATCGCCGGTAGCCAGAACTGCCAGAACACGGCACGGCTCTCCGACGTCGTCTATCACGAGTTCGGTCACTCGCTGCACGCCAACTCGATCATCGACGGCGTCGGCATGTTCGACGGCGCGCTCAGCGAGGGCATGTCCGACATGCTCGCCGCGTTCATCACGAAGGATCACGGCATGGGCCGCGGGTTCTTCTACGGCGACGCGCCGCTGCGGAACCTCGATCCCGCGACCGACAAGCGCTGGCCCGACGACGTCACTGGCGAGGTCCACGACGACGGCGAGATCATCGGCGGCACGTTCTGGGATCTCCGCAAGGCGCTCGTCGCGAAGCACGGTGAAGAGGCCGGCGACGTGATCGGCCGCAAGATCTACTACGGCGCTCTGCAGCGCGCGTCCGATATCCCCTCGACGTACGCCGAAGCGCTGGTCTCCGACGACGATGACGGCAATCTCGGCAACGGCACGCCGAACCAGTGCGAGATCAACGCCGCGTTCGGCGCGCACGGCCTCGCCGATCCGCGAATCACGCTCGGCCTCGGGACTCCCACCCGCGAGGGCGCGGTGGTCTCGATGACGACGAACCCGCCGTCGAGCACCTCCGCGTGCCCCGGCCCGACCGTGGCGTCCGCGGTCGTCGACTGGAAGGTCCGCGGCGGCACCGTCGGAAGGCTCGACCTCGAGCTGTCCGAGACCAGCTACAGCGTGGAGCTCCCGAAGCAGCCGACCGGCACCGTCGTTCAGTACAGCGTGACCGTCACGCTCACGGATGGCGCGAAGATCACGTTCCCGAACAACGCGGCCGACCCGTTCTACGAGATGTACGTCGGTGAGGTCGAGCCACTGTGGTGCGCTGACTTCGAGACCGGCGGCGAGGACTGGCTGCATGGCGCGACGCCCGCGAATCGCGACGAGTGGCAGGTCGGTGCGCCGATGGGTCTCGGCGGCGATCCCAAGTCCGCGCACGGCGGCGCGAACGTGCTCGGCATCGACCTCGACACCGATGGCGTCTATCGCCGCAGCGCGGCGCTGTGGGCGGAGTCTCCGGAGATCGATCTCCAGGGCAACACTGCGAACGTCCGCGTCCAGTACTACCGCTGGCTCGGGGTCGAGGACGGCTTCTTCGACAATGCGAGCGTCCTCGCGAATGGCACCAAGGTGTGGGGCAATCTCGCCGCGCCGTCCGAGCCCGAGTCGCCGACCAACCACATCGACAAGGAGTGGCGGTTCCACGACATCGACGTCTCCGCGCACGTCGCCAACGGCAAGCTCAAGCTGCGCTTCGAGCTCGCCAGCGATCAGGGCATGAACCTGTCCGGCTGGAACGTCGACGATCTGTGCGTCGTGATCGCCAAGCCGGGTCCGGTCTGCGAGGTCGACAATAGCTGCGACGTGGTCGAGGATGCGGGCTGTTGCTCGATCGGTGGCAACCCGAAGGGCGCGCTCGCGCTCTCGGTGCTCACGCTCGGCATGCTGCTGCGCCGTCGCCGCCGCCGCTAGGGTTCTGTTTCGTACTCGAGCTCGAGGAGCGCGGCCGCTGCGATCGAGCTGTCATACGCCTGCGCCTGGTTCCCTCCGGAACCGGTGATGAACAGCGCGATCGCGTTCGCGGGAGTCCACACGGGCTGTGCGAGGATCTCCTCGACGATCTCCGCTAGCTCGGGGGTGCGCTGCTCGGGGCCGGCACTACCTGTCACCGGCCACGGGACCTGCGCCCAGGCCTCCCCGTGCGCTGCCGGCTGCTCAGGCTGCCGACAGCCGTCGTGAACGGCAAGGACGGGAGCCGCTCTCCCTGCAGCGTCAGCATTCCGGGCCCCTCGAGGGGAGGATTCTCGACGGTGAACTGGATCGTCGCGCTGATCACGCGGGCCCCTCGCGGCGCGGGGATCCCGACGAAGCGGAGGCCCACGATCTGGTAGGTGGGGCGACGTCAGGTCGTCGCACAGCTCGAGGTCGGTGCTGTCGAGGTACATCTCGCCGTCGGTGAACTCCTCTGCGTCGTCGTTCGCGCTCGCGATTCGCACCGAGAACGTGGCGGTGGGACCGTCGACGCGAGCCTGGTCGAACCCGAAGCGGCCGCAGCCGGTCGAGAGCACAGCAAGCAGGATCCCGAGGCGCAACGATCCGATCGTATCACCGCGCCACGGTTCGCCTGTATCGTTGAGCCATGCGGGTGATCGCGTGGGGCCTCGTGCTCGGTGCCTGTGGTGGGTCGTCGGTGCAGAACGATGCGCCGGTCGTCGTCGACAACGACGCCATGATCGACGCGACGGTTGGTGGCGCCTGTGACGCACCGGCGACGTTCGACGAGGGCATCACGCCCACCCGGATCCTCCACGTCGCGGTCGGTGCGACCGGCGGTGACGGCAGCGTCGGTGCACCGTTCGGGACGATCGAAGGCGCGGCGGCGGGCGCGACGCCGGGCACGGCGATCCGCCTCGGCCCAGGCACGCATGTGGCGGATCAGTTCGTCAGCATGCTGCGCGGCACGGTGACCGCTCCGATCTGGATCGGTGGAGAGCCCGGCCAGCCCAAGCCCGTGATCGCCGGAGGTGGGCAGGCGCTCCAGCTCGCGCGCGCCGCCTACGTCGTGGTCCACGATCTCGAGCTCAGCGGCGCGACAGCGAACGGCATCAACATCGACGACGGCGGTCAGTTCGCGGATGTCATGGCCGCGCACCACATCGTGCTTCGCCGCCTCCACGTCCACGATGTCGGCGCCGGCGGCAACCAGGACTGCATCAAGGTCTCGGGCATCAACCAGCTCGCGATCTACGACTCGGTGATCGAGCGCTGTGGCAGCGGCGGCTCCGGCATCGATCACGTCGGCTGTCATGACAGCGTGATCGCGCGCAACGTGTTCGCCGGGCGGATGGAGAACGCGGTGCAGGCGAAGGGCGGCTCGACCGACATCGACATCCGGCAGAACCGGATCGGGATCACGGGCAGCCGCGCGCTCAACCTCGGCGGCTCGACGGACCTCACGCTGTTCCGACCACCGCTGTCGACGACGGCCACCAACGCCGAGGCGCGGCGGATCCGCGCGTTCAACAACATCATCACGGCTCTCGGCACGAGCGCGACGCCGTTCGCGTTCGTCGGCTGCATCGACTGCCTGGCGGCGAACAACCTCGCGCGCGGCGAGCAGCGCTGGCACATCCGGATCCTCCAGGAGACGCCGACGCAGGCCGGTTACACGTTCGAGCCATCCGGCAACGGGCGCGTGTTCAACAAC
>JANOPP010000360.1:0-26418 GCA_031421915.1 Myxococcales bacterium | reverse complement strand
ATCGGATCCGGGATCGGATCCGGGATCGGGATCGGGATCGGAATCGGATCCAGACTCGGAGGTCGAGCGACTCACGCGTACGGGACGGTCGCTCGGCTGCCGCGCTGGCCAATCCCGGGGGAGCCTGCCCCCCGGTATGCTCCATCGCGATGGAACACGAAGACTTCGAGGGCTCGCTCGTCCTGGAGAAGCTCGCGGCGATCGAGCTGGTCGATGAGCTCTTCGAGGCGATCGACGCGGACGATGTTTCGCGGGCCGTGTCTCTCATGCGCCGAGCGAAGGTCGACGCGGAGATGATCGCCGTCGTCGTGGAGAAGATCGAAGCGGCCGACGGCACGCACTGATGCGAGGCATCTGCGCGGACAGGTGCTACGGTTTCCGCATGGCGATCACGATCCGCTACTGCAGCGCTTGAGGCTATCGATCCAAGGCCGCCCGGGTGGCGGCCGAGCTGAAGACGTCCATCGGCCTCGATGCGGAGCTTCGCGTCGGTAGCTCCGGGGAGTTCACCGTGTGGCTCGACGACGCGATGGTCGCCGAGAAGAGGTCCGGCCGATTCCCGACGCCGGACGAGGTCGTCGCTGCCGTCAAGACGGCAATGAGTGGGCGCACGTAGCGGCGAGCGGTGTCCGTTCTACGAACTACGCGACGGCGACCACGCCAGAGTCGATGATCCGCTGATCAGCGGTCAGCAGCGTGAGACCGTGGCAACGCGCGGTAGCGGCGATGATCTGATCGCCCGGATCATTGGGGAACCGTGCTCCAAGCAACGTGCTCTCGATGGCCACCACGCGCGTCAGCGGAAGAATCTCGACGAGCGGATATGCCTCGAGCCTCTCCAGCAGCTCGCTCACGTCCTCGGGGCGACCGAGTCGCCCGCGTTCCCCAAGCTTGGCAATCTCCCATAGCGAGATCGCACTAACGGCGAGTGCCGTACCGGAGCGCTCGGATCTGTCGATCAGCCGCGCGTGGTCCTTGGGCAGCTTGCGATCGGCGCTCAACCACCAGATCACCACGTGCGTATCGAGCAGATGCTTCACTTCAGGACTTCCCATAGGTCGCTGAAGTTGGTGTTCACGATGTCCCCGGTGATCCGGATCTTGCCCTTCATGATCCCGCGCAGGGTCTTTGGCGCAGGCGCTACAGCGGCAACCAGACGTGCGACGGGCTTGCCGTGCTTCGTGATCACGAGCTCGGTGCCCGTGGCCTGGACGTCGTCGAGGAGCCCGAGGCACTTCGCCTTGAACTCGGTCGCGCTGATCGTGCGGGGAGGTGCCATCATGGAAGGGTACGAATGACCATATGACCGGTCAACTGGTCATATTTGGGTACGAGGGCGTAGGTTCGGTGAGCGATTCGGCGCGCGGGCGGTGGGCGGTTCGGGAGGCGGCGGATCGGGGGCGACGCGGGTCAGGAGCGACGCGTGGCCGGGCCGCGGTTGCGCGCGTCAGGAGCGGCGCTTAGCCGGGGGGCGGTTGCGAGTGCGCTTTGTGACCGTAGGCATCTGGATGCCGAGCTCGCCCGGATCGAGGCGACCGATGCCGACCTGATCGCCGCGCTTGGTGGTGGAGATCGTCGGGTACTCGCCGCGCGACGCCTCGATCAGGCCTGCACCCTCGAGGGCGCGGAGCAGGTCCATGATCTGACGCTCGGGCCAGCCGCGCAGGCAGCCCTTCTCGGCGAGCTCGTCGAACTTCGGGTCGTCGTCCGAGCCGATCGCGAGGTTGGCGACGCGCTTCTTGCCGTAGCGACCGTTGAGGTTGCCGACGAGCAGGAGGAGGTCCCGGATCGCTTTCTGTTCGGTGTCCGAGAGGCCGGTGCTGCGACCGTGCGCGACGGCCTCGCAGTTGTCGCAGCCACCGCAGGTGCGATCGCGCGAGGCCCAGTCCTGATCGCCGAAGTACTCGAGGACGAACTGGCGGCGACAGCGCGGGTTGTACGCGTACGCGACCATCGTCTTCAGCTTGGAGCGCTCGACGTCGGCGCGGCGCTGGAGTGATTCGACGTCGAGCGGCGGGTACGCGCCGTCGGTGGCGGGACGCGAAGCGACGATGCGCTCGTCATCGCGCCGGAGCATGCCGTGGCGCTCGAGGATGCGGAGCGCGGCGCCCATCGCGGCACCCGAGACCTCGCCGTCGGCGCGACCGGTGGCGGAGGCGACGATGCCGACGAGGTGCTTGCGCAGGCGCGCCTCGAGCTCGTCCTCGTCGGGGCTGAGCGACCCGAGCTCCGGCTTGTCGCGGAGGAGCTTCCACACGCCGCGGAGCAGCTCGGCGGACGGATAGGAGGCGTCGATCAGGAACTCTTGCAGGCGGATGTCGCCATGGTTGAACAGGAGAACGCAGCGCGTGGGCTTGCCATCGCGACCGCCGCGACCGGCCTCCTGGTAGTACGCCTCGGGGCTGCGCGGGATGTCAGCGTGGACGACGAGGCGGATGTCGCTCTTGTCGACGCCCATGCCGAAGGCATTGGTCGCGACGATGACGTCGAGCTGACCGGACATGAAGACGTCCTGGTTCTTCTCGCGAACGCCGCCTTCGAGGCCGGCGTGGTAGACGCGCGAGCGCATCCCGGCGGCCTTGAGCTCGGCGGCATACCGCTCGGCGTTCTTGCGAGTCGCGGCGTAGACGAGGGCGACGCCACCATCGCGCGTGCGCACGAGCTCGATCATCCGCGCGACCTTGTCGTCGGTGCCGCCGGCCTTGGTGACGACGTACGTCAGGTTCGGACGATCGAAGCCGCGGACATGGAGGCGCGGATTCTCGAGGTGGAGCTGGGCCGCGATGTCGAGGCGAACCTCGGGGGTGGCGGTGGCGGTGAACGCCGCGAGGCGCGGGGCGCCGAGCTCGACGATCACCTGACCGAGGCGGCGGTAGTCGGGGCGGAAGTCATGGCCCCACTCCGAGATGCAGTGGGCCTCGTCGATCGCGACGAGCGCGATCTTGTGGGCGATCGAGCGGAGGACCTCGATGAAGCGGGGGCTGCGGAAACGCTCGGGCGCGACGTAGACCAGCGTGTAGGCGCCCGCACGGATCTTGTCGAGCATCTCGCTCTTCTCGTTCGCACCGGCGGCGGACGTCAGGGCGACCGCGGGGATGCCCTTGGCGGTGAGCGCGTCGACCTGATCCTTCATCAGGGCGATCAGCGGAGAGACGACGAGCGTGACGCCGCCGCGCTCGCCGAGGACGACGGCGGGGAGCTGGTAGCAGAGCGACTTGCCCGCGCCGGTAGGCATCACGCCGATCACCGGACGCCCGGCGAAGATGTCGGCGATGACCTCGGCCTGACCCGGGCGCAGCGACGTGTGCCCGAACAGGGCCAGCGCTCGCGTGAGCACCGCGTGGCCGTCGATGGCCTCGCGGGCTCCGGTGGCTTCCGTCAACATCGAACGTGACCCTAGCAGACCGGTCCGACATCACGAAGCTCGCGAGATCGTGTCCGAATTTCGGCCGGAATGGCTGTTGAGGATTCGATCCACGCGCCCGTACACTGGCGCAATGTCTCGATGGCTCTGGGTGGGGATCCTTGCCCTTGGTGCGCTCGCTGCTCGTGCGGACGCGGCTCCCTGTGTCCTGGGGCCCAACCTGACGCTCACCAACATCACGTGCGAGCTGTCGGGCGTGCACACGTTCGGCACGGTCACGCTGACGAACAGCACGATCAACGTTGACGTCTACAACGGCATCAACAAGGTCAGCTCCGGCAACCTCGAGCTTCGCGCCAACACGATCACGATCGACTCGATGTCGAGGATCGTCGCGAAGGGCAAGGGGTACCAGACGCAGCTGTGCGGCAACGGTACGGGTCCCAACAGCGCGACGGGGACGGGTGACACGTTCGCCGTCGCCGGCGGCGTCGTGACGTTCACCGATGCGGCAGGCGGGTTCAAGTCGAGCCAGGTCGGTCGCACGATCTCGATCTCGGGCGCGACGACCGCCGCGAACAACGGCGTGTTCCGGATCACCGCGGTGCTGTCACCGACGCAGCTCCGCTACGCGAATGCGGGCGGCGTCGCACAGGCATTCCCGGGTACATGGCGCATCGATGATGTCAGCGCGGGGCGTGGTGGGTGCTCGGTGTTTGACTCCGGCGGCGGCGGAGCGCACTTCGGTGCCGGCGGTCGCGGTACGCGCGACAACCCGGTCGTCGGCAATTTCTACGAGGACGACTGCAGCCAGCCGGTCGCCGACGGTGGCACCGCGGTCAAGGTGACGTACACGGGCATGGCGCCGAACACGATCGCGACGTGCTCGCCGGCGACGAGCTGCCGCAATGGCGACGGTCTGCCGACGGTCGCGGGTTCAGGCTACTACCACTCGATCTACGAGCCGGAGTTCGGTGCGTCAGGCGGCGACAAGGGCTGCCTCGATGGCGACGGCTTCGATCCGTTGGACCCGCGCGGCGGCACGGCGAACGGCTTCGTCGTCGCCGGCATGGGTGGCGGTCGCATCGTGCTCGCCGCGGTGAACGGCGGGACCGGGCAGATCACGATCAACGGCACGCTCGACGCGAACGGCAAGCGCGGTTGTGGCAACGGCAATGACTCCGGTGGCGGTGGCGCCGGTGGCACCGTGCTCGTCGCGGGCGACAATGTGACGGTAGGCGCGAGCGCGCTGATCTCGGCGGCTGGCGGACTCGGCGGCGACACGCAGGGACTCGCGACGGATCCGACGGGCGAGTGCACTGCGCCTGCGCAGCAGGGCCAGACCGCCGACGATTGCGGCGGTGGCGGCGGCGGCGGCATTGTCTCGGTGCTGTCGGGTGTGACTCCGATGATCCACGACCAGGCAGTGTTCAACGTCAACGGCGCGGCTGGTGGCGTGAGCTCGCTGTGCCGCGGCGAAGCGGGCGGCGGCGTCGGCGAGCTCCAGATCTCCGGTGGCTACGTCGGCGAGTTCTGCGACGGCTTCGACAACGACTTCGACGGCATGGTCGACGACAACCTGCCGACGATCAGCTGCGGAACGATGACGCAGGTGTCGTGCATCGGTGGCGTGCCCCAGAGCTGCCCGCCCGATGTGCCGACGTGCCAGGGACCGGTCACCGATACCCGGACGCGGTTCACGATCATCCTCGACACGTCGGGCTCGATGCTCCTCGATCTCGCGGGCGTGTCGACGCACGGCGACGGCTCGATGGATCACCCGGGCATCGACCACAACGGCAACCTCGTTGCGGATGACTCGCGTCTGTTCAAGGCGAAGACCGCGCTGACCAACGTGATCGCCGCGTACCCGAACATCGACTTCGGCCTCGCGCGCTACCACCAGGACCAATCACTCAACCGCAGCTGCCAGATGGCGCACAACTTCGAGTGCAACGAGATCTGCTGCAGCTACGACAACCCGACGAACAACACCGGTCCCGCACCCAACCCCGCGTGTCTCACCGAGGGAACCAACCCGCTGCTCGAGAACCTCGCGGTCCTCAAGGACTCACCGGGCGACGAGTGCATCAACTACGCCGGCAACTGCGGCCCGCCGCGGCGTGGTGCCGACGTCGTCGTCGGGTTCGGTGCCGACATCAACAACCACCTGATGTGGCTCGACGGCACGGAGACGAGCTTCAACAACACGCAGACGCAGGGCGCGTACTGCAACTTCGCCGGCGGTGGTAACTGCGAGATGCGCGGCACCGGTCCGACGCCGCTCGCGAACTCGCTGCAGGCGGTCGAGGACTTCCTGACGCCGATCAAGGCGTGCGACCTCGCGTCGACCGGGGGCTGCCGGCGCTACGCCGTCATTCTGCTCACCGACGGCGCGGAGAGCTGTCAGGGCAACCCGATCACCGCCGCCGCGGCGCTGCGCGTGAAGGGCATCGATACGTTCGTGATCGGCTTCTCGACGCTCGGGTCGGAGACCGCGCAGCTCAACGCCATCGCGGCTGCGGGCGGTACCGGTTCCGCGTTCCTCGTCGGCAGCGACGATGCGCTCGCGAACGCGCTCGCGACGATCGTGTCGGGCTCGATCGTGTTCGAGACCTGCAACAACCTCGACGATGACTGCGACACGCGGGTCGACGAGGACTTCCCGGGCAAGGGCGTCATGTGCACGAACGGCAAGCAGGGCGTGTGCCTCACGAACGGGACGCTCGTCTGCAAGGCCGACGGCTCGGGCCTCGAGTGCAACGCGGCGGCGGGGCCGCTTCCGGGCACCGAGATCTGCAACATGCTCGACGACGACTGCGACGGCAAGGTCGACGAGAACCTCGGCACCTGCGCCTGCGTGCCGACCACCGAGGTGTGCGGCGGCGGCGACAACGATTGCGACGGCAACGTCGACGAGAACACGGACATCCCGTGCGGCACTGGCGTCTGCCTCGGTGTTCAACCGTGCGTCGGGGGCGTGCAGCAGGCGTGCAACGCACCGATGCCGAGTACCGAGGTGTGCAACGGCGTCGACGACGACTGCGATGGCAACGCCGACGGCTTCACGCTCGAGTGCTCGAACATGACGTGCCCCGGTGGCACCTGCACGGCCGGGCGCTGTGTGGGCGGCACGCGTGCCGGTGACGATTGCGGCGTGTTCCCCGTGCTCGATCCGCAGAACAACCCGGGCGCCACGCACACACCGCCGACGCCGTGCGAGGCGCTCGGCGCCGCGTGTATCTGCAATCCTGGCACGCGCACGTGTCCGCTCAACGGCGGCGGCACGTTCGGTGCGTGCGTCGGCGAGATCGAGCCGCAGACCGAGATCTGCAACCTCCTCGACGACGACTGCGACGGCATGATCGACGAGACGCCGGCGATCACGTGCACCACGAGCGCCGGCTGTCCGCCGATCACGCCGACCTGCGAGATCCCGATGGGCATGGCGACCGGCACGTGCCAGCCGGCCGACTGCTCGACGAACTGCGGTGTCGGTCAGCTCGTGTGCACGAACGGCATGCAGATGTGCAACAGCGTGCCCGCGCCGAACGACGACACGTGCGACGGCAACGACGACGACTGCGACATGAACATCGACGAGGACTGGGTCTGCGACTCGCCGCCGAACTGCGGCTGTACGGCACCCGGCGTGTGCAACGGCGTGCAGTCGTGCCAGAACGGCTCCGAGCTCTGCATCGGCACGCCGGTCTCGCAGGAGAGCTGCAACTGTCTCGACGACGACTGCGACATGACGATCGACGAGGGTTCGCTGTGCTCCGCGGGCGCGACGTGCACGAACTGCCAGTGCGCGTTCGCGTGTAGCCCGGGCGAGTTCCCGTGTCCCCTCGGCAAGAAGTGCATGAACAACTTCTGCATCGCCGACCCGTGCTTCAACGTGAACTGCCCGGCTGATGTGATGGGCGACAAGAACGTCTGTATCGACAACCTCGGCCTCGGCACGTGCGTGAAGGCGTGCAGCGTCGCGAACTGTTCGGCGGGCAACATCTGCATCGGCGCGACCGGCGAGTGCAAGCCCGATGACTGCCGGACGTTCCCGGAGCGTTGCGCCGCGAACCAGAACTGCATCGTCGACATGGGCGGCGTCGGCCAGTGCGTGACCAACCTGTGCCAGGGCGTGAGCTGTGCGAGCGGCGAGTACTGCGTCGCCGGCCAGTGCTACGGCAGCTGCTCCGACGTCACGTGTCTCCCGGGGACGCGCTGCCGGCTCGGTACGTGCGAGGCGGATCCGTGTGGCAAGGCGTGTCCGTTCGGCCAGGTCTGCCTCGACGCCGATGGGACCTGCATCGACGATCCGTGTCGGTTCGTGACCTGTCAGCAGGGTCAGTGGTGCAACCCGAACAAGAACGGCGTCTGCGAGGACGATCCGTGCGTCGGGACGATGTGTCCGGCGGCGGGAGAGGTCTGCAAGGGCGGCACCTGTTACGACCCGGCCGACCTCCTGCCCGACGCGGGCGTGGAGGAGTACGTCACGACCGGTGGTGGTGGTGGCTGTAGTACGAGTGGTGGTGGTGCGGGCTTGCTCGTCGGCCTGCTCTCGCTGGTCACGTTCCGGCGCCGGCGCCGCGTCGCGGGAGGTCGGTCGTGAACCGCGCCCTTCGCGCGCTCGGCGCGGCGGCGTTCGTGGCCATGTCGGCGTTCAGCCTGTCGTGCACCGTCAACGACTACTGTCTCAACTGCGCGACGGGTGGCGACGGTGGCACGGATGACTCGGTCGACGCAGCCGACGGGGATGCGCCGGATGCGCCCGATGCCAGCACGTGTGTTCCGACGGGACCCGAGGTCTGCGACGGTGATGACAACGATTGCGACACGCAGACCGACGAGGGCGTGCTGCCCGAGGTCGGCGATGCGTGCTCGGCCGCGCCGCCGCTGAACTCCGGTACGGGCGAGTGTGTCGGCGGCATCAAGCAGTGCACGAACGGCGCGATCACGTGCACCAAGCCGCCGATGCCGGAGCAGTGCGATCTCAAGGACAACGACTGCAACGGCCTGCAGGACGAGGGCAATCCGGGCGGCGGCGCGAAGTGCGGCACCGATGTCGGCGAGTGCGTCGCGGGTCAGTTCGTCTGCACGGCGGGCACCGTCCAGTGCGTCAACAGCACGCCACCACCGGAGATGCCGGAGACGAGCTGCAACAACCGCGACGACGACTGTGACGGCATGTTCGACGAGAGCTTGAACCTCGGCGCGTGCGTCCCCGGCGTCGACGGACCGATCCAGGGCAACATCGGCGAGTGCAACCTCGGGATGCGGACGTGCATCGGCGGCACGACCGTCTGCGCCGGTGCGGTGTTCGCGTTCCAGGAGCAGTGCGACATCGCGGGCCTCGATCAGGACTGCGACGGCAACCCGAACAACGGGTTCAACCTCGCGACCGATCCGCAGAACTGCAGCGCGTGCGGCATGGTCTGCAACCTCGCCAATGCGTTCGAGGGCTGCGTCAACGGTGGGTGCACGGTGGTCGCGTGCCAGACCGGCTTCTTCGACAACAACGGGATCGCGAGCGATGGCTGCGAGTTCAACTGCGGCCACCCGTTCCTCGGCAACGAGACCTGCAACGGTCTCGACGACGACTGCGACGGTCTGACCGACACGGCGGATCCGGATCTCGTTCCGCCCACCGGCCTGTGCGACGACGACGGCGCGTGTTCCACGATGACCACCCTGACGTGTAACGGCGCGGCCGGCTGGAAGTGCAACTACAACAACCCGAACGTCCAGACCGACGCGATGGGTAACATCATCCCGGAGACGCGCTGCGACAGCGACATCGTCCTCGGCGTGTTCGCCGACAACGACTGCGACGGTCAGATCGACGAGGCGCAGGCGAACCTCGGAGCCACGTGCGACAACGCGCTGCTCGGTGACTGCCGCAACAGCGGCACCATGATCTGCAACACGGCGAACCGCACGGGCCCCGCGGTCTGCAACTTCACGACGATCGGCCCCGGCTTCAGCGCGACCGAGCTGTGCGACGACCGCGACAACAACTGTGACGGCACCGTCGACAACACGACCGGCCCGAACCGGGTGATCGATGCGATGAGTCACGTCGTCGTCGGCGCGCTCGACTACTACATCGATACCTTCGAGGCGTCGCGGCCGGATGCCTCCCTGATCGCCTCCGGCGTCTCGACGAACCGCGCGTGCTCGGATCCGAACGTGATGCCGTGGCGCAACGTGACGTTCGCGACTGCGCAGGCCGCGTGCGCCTCCGCGGGCAAGGTCCTGTGCTCCGCGGCGCGGTGGCAGACCGCGTGCGAGGGCGCGACGAACACCATGTACCCGTACGGCAACGCCTTCGGTCCCAGCACGTGCAACACCGAGTCGTTCGACGGTGTGGCCGGTGGTGCCGACGATGACGTCCTGATCGCGACCCGCACGGCGACCACGTGTGTCGCCGCGACCGGGCCGTTCGACATGTCGGGCAACCTCAAGGAGTGGACCGACGAGATCACCGGCACGACGACGGGCGGTATCAACATCGCCGTCCAGCGCGGTGGCTCGTACGACACGCCGGCCGCCGGTGCGACCTGCGACTTCCGGCTCACGCGTGCCGCGGTCAACTCGATCGAGCCCGAGTCCGGCTTCCGCTGTTGTCGCGCGACGGCGCCGTAGCCTACTGCCGCTGCAGGAGCAGCGATCCGAGCGAGTAGCCGGCGCCGAACGACGCCATCATTCCGTAGCTGCCGGCCGGCAGATCTTCGTTGTGGCGCGAGAACGCCAGCAGCGATCCCGCCGAGGCGGTGTTGCCGAACTCGTCGAGGATGATCGGCGCCTCGGCGCGCGTGGCCTCGCGCCCGAGCACGCGCTTCGCGATCAGCTCGTTCATGCTCTGGTTCGCCTGGTGCAGCCAGTAGCGCGAGATCTGCGACGGCTGGAGATCGTGCGCGGCGACGTGATCCTTGATGAACTTCTCGGCCATCGGGACGACGTCCTTGAACACGCGGCGGCCCTGCTGGTGGAACAGCTTGAGCGTCTCGTCGTGCTCGGTCTCCGGATCGCAGCGGTCGAGGTAGCCGCGGTTGTTGCGGATCGTCGTCGGGTTCCACTTCGACGCCATCTGCGTCGACAGGATCTCCCACGAGCCCGGCTTCGCGTGCTCGGTCGGCTCGATCACGAGCGAGACCGAGGCATCGCCGAAGATGAAGTGGGAGTCGCGCTCCTTCCAGTTCATGTGGCCCGTCGTCAGCTCGGGGACGACGACGAGCGCGCACTTCGCCTGGCCGAGGCGCACGGCCTGCGACGCGAGCTGCGTGGCGCCGGTCGCCGCCGAGCAGCCGAGCGAGATGTCGAAGCCGTAGCCGCGCGCGCCGATCGCGTTCTGCACCTCGATGGCGATCGCCGGATACAGCCGCTGCAAGTTCGAGCAGCCGAGGACGACGAGGTCGACGTCCTCGCCATGCTTGCCCGCGCGGGCGAGCGCGACCCTGGCCGCGTTGACGGCGTACTCGGCCTGGATGCTGAGCTCGGTCTCGGGACGGTCCTTGATGTTGGGACACATCCGCTCGGGATCGAGGAGGCCGGTCTTGTCCTGGACGTAGCGCCGGATGATGCCGGATGCCTTGATGACGAACTCGGGCGTCGATTCCTTGAGCGGCTCCTGCGTGCCCGCCGCGATCGCGTCCGCGTTCTTGGCGTTCTGCCGCCGAACGAACTCGTTGAACGCGTCGCACAGCTCGGGGTTCTCGAGAACCGTCTCGGGATGCCAGAGGCCATGGCCAGTGATCGAGGTGCCGGTGGTGGTCCGGGACATTGCGTGGCGGAGCTAGCCACAAGCGACAGGCGCTGTCCACCGTCGGGCCAAACTGGGATCGAACGCGTTGAAGTGCAAGGGTTTGCACATCGCCGCCTGAACCAGGCTTACCTGGCCTTCGCGAGCTCGGCTTCGATCTCGACCAGCGCGCTGCGCAGAAGCGCCGACTGCGGATCGCCCGCGATCGCCATCTTCATCTGCAGCAGGGCGCCCTTGAGATCACCGCGGCGCAGCGCGAGCTCCGCCTTGCGGTAGTAGATCAGCGCCTTGCTGTTCATCGACCCGGACGCGCCGCCCGCGGCTGGCGTCGCGGTCGGGCTCGCGCCGGTTGTGGGTTTCGGGGCGCCCGGAGCCGCGGCGGGCTTCGGCGTCGTCACGCCCGGGATCGCCGTCGGCGGCGCATCCTTGAACGGCCGCATCCGGCTGGTCTGCATCCGCTGCGAGCGGAAGTCCTGATACGCGCCCGCGACGCGCGAGTACGCGAGCGTCACCGACTCGAGCTCCGCGGGGTCGAGCCCCGAGCGATGGATGTCAGGATGCGACGTGCGCGCGATCTTGTGGAACGCCTCCTGCGCCTGCTCGATGGTCGCATCGATCTTGAGCTCGAGGAGCTGGTGCGCGGGCGCCCCCGTCGTCGCGAGGATTCGCTGGGCCCACAGCAGGACGTCGGTTCGCTGGCTCACCCGGGCATGTCCTCGGCGGACGGAGCGCCAAGCACCTGCAGGTGGGCCTCTTGCCGGACGCCGGTCGTCTGGTCACTCGCGCGAACGTGGAGGATGCCGTCGGCGTCGACACGAAACGACACCTCGATCTTGAGATCGCCGCGCGGCTTCGCCGGCAGATCGTCGAGCACGAGCGTGCCGAGCGGCTCGTTCTCGGTGTAGCGCCGGGCCTCGCCGCGGCAGCAATCGATCTCGACGCGCGTCTGGTTGTCACGCGAGGTGGTGAACACGCGCGTTCGCTCGATCGGGATCGGCGAGTTCTTGTCGAGCAGGCGCTCGGTGAAGCCGCCCGCGGTATGGATCGCGAGCGTCGCCGGATTGACGTCCATGAGGATCGGACGCTTCGCCTGCTGCTGCGGCAGGACGACGTTGCCGCCGCCGCCGAGCATCGAGTGCGCCGTGGTCGCGACGGCGTCGCGCGCGCCCATGCCCGTTCCCGCGGACAGGTTGCCGACGAGGCTGCCGGCCTGGATCGCGGCGCCTTGCGAGACCACCTCGTCCGGGTTGATCTTGGTGTTGGGCTCCTTGCGGAACAGCTCGGCGAGGCGCTGCCGCACGAGCGGGATCCGCGTCGAGCCGCCGACGCACAGCACCTCGGACACGGAGCGAGCATCGATCCCGGCGGTCAACAGCACCTGCCGCGTGACCTCGCACGTGCGATTGACGTACCCCGCGATCAGATCCTCGAACTGCTTGCGCGTGATCTGGAACGGCAGGCGGCTGCCCTGCGCGCCGGGCATGTCGAGGCCGTCGATCTCACCCTCGGCGGCATCGTTCTCCGAGAGGTGCATCTTGATCGCCTCGGCACCCATCATCAGCTTCATCATCAGCGCCGCATGCGGGCGCGGATCGACGCGGAGGATCCGGTTGCACTCCGCCGCGAGCACCTCGCCGAGCGCGCGATCGAGATCATCACCGCCGAGGAAGAAGTCACCCTCCGAGGCGAGCACCTCGAACACCTCGCCGTTGAGGCGGAGGATCGACACGTCGAACGTGCCGCCGCCGAAGTCGAACACGCAGATCACTTGTTGCCGATCGCGACCAAAGCCGTACGCGAGCGCTGCAGCGGTCGGCTCGTTGATCAGCCGCATGACGTCGAGCCCGGCGAGCCGGCCCGCTTCCTTGGTTGCCTGGCGCTGGCCGTCGGTGAAGTTCGCCGGCACCGTGACCACGGCATCCTTGACCGGCGTGCCGAGCTGGCGCTCCGCGCAGCGCTTGAGGTGCAACAGCACGTTGCTCGAGATCTCGGGCATCGTCATCCGCCGATCGCGAACGACCACGATCGGCTGCTGGTTGGGACCTTCCTCGACCCGGTAGCGCACGCCCGTCATCGCGAGCTGCACGAGGGGCGCGCGGATGTTCTGACCGATGAACCGCTTCGCCGAGTGGATCACGTGATGCGGCTCGGTCAGTCGGTACCGCTTGGCGTCGGCGCCGACGACGACGCCGCCGCTCGACGGGAACGCGACCACCGATGGATGCACGCGCTCGCCGCGCGGGCCGAGGATGAACTCGACGCCCGTGGCCGTCGCGATCGCGGCACACGAGTTGGTCGTGCCCAGATCGATCCCCAACGCGACAGACATTGGGAAATTGTACCTACACGCGCCAAGGATTTGCACGTTCTTGCCCTGCGCGAAGTGAGCGACCACGGCTACGCTCTGGCGAATGCGACGGCATGCACTCGCTGCGGTCACCTTCCTGGGGCTGGGTCTGGGCCGCCCGACCGACGCTGCCGCCGAGGCCTGGTACGAGGGGCCCCGTGGCAAGAACCGGGTGTTCCACCTGTCGGTGTCGGCGGGCCTGGGCCTTGGCTTCGTGCTCTCGGAGAGCCTGCTCAAGCCCGCGCTCGCGCCCGACGACTGCCGGTGGTGCGACCCGACCGCGGTCGACGTCAGCGTGCGCAATGCGGTGCTGTGGGACGACGTCGAGGACGCGCGCCTGTTCTCGCACCTCACCGGGTACGTCGCGGCTCCGCTGTTCGGCCTCGGCATGTCGGCGCTCTCCGGCCTGTCCGCGGAGGACTCCGGCTGGGGCCGCCTCATCGATGACACGATCCCGATCCTCGAGACCGTCGCGATCAGCCAGGTGCTCACCCAGCTCGCGAAGTGGTCGTTTGGCCGCCAGCGCCCGTTCGTCCACTTCAACAACAACAATCCGCCGCCGGGTCAGGACGACAACCTCTCGTTCTGGTCGGGCCACAGCGCGCTCGCGTTCGGCATCACCACGAGCGCGGGCATGCTCGCGCACTGGCGCGACGATCCCTACGAGCCCGTGATCTGGGGCGTGGGCCTGACGCTCTCGGCCGCGACTGGCTACCTGCGCATCGCCGGCGACAAGCACTACTTCACCGACGTGATCACCGGCACCGCGGTGGGTGTCATCTCCGGCTTGACGATCCCGCGGCTCATGCGCCGCTATCGCAACATCGCGATCGTTCCGTCCGGAAACGGCGCCGCGATCACCGGCACCTTCTAGAAGCCGAGGTTGCGATAGACGACGCGGCCGGCGGGGGCCTCGATCGGCCAGACCCGTCCAGGAGACCACGCTCCGAGAATGTGCGACCGGAACGAGTCGTACCCACCCTCGCTGGAGATCGTGGCAAACACGTAGGGGTCGATCAGATTGCCCTGAGGGACGAGCTCGCTACGGGGTAGCAGCGGGAGCCGGAGGATCGGGTCATCCGTTCGTGGGGCCACCACGTTCCATTGGTAGTTGTCGGTCGAGTCGGGTGGGGTCCACTGAAACGTTGCAAGGACCGCATCGGCGACCTTGCCCTGTGACGATTCGGTCCAGACCACAGCGCGTCTCTCGAGATCGACGCGAGGAGAATCCAGGATGGTGCGCAACGAAGGGGCGATGTCGATCACGCTGGTCTGCGCAGACGGACCCCACTCGATGACGTGCTCCGAGGAGACTGCGCCCGATGGAAACGGATCGATCCGGATCATCGAGATTCCCGTGGTCGGGAGCGGCACGTCGATCCCGGTCGAGATCGAGCTCGAGGCAGGCGAGATGGTCACCTCCGCGCGGCTGAGCTCACGGGATCCGCCGATCAACGAATGAATGATCGTGACGCCCTCGGTCGCTGCGTCGGCACCGGTCGCCACGATCCTGGCGGTCTCGAAGGACTGGTACGGACCCGTGAACAGCACCGTGGTGGCGGGACTGATCCCGACATCGTCGCGGTAGATGTAGCGCACGCCGTTGCCGAACGAGCGCACGAGCATATCGGCGCGCCCGTTGCACTCCCCCAGCCCGATCGAGAGCGGGGCGAGCTCGGCGCCGCGGATGTCGGCGCTCCCGCACGAGGTCGCGAGGTCGTAGAACGTGGCATCGGGATCCGCGGGCACGCGGATCTGAAACGGCGTCGTCATCGCGTTCGTGGTGGTGGCGCGCTCGTCGACCACCAGCTCGTCGCCCGGGCGGACCCCGACGTGGGTGAACAGAGCGACGAGGTTGCCGCGCCGTACGATCAGCGTGACGACCCCGCCCGGCGACATGAACGCGTTGGCGCGCCCATCACCGGCAGTCCGTCCCGCGAGCACGAGCGAGGAGTCGGCGTTCTGGAAGTAGATGGCGTTGTCCCCGAGAGGCGAGAGGTCGCTCAGGAACTGGAACGAGACGAGTCCGCCGACCCCCTCGGGCGCGACCGGGCCGTCCGCTGCACGGCCCCCATCGCCGCACCCCGCACACGAAACCAAGATAGCGAAGATGCGGCGCACGACCGTCCGAGCATATCCGGATCGCGCGCGGCGTCGCACGGAACTGTGACGTGAGTAACGTATCGAAGGAGGGCCCGAATCGGAGATCTGCCCGGAGCAGGCCCGCTACCCGACTCACAGCAACTACACCCCGTTCGCTACCCGAATTATTTGCCGCGAAGGTCTTTCAACTGACGCCACTCCTGTCGTACGCCTATGCCCTCGATGGGCGAGGGTACGTCCATGCGTCGCGTAGGGTTCGAAACTGGTTCTTTATGAGGAGGCTGCTTGTGAGAAAGCTGGGTATTGGTTCTATTAAGCGCGTAGGTGCGCTGTTCATCGGCATCGCGACCCTCGTCGGTTGCGGTGACAACGGCGTAGTTCCTCCCCCGGATGCGCCGGAGATCGATGCGCCTCCGCCACGTCCGGCGGTGCTCACGATGGCCCCGCTGACCAACGACTTCGGCTCGGTGGTCATCAACACCACCAGTGGCGCCGCATCGTTCACCATCACCAACACCGGCGAAGCCACCAGCGGTTCGATCACACCCGTGATCACCGGCGCTGCGGCAGCCGACTTCACGCCGACCAACGGCTGCACCACCCTCGCGGGCGGCGGCACCTGTATTGTCACCGTCGTGTTCCGGCCGACCACGGCCGGCGTCAAGAACGCGAACCTCGTCGTCTCCGGCAGCCCCGGCGGCTCGGCGATGGCGACCCTCATCGGAACCGGTCAGTCCCCGGGTACCCTCACGATCACCCCGTCGACGCTCTCCTTCGGCAACCAGGTCAACGGAACCCCGACGGCGCTGCAGACCTTCACGGTGCAGAACACCGGCACGGTCGCGACCAGCGCATTGACGGTCACCAAGGCCGGCACGGACCCGGCGGACTTCGTCAAGGGCACCGACACCTGTAACACCATGACGCTCGCTGGCGGCGCGATGTGCACCATCAACGTGACGTTCAACCCGACCTCGGCCGGCTCCAAGGCCGCGTCGTTCGTGATCAGCGCCTCCACGGGCGGCTCGGTCAACGGGTCGGTCACCGGCACGGGTCTCGACCCGGCGCGCCTCGTCGTCGCTCCTGGCTTCCAGGACTTCGGCACGATCACCACGGGCCAGGCCAGCGCCAACATCAGCTTCACGGTCACCAACGACGGTGACGTCGCGACCAGCGCGATCACGGATTCGTTCACGGCGCCGAATGGCACCGAGTTCACCCGCCAGTCGACCGACTGTACGACCCTCGCGCCGAACGCGAGCTGCACGATCGTCGTGCGCTTCACGCCGGCGACCGTCGGCCAGAAGATGTCGAACCTGAGCGTCACCGCGACCACCGGTGGCACGGCGAGCTCGTCGCTGCTCGGCAACGCGGTCAACCCGGGCAGCATCTCGATCTCTCCGGCGGGCCCGTTCGGCTTCGCGGACACCACGGTCGGTCAGACGAGCACCACGCAGGTGTTCACGGTGACCAACAGTGGCGGCACGGCGACCGGCGCGCTCGGCACGGCGCTCGGTGGCACGGACCCCTCGCAGTTCACCATCGTCGCGGGCTCGAACGGTTGCCAGGGCGTCGTCCTGGCGGCCAACGGCGGCACCTGCACGATCGTCCTCAACTTCGCACCGACGTCGGGCGGCGCCAAGTCCGCCACCCTCGGTGTCAACCACACCGGTGGCTCGGCGAGCGTCATCGTCCAGGGTAACGGCATCGCGCCGCCCCTGTTCGACCTCCAGCCGGAGTCGCGTGACTACGGCTCGGTCGTCACCACGACCAGCAGCGCGCCGCAGAACTTCACCCTCGAGAACCTCGGTGGCCAGACCTCGGGTATCCCGAGCTTCGCCATCAACGGTGCCAACGCGAGCGAGTTCTCGGTCAACGCGACCGGTTGCCCGGCGGCACTCACGGCCTTCGGAACCGCCGGCGACAGCTGCACCGTCCAGGTGACGTTCTCTCCGGCGACGGCGGGTGCCAAGGTGGCCACCCTCGACGTGACCGGCCTCGGCGGCCCGGACAGCTCGGCCCTCTCGGGTGCCGGCATCTCGAACGCCCAGCTCACCGTGACCCCGTCGATCATCAACTTCCCGCTCACCCTGATCGGCAACTCGGCACTGACCCAGCAGTTCACCCTCACGAACAACGGCTCGGTCGACACGGGCAATCTGACGGTCACGATCGTTGGCCCGAACCCGGCCGACTACACCCAAACGAACAACTGCACCGACGGTGCAGGCCCGGGCGTTGACTTCCTTACGCCCCTCGCGTCGTGCGTCGTCACCGTGACGTTCTCTCCGACGGCCCCCGGCCTCCGCTCGGCGATCGTTCAGATCGTCGGCGCCCCCGGTGGCACCGTGGGCACGGCGGTCAACGGCAACGCGCTCGAGAAGCTCGAGATCCTGACGCCGACGCCGGTGATCTTCCCGATCAACATGTTCACATTCGCGAACTCGATCGTCGATCCCGACTTTCCGTTCACCGTCCAGGTGACGTTGCGTAACAACAACCTGACGACGGCGATCGCAGTGACCGAGGTCCAGACGTTTGGTGGCAACTTCGCGCTCGCCTCGGCCGCCTGCACCGCGATCGCGGCCGGTGGAACCTGCGTCGCGACCTATGAGTACAGGCCGCAGACGATCAACACGCACAATGGCAACGTGGTGTTCACCGCCGTTGGCGGCGGCGCCGGCAACACGGCGCAGCAGAACTTCACGGGCACGTCGAACCTCCTGACGCTGTCGATCACCGACGCGATCGCGGGCCAGACTCCCGACACCACGGCGACGTCGCACGACTTCGGCAACCGCCCGGTCGGCAGCGCGTCGGCGCGCCGGACGTTCCGCGTTTCGAACACCGGCAACATGCCGACCGGCATCCTCGCGGTCGACCTGTCCGGTGCGGGCTTCCAGATCGACAGCAACACCTGCTCGGGCGCGCCGCTGGCGGATAACGCCACCTGCGACATCGTCGTCGTCTACACGCCGACGGCGCTGGGCTCGCAGAACGCGACCATCACGGTCCGCACCAGCCAGGGCGCTCCGGTCCTCGGCGGGATGGTGACCGCTACGGTCACCGGCACGGGCGTGGCTGCGCAGGCGATCGCCGTCCCGGCGACGCTCGCGTGGGGCAACGTGTTCGCAGGCGACACGAGCTTCGCGAACACGCGCCGCGTGGTCGTGATCTCGAACCCGAACGACCAGCCGACCAACCTCGGCGGCTTCATCACGGATGACCCGGTCGGTGGCACGCAGTTCACGCAGAACGACAACGCTGCGGTGGTCGCGGCGGGCGGCTCGGTCGCCAACAACTGCCTCAACCTCTCGCCGTCGCTCCAACTCGCGCCCGGCGCGTCGTGCAACGGCGTCCTGCAGTTCATCCCGACGATCGGCGCGCTCGGCGCGCGCTCGGGCAGCATCACGCTCACGCAGAGCGTGGGTTCGCTGCAGACGTCGATCACGATGACCGCCACGGTCGTGTCGACCATCTCGGTCAGCACGCCGACGCCGTTCACGAACCAGGTCGTCAACACGACGGCGAGCCAGCAGATCACGGTCACCAACAACAGCCCGCAGACGATCACGGGCTTCGTGATCACCGCCGGCGGACCGCCGTACTTCATCCTGAACAACACGTGCGCCACCCTGGTCGGCGCGGGCTCGACCTGCACGTTCGACCTGAGCTACCAGCCGACCGGTGTCGGTGCGGCTCCGACGACGCTCACGGTGACGGGCACCAACGGGCTCACGACCGCCGCTGTTGTTGGCAACTCGATCTCGGCGGCCAACATCGCGGTCACGCCGGGCGCGTTCAACTTCGGCACGGAGATCGTCGGGCAGCTGGCCGCGACGCAGCGGTTCACGTTCACCAACCTCGGTCAGCAGACCAGCGGCGCGCTCGCCGTCACGCTGCCGAGCACGAGCTTCACGATCCTCGCGGGCGGTACCTGCGGCGGAACCCTGGCGTTCAACGCGAGCTGCTTCGTCGATGTCCGGTTCACCCCGATGGCTCCCGGCGCTCTGGCCGCCAACCTGACGGGTACGGCGACGCCAGGCGGCACACCTGCCGCCGCGCTCTCGGGCACGGGTCTCGCCGCGGGCGGCATCCGGGTCACCGAGTCGGCGTTCGTGTTCGCGGACACCACCTCGGGTCAGCTGTCGGGGACCCAGACGTTCACCATCCAGGAGACGTCGGGCATCGGCGGTCCGTTCGCGCTGATCAACACGGTGTCGAACACGGACTTCCAGACCGTGGGCGGTACGTGCGGTGCGACCATCGCGGCCGGTACGGCGTGTACACGGACGGTCCGGTTCTCGCCGCAGTCGCCGGGCGCCAAGACCGGCACGCTCAACGTGACCGCAGCGACGGTCGCTCAGCTCTCCGGCCGTGGTCTCACGGTCGCCAACGTGACCGCCAACGTCGGTGGGGTGTTCACGAATGCAACGGCGATCACGATCCCCGCGGGTCCTGGATTCGCGACTCCTAGCCCGTCGAACATTGTCGTCGCCGGTGTTCCTGGCAACGTCAGCTCGCTCCGCGTCAGGATCAATGGCTTCACCCACACGTTCCCGGAGGACGTGGACATCATGCTGGTCGCTCCGAACGGCAATCGCCTGACGCTGATGTCAGATGTCGCCGGCGGCACTCCCGCAACCAACCTGAACTTCGTCATCGATGACGCGGCGGCCACGCTGTTCCCAGCGGGAGGTGCTTTGGCATCGGGAACATTCCGACCGACCGACCGCTTGGGCCTTGCCCCGGTATCGGATAACTGGTCCATCGGTGGTGCGACGGACGCCGCTCCCCAGGGAACCGGTACCATCGCAAACACGCTGGTCGGTAGCGTCTCGAATGGCACGTGGAGCCTGTACGTCTCCGACGACTTCGGTGGCGATTCGGGATCGATCGCAAGCTGGTCGATCGAGCTCGGTAGCACCAACTTCGCGGATCAGGCGATCACGACGAGCAGCGGCTCCCGGATCATCCAGCTCACCAACTCGGGTGAGACCACGGCGGCTGCGCTGACCGGCGTCATCGGGGGTGCGGACTTCTCGCACTACACGATCATGGACGGCTGTAACGGTGTGGCGCTGGCGCCGGGTGCGTCGTGCAACCTGACGGTTGCGTTCTCGCCGACGACCACGGGTATCAAGGTCGCGTCGGTCACGTACTCCGGTCCGGCCGCGATCGTGATCCCGTTCAGCGGCCTTGGCGTGAACCCGGCCGGTCTGTCGATCACCCCGAGCGTCCTGCAGGATGATGGCAACCGGGTGATCAGCGATGCCGATATCACTGCGACGACGTTCACGATCTCGAACCTGGTGGGGTCGGCGCCAACGACGGGAATCTCGTTCTCGTTCTCCAACCCGGCGAACTACGCGTTCGGCGGGGGTGGCACGTGTTCGCTCACCGGTGGCCAGACGCTGGCGCCCGGCGCGAGCTGCACCGTTCAGGTGTTCCACAACCCGACGCTGCTCGGTCAGCAGAACAGCAACCTCGTGGTCAGCGCGACCGCGGGTGGCACCGTGAACGGTCTGCTGCGGGTGACCGGTACCGAGGCCCTGATCCGCAATGGCGGCACCGGTGCCTTCGGCAACGTGACCATCGGCAGCTCGTCGGCGACGCAGAACATCGTGTTCCGCAACGCATCCGACGTGTCGTCGACCCTGTTGCAGACGGTTCTGACCAACACCGCGGGCTCGGACTTCTCGATCGTCAGCGACGGTTGCGGTGGCCAGAGCATCGCGCCGAACACGGACTGCACGATCGGCGTCCGGTTCGTGCCGAGCGGGACGGCGGGTGCCCGTACGGGTACGCTGTCGATCTCGTCTACGGTCGGGGGCACGATGACGTCCTCGAGCGAGCCGCTGACCGGCACCGCTCAGTAGCACTCACCTGAACTGAGACGGCACGCGCCGTCGGGGCTGACGCCTCGACGGCGCTTTCATTTTTCGGCTCGGGATCCCGATCCAGCCTCGCGCGAATGGTGGTAACCACGGCGTCGGGGGTTGTTCATGACGAACGCGTATCGTGGCTTATGGTTCTCGCTCGCTGTGTTGGCGGGCTGTTCGGATGACGAGGGTGCCATCCTGCTCGACGTCGACAACATCAGCGTGTCGACCGCCGAGGACACGCCGATCGCCGGCCGGGTTCCCATCCAGGCGAACCGCTCGGTGTCCGGGCGGATCGTCACCCAGCCTGCACACGGAACGCTGACGACGGGCACCGACGGGTTCTTCGAGTACATGCCAGCGGCGAACTACAGCGGCCCGGATCTGATCGCGCTCGAGTTCTTCGCGGCCGGCAAGACCGCCACCGGAACGGTCACCATCACGGTGACCCCGGTCGACGACGCGCCAACCCCGGTTGGAGATAGCTTCGCGGCTGGGTTCGCAACGTCGATCGACATCGCGAGCTCGACCCTGCTTGCCAACGACACCGACATCGACAGTCCGACCCTGACCGTGGCGAGCGTGCTCGCAGGCTCGAATGGCACGGTCACGATGGGGAGCTCGGGTGTCACGTTCCGGCCGGCCAGCGGCTTTCAGGGCGTCGCGACGTTCACCTACCGGGTCTCGGACGGGACCTCGACGGCGGATGCCAACGTGACGGTCAGCGTCGGGACCAACCAGGCGCCGGTCGCCGTGAACGACGCCGCGACGACCAACGAGGACGTCGCAGTCACGATCCCGGCGGCGACGCTGCTCGCCAATGACACCGACGCGGACCTCAATACGCTGTCGATCTCGAACGTCTCGAACGGGACGAACGGTACGGTCTCGATCGCCGGCACCGTCGTGACCTTCACGCCGACGCCGAACTTCAATGGCGTGGCCACATTCGACTACGTCGCCAGCGATGGCGCCGGCGGGGACAGCGGGACCGTGACGATCCAGGTCCAGCCGATCGCGGATGCTCCGGTCGCCGCCGCCGACGTGGCGACCACCCCCGAAGACCAGGTCCTGACGATTCCGGCCGCGACGCTGACTGCGAACGACACGGACGCGGACGGCGGCGTCCTCCAGGTGTCCGCGGTGAGCAACGCGACCAACGGGGCGGTCGCCCTCGCGGGCGGCTCGATCGCCTTCACGCCATCCACCAACTTCTCCGGCGTCGCTGGCTTTGACTACACCGTGTCGGACGGCACGCTGACCGCGGTCGGCCACGTCACGATCACGGTGACCCCGCTCAACGATGCACCGATCGCCGTCACGGACCTTGTCGCCGGCAGCGAAGACGTGCCGGTGATCCTGACGGCCGCTACACTTCTGGCGAACGATACCGATGCCGAGGGCGATGCCCTGACGCTCGTCGCGGTCGGCAATCCGACCAACGGCGCGGTCAGCTTCGTTGCGGCCGGGATCCAGTTCAACGCGCCGTCGAACTACAACGGACCGGCGTCGTTCGAGTACACGATCTCCGACGGCATCCAGACGTCGGTGGGCACGGTCTCGCTGACGATCGCGCCCGTCAATGACGCGCCGCAGGCGATCACCGACGTCACGACGACGAACGAGGACACGTCGATCGTGCTGTCACCCCTCGCCAACGATCTCGACGTCGAGGGCGATGCCCTGTCGGTCGTCGGCGTCGGCGCGCCGGGCCACGGCACCGCCACGGTCGTCGGGAACGCCGTCACCTATACCCCGGCCGCCAACTACTTCGGGCCGGACTCGTTCACGTACACCGCAGGGGACGCCGGCGGTGCGAACGGCAGTGGGACGATCTCGATCACCGTGGTGCCGCAGCCGGATCCTCCGACCGCTGTCACCGACGTTGTCTCGGTGACCGAGGACACGCCGACCCAGCTCGCCGTGCTCGCCAACGACTACGACGTCGACGGCGAGACCGTGTCGCTGGTCAGCGCGGGGTCCGCGGCTCACGGCACCACGACCGTGGTCGGTGATCGCGTCCTCTATGCGCCTGCGACCAACTACGTCGGGCCCGACACGTTCACCTACGTGATCTCCGATCCGGGCGGTTCTCTCGCCACCGGGACGGTCTCGATCACGGTGACCCCGGTCAACGATGCGCCGGTGGCGTTCGCCGACTTCTACGACTCCAACGACGAGGTCACGCTGACCGTGCCCGTGGCGAGTGGCCTGCTCGCAAACGATGTCGACGACAGCCCGATGACGGTCCAGCTCGTGGTCGATGCGGGGTATGGCGTCCTGGTGCTCAATCAGGACGGCAGCTTCACGTACACGCCCGACGCGTGCGCCTGGGAGGACACGTTCACGTACGTGGCGACTGACGCGACGCTGTCGTCGGCGGAGACCACGGTGACGATCTCGATCAACCACGCGCCGTGGGGCGAGACCGACTACTACTCCATCAGCCAGGGCTCGATCCTCGATGTCCCGGCGACGTGCGTCAACCTCAGCGGCGTGCTGTGCAACGACACCGACGTCGACCTCGATCCGATGACCGCCACGGTGGCGACTCCGCCGGCGAACGCGCAGGCGTTCGTGCTCCAGCCCGATGGATCGTTCGTCTACGCACCGACGGCGATGTTCGTTGGCAACGACTCGTTCACGTACACGGTCTCCGACGGTGTGCTCACGCACCTGGTCGACGTCGACATCAACGTCTTCGGCGGCTGCGGCAGTCAGTGCTCCCTGCCGGGGATCTCGGGCGCGGCCGCGCAGGCCAACGTGGCCCTGGCCGACACCGAGGCCGAGGCTCCGCAGGGCCCGAGCGCGGGCTTTATCGGCCCGAAGTGCTGTCTCTACTCCTACAAGGGGCCGCCGATGATCGACTACTGCTTCAACAAGAACTTCTGACCCTCGGCGAGCCGCTGATCTCGAACGCTGGTGTCTCTGTCGTCCCCGGGGCGACCGAGCACCAGCGCATCCTCGTCGATCTGGACGCTGGCGCGCTTCGTTCGCCCTCCGAGTGCGTCCGGTCGCCGGGCGACGGGGTATCCTGACGGCGCGTGATCGGGGGAGATGACAAGCGCCACGTCGGCGTGGTCGGCGCGACCCTCGTCGGGATCGGCGGGATCATCGGCGGCGGGCTGCTGATCCTCGCCGGCACCGCGTTCGGCATGGCCGGTCCCGCCGCGGTCCTCGCGTTCGCGCTCAACGGCGTGGTCGCGGGGCTGACCGCGATGAGCGTCACCGAGATCACGGTGTCGTTCCCGGAGTCGGGCGGCGCCTACAACTTCGCGAAGAAGGTGCTCTCGGTGCGTGCGGCGTTCGCCGTCGGCTGGGTGCTGTGGTTCGCGTACATCGTCGCGGGCGTGCTCTACGCGCTCGCGTTCGCCTCGTTCACCGTGATCCTCTTGCGCGGCGTGTGCGATGCGCTCGGGCTCGAGTCGGACTGGCTCGACGGGCGCAACTGGCTCCTCCTGCTCGCCTCGATCGCGACCGTGGGCTACTCGATCGGTCTCGTCCGCAAGGCGAGCGGCGGCGGGCAGTGGATCACCGTGGGCAAGGTGGTCCTGTTCGTCTTCCTCGTCGGAGCGGGGACGATCGCGCTCGTTCGGCAGCCGCTGACGGACATCGGGCCCGAGCTCGCGCCGTTCTTCAGCGGTGGGCTCAGTGGGCTCGTCGCCGCGATGGGCGTGACGTTCATCTCGCTCCAGGGCTTCGAGATGGTGTCGGCGATCGCCGGCGAGGTGAAGGAGCCGACGAAGACGATCCCGAAGGCGATCTTCGGCTCGCTCGCGATCTCGTTCGCGATCTACATGCCGCTGATGTTCCTGATCCCGACCGCGGGCGTCCACGACGGTGCGCACGTGACGGCGCTCGCGGCGGCGAACCCCGACACGGTGATGGCCGTGGCGGCGCGCGAGTTCCTCGGCGGGTTCGGGTACTGGTTCGTCGTCGTGGCGATCGCTCTCGCGACGCTGTCGGCGCTGCAGTCGAATCTGTTGACGGCGTCGCGCGTCGCCTACGCGATGGCGCACGATCACACGCTGCCGTCGGTGCTCGAGCAGAGCCACCCGACCCGCGGCACGCCGATCATGGCGATCTATGCCACGGCGCTCGCGACGATCGCGATCATGTTCATGATCCCGGATCTGACGAGCGCCGGTGCGGCCGCGAGCTTGATCTTCTTGCTCGCGTTCGCGCTCACGCACGTGACCGCGTACCTCGCGCGCAAGCGGGCAGGGCCGCGGCTCGTCGAGGGCGCCTATCGCACGCCGATGTTCCCGCTGGTGCCGATCGTCGGCGGGCTGTCGTGCGCCGGACTCGGTGTGTTCCAGGCGATCGTCGTGCCGGACGCCGGTGGGATTCTCCTGATCTGGCTCGGGCTCGGCGTGATCCTGTACTTCGCGCTGTTCAAGGGCCGTGCGGAGGCAGCGGATGCGTCGGCCGAGGCGCTCGATCCACGGCTCAACTTGCTGCGCGGCAAGAGCCCGCTCGTGCTGTTGCCGATCGCGAACCCGAAGAGCGCGACGTCGATGGTCGAGATCGCGAACGCCCTCGCACCGTCGGAGTTCGCGCGCGTGCTCTTGCTCTCGATCATCCGCGCCACGAAGGGCGGGGCAGGGGATCCGGTCGCGCAGCTCGCCGATGCGCAGGAGGCGTTCCGCCAGGCGCTCGGTGCAAGCTATGCGGCGGGGCATGCGCCCGAGGCGCTGATCACGTCGGCGGTCGAGCCGTGGGGCGAGATCAAGCGGATCGCCGACGAGCACCGGTGCGAGAGCTTGCTGTTCGGGATCCCCAAGACGATCGAGGGCACGTTCGATCGCGAGCTCGAGGAGCTGATCAACGGCGTCGACTGCGACGTGGCGATGATGCGAGCCCCGGATGACTGGCGGATCGGAGGCGCGAAGCGCGTGCTCGTCCCGATCGCCGGCAAGAGCGACGAGCACGAGCTACGGGCACGTGTACTCGCGACGCTGTC
>JANOPP010000359.1:0-19500 GCA_031421915.1 Myxococcales bacterium | reverse complement strand
GGACTGCCCGGAAGCGAGGCCCACTCGCGATTGCACTTCTTGATCGCCGTCGAGAACTCGGCGTAGGTATCGATGCTGTCGAGGTTGCTCACGCCGCGGCCCTTCACGAGCCGGATGCCCGCGTAGTCCTGGCTCCTCGGGCTGAAGTCGGGGAGGTCGCCCTTGATGCCGTCCCAGGTGGCCGTGAGGAACTGATAGCGACCAGCGGCCGACGAACACAGGCCTCGCGAGCAGTACGTGTCACGCGGGTGATCGTCGTACCCGACAAACACGTTGAACCCGAACGAGTAGTCGTAGCGCCCGTTGGTTCCCTCGGCGTACGCGATCGCACCCATGAACGCGCACGCGTTGATGCTGAAGGTGCCATCGGTCTCGCAGACCGGAGATGGAGGGGAGCGCCCGCCATCGGCTTTGCCGTCGCCCTCCGGCAGCAGCTCGGAATCGTCGATCAGCTCCTCCTCGTCGGTGACACACCCCGTGGCGAGCAAGGCGAGCGCGGCGAACGTTACGACCTTCGTCATGGCGTGAGAGGGGAACTAGCAGATCGTGCGCCAGGCTCGTGTGCCGCTATCTCCCTGATGTGACAGGTGGCAACTCGAGTGACCGGCTCGGTCTGAAAACCCGGGGCGAGACTCACCGGCAACAGCCCCGTTCATGGCGTTGGAGTCCCACGAGCGCCGCGAGGTCGACATATGCTTCCCGTCATCACCGTCATGAAGCAGTACCTGAAGGCCTGTCTTGTCCTCGCCGCCGTCACGACCGCGTGCAAAGGGAAGGCGCCCCCCGACGTCACGCTGACCACGTGCAACGGCGGATACGCCTTGCACGAACGCACGATGCCAAGCGTCTGCGGCACCATCTGGTGAAGGGTCCGCTGCCCCTAGCGGCGACGGCGCCCGCGAAGCACAGCGTGTTCCTCGCGGCGCCCCATCTACCGGCCCAGGTCATCGGTACTGCGACGACGGTGGCCGACGTGGATTGGGTCGCCGTGCTGGAGGATCGCGGGTGGGACGAGAGCGCGACCTGCGACTACGCAGACGTCAAAGGGACCTACAGCAAGGAGCTGAAGGTGAAGCGCGCGCTGAAGACGGTCACGATCTACGATCGGCGGACCGGCGCGACCGTCGACGCGAAAGAGCTCAGAGCGGAGGGACCCTGCCCGGAGATCGCGGGCACGACGCAGACCGACGTCGCGGTCGAGTTCAAAGGCAAAGAGAGCTTCGCTCCCGTGCTCGCATGGCTGAACGAACGGATCGCCACCAACTGATCACGTTGCGATGTAGATGCCGTGCGATAGCGCCGCGAATCCGCCGGCGCCGTCGGGCACGCTTTCATCGCCACCAACGACAAGAACGCCACCGGCCCGCAGGACGCCGCGAAATGCTGCGGTGATCGCTCCTTGCGTCGGCTCGTCGAAGTACGAGAACGCGAGGTTCCGGCACAGGACCAGATCGAACGGGCCCGGAGGCGGCGCGGTCGACTTCAGATCGTGGCGTTCGAAGCGAACGGTCCGAAACGGATCGCGGAGGCACGCCTCGCCATCGCGCTCGTCGAACGCCGTGGCGCGCCAGCGATCGGGCAGCTCGCGCAGTGCGCCCGCAGGAAAGCGACCGATCTTGGCGCGCTCGAGCTGAACGGGGTCGATGTCGGTGGCGAGCACATCGATGCCGGTGGCCGGCGCGATCTCCGCCGCCCACGCGATGACGAGCGTGTACGGCTCCTCCCCCGCACCACAGCCTGCGCTCCACGCGTGAACGGTTCGCCCGCGTGCCTCGCGCGCGAGCCTCGGCAAGACGTCGCTGACCAGCGCGGTCCACATCTCGCGATCACGTGCGAACCGGGAGATCGTCACGCGACACAGCCGCTCGAGCTCGGACCACTCGTCGGGGTTCTCGTCGAGGAACTGCCGGTACGCGGCGACGCTGGAGAGCCCGAGCTCGGCGATCCGGTCGTGGAGTCGTCGATACACCTGCCGCTGGTTTCGCCGAAATCCGCGCCACCGCACGCCACGCTGTGGCAGCGCCCAGGTCAGGAGCTCATCTGCGTGCGGGTCGAACGCCACGAGTGGTCCTGGCGAAGGCGTTGAACGCGTACTGCAGCGGCATCGAGGCGAACGGTAACGCTAGTCGATGCGCTTTCTCGCAAAGTGACCGCCGGATCTCGCGTACAACCCGCGCATGTCGCGAGCTGCGCTCATGTGTGGGCTGGTCCTGATCGGCTGTGGCTCCTCGGATCGTCCTCCCGGTGAGGGCGAGATCGACGCGAGGGTGCCCGATGATAGCCAGACCGGCGACGCATCCGGATCCGACGGCAGCAACGCCGATGCGCAGGTCTGCGCGTGGACCACCCGCACCCTCGAGCCCTTCGTGGCTGGTTCGACTCATTCTTCGACCGTGCTCGACGCGGCGGGTGTCCTCCACGTCAGCTTCGTCGCGCCCACCGATGGAGATCTCCGCTACGGAACCCTGGCGACCAACGGAACGTGGAGCGACGCGACGATCGATCCGTTCGCAGCCGGGGTCGCGCACTCCGCACTCGTTCTCGATCCAGCCAGTGGCGCGCACATCAGCTACACCGCGACGACGGACGGCGATCTCATGTACGCCTACAAACCGTCCGGCGGCACGTGGACCACGACGACGGTGGATGCGTTCGCAACCGGCGTCGCGCACTCGGCGCTCGTGCTCGACGCGGCCAATGGTCTCCACATCAGCTACACCGCGACGACGGACGGCGATCTCATGTACGCGTACAAGCCGTCGGGCGGAATCTGGACGACCACGACGGTCGACGCATTCGCAGCTGGCGTCGCGCACTCGACGCTCGTGCTCGATCCCGCCAATGGTCTCCACATCAGCTACGCGGCGGCCGCCGATGGCGACCTCATGTACGCGTACAAGGCATCGGGCAGCACCTGGGCGACCACCACCGTCGACGCGTTCGCAACCGGCGTCGCGCACTCGTCGCTCGTGCTCGATCCCGCCAACGGCCTGCACATCAGCTACACGGCCACCGGCGACGACGACCTCATGTACGCCTACAAGCCGTCGGGCGGAACCTGGACGACCGCGACGATCGATCCGTTCGCCACCGGTGTCGCGCACTCGGCGCTCGTGCTCGATCCGGCCAACGGCCTGCACATCAGCTACACGGCCACCGGCGACGCCGATCTCATGTACGCCTACAAGCCATCAGGCGGAACCTGGACAGACACGACGATCGATCCGTTCGCCACAGGCGTCGCACACTCGACGCTCGTGCTCGATCCCGCCAATGGCCTCCACATCAGCTACAGCGCGACGGGGGATGACGATCTCATGTACGCCTACAAGCCGGCAGGCGGAACGTGGACGGAGACAACGATCGATCCATTCGCCGACGGTGTCGTGCACTCGTCGCTCCTGCTCGATCCGGCGAACCGGATCCACATCGTCTACAGCGTCTCGACCGATGGCGACCTGAAGTACGCGACTCGCTGCTTCTGAGGTCCGCGACCACATTGCATCGAGACGCATGCGAGCTACGTTGCCCTCGCATGATCAGCACCACGACCACCAACGCCTTCGCGGCCTCTTCGCCCACCACCCCGCTGGCGCCGCACAGCATCGAGCGCCGCACGCCGGGACCGAAGGACGTCGCGATCGCGATCGACTTCTGCGGCGTCTGTCACTCAGACCTCCACTTCGTGCGCGGTGAGTGGGGACCCGTTCCGTATCCCGCCGTCGTCGGACACGAGATCGTCGGCAAGGTCACGGCCGTCGGCGCCGATGTGTCCGGCTTCAAGATCGGCGACACCGTCGGCGTCGGCTGCTTCGTCGACTCGTGCCGCACCTGCGCGTCGTGCAAGGACCACCTCGAGAACTACTGCACCACTGGCAACACGCAGACCTACGGCGGCGTCGAGAAGGAGACCGGACGCCCGACCATGGGCGGCTACTCGAAAGCGATCGTCGTCGATCAGAACTTCGTGCTGCGCGTGCCAGCGAACCTCGACCCTGCCGGCGCCGCGCCGCTCCTGTGCGCGGGCATCACGACGTATTCGCCGCTGCGCCACTGGAAGGTTGGTCCCGGCTCCAAGGTCGGCGTCGTCGGGCTCGGTGGTCTCGGCCACATGGCGATCAAGCTCGCCGTGGCCATGGGCGCAGACGTCACGGTGTTCACCACCTCGCCGGGCAAGGTAGCGGCGGCCAAGGCGCTCGGCGCGCAGCTCGTGGTCGTCAGCTCGAACCCGGACGAGATGGCCGCCACCGCCGGCTCGCTGAACTTCATCCTCGACACGGTCGCAGCGCCCCACTCACTCGATCCCTTCATCGCGGCCCTCCGTCGAGATGGAACGATGTGCCTGGTCGGTGCGCCTTCCACGCCGCACCCGTCGCCCGCCGTGTTCCCGTTCATCTTCGGGCGCAAGTCGCTCGCGGGCTCCCTGGTCGGCGGCCTGCAGGAGACCCAGGAGATGCTCGACTTCTGCGGCAAGCACAACATCACCGCAGACATCGAGAAGATCGCGATGGAAGGCATCAACACCGCCTACGAGCGCATGCTCAAAGGTGACGTGAAGTACCGCTTCGTGATCGATATGGCGACGCTCGCACCGACGTAACCGCGCCGGTGTAGATTTGCTCCGCATGCTGCGGTCGATCGTGGTTCTGGCGGGTCTTGTCGTCCTCACGACCTGCGCCGACTAGCGCTCAGCTCCGCGCTAACAACCCAAGCGGGGTTTCGTTCGGAGCTATGCACCGGGCTTCGCGAGCGCGCCCAGACCGTCGAGAAGCGCGTCGTTGATCGCGGCGACGCGATCGCTCGGAATCCCGAACGCCACGGCGAACGCGCCGACGACGTTCTTCTCCGCGCGGTTGAAGTCACCGTCCGCGTACATCAGGCTCACCATCGTAAAGATCACCTTCTCGCGCAGCGACTCCGACGGGAGGCGCTGCGCCAGCTGCACGAGGTAGTCGTGGATCTCGATCGGCGTGCTGAGACCCGCGAGGCGCTCATGGGCCCCCTGGATCATCACGCGGAGCACCGCGCTGTCGAATCCCCACGGCAGGCCGAGGACGAGCTCGTCAAAGTGGCGGCTCTCCATCGCATTGATCTTCCCGTCAGCGATGACTCCGACCACGAGTGCTTCGAGGATGGCGAGGCGCTCCGGGTCTTCCAGTGCCGAGAAATCAGCGGCGTCGAGCTTCATGCAGGAGGTCTACTCCATCCTCCGATTCCAGGATCGACATCCGGCGCGCAGTTTGGCAACGTCGCCCTCACGATGGCCGAGACGCTGACGCTCGCACCGACCGGAGATCCCCGCGTGTTCATCGCCCCGGATGGTCGCCGACTCTCGCCGCCCGCGGGCTGGGCGTGCTTGCCACCCGGTGATGCGGGGCTGACCAGGCGCGTGAAGAGCGCGGGGCCGTCGTGGGCGGTGATCGAAAAGAAGGGCCGCAAGGCGTTCTCCAAGGGGCTGTGGGCTCCCGCGGAGACGATCGAGCGAATGCGCGCCGCGCTCGACGCCGAGCGTTCGACGGAGAGCTACGCGAAGAAGCGGGGCGCCGACGTCGCGCGCCGCGAGCGAACGCACGAGGCCTATGTGGTCACGTTCACGCAGTCGGTGCTCGCGTTCCTGCGGTTCGCGCCGCGCTGGCACGCGCTCGCGAAGATCGTCGCGACACGCGTTACCGCGCACGCCACTCCCGTCGGCAGCGGAACGGTTGCGCGGACCGAGCGGATTCCCGTCGAGGAGCGTGCCGCCGCGGCGGTGATCGCATGGATGCGCCACCAGACCACCGGCTACGACGACATGCAGATCGCGCGGGTCAAGGGCGTCCGACGCGAGGTTCGCCGCGAGCTCGCGGAGCTCTCGCGCGCGGTGCTCGACCTCCACCGCCGCGATGTGCCGCACGAGCCGCGAGGCTGCACGTTGTGCCAGGCCGCGGCCCAGCCGGAGCCCAGCGCGCCACATCCCGAAGACTGGCTGCTGTAGTCGCGTCAAGATCCAGGTGAGGGTCCTGTTTCTCGACATCGATGGCGTGCTCAATCGTGAGCGCTATCGTCCCGCACAATCGCTGGGTCTGCGCAGCTGGATCGAGCCAGAGCTCGCGCAGCGGCTGTGCCATGTACTCGACGCGATCAAGGCGGAGATCGTGCTGTCGTCGGATTGGCGACGAGGCCGCGAGCTGCCACTGCTTCGCGACGAGCTGCTCGCCGCCGGGATCGACGCATCGGTGATCGATGTGACGCCTGAGATCCAAGGGCCCCGCTGGCGAGAGATCGAGACCTGGATGCGCGAGCACGATCGCACGCTCGAGCAGATCGCGATCGTCGATGACTTCCACGACATGGGGCCGCTAGCGCCGCGATTCGTGCGCGTCAGCCCGCTCAACGGGCTCGACAAGGCTGCGGCACATGCGCTCGTGGCGCTGTTCGACCCCGGCTAGATCGTCGGTTCGGATGGCGCAGCGGGGTCGGCTGAGCGAGGATGCCGCGTGCGGTGTCCCATTCTGGCCGTGGTAGTCCTCGTCTCCGGCTGCGCTGACGATGCCGGTCCCGTCGATCCTCATACGCTGGGTGGTTGCGATCAGACGTGGATCAACAACGGATTCACCGCATGCGAGGCCGCCTGCAAGCAATCGTCACCTGCACTCACAGCGAGTGGAATGCCATGTCAGGCACATACGACCATGGGGCCGGTCTCGTGCAGCAAGACATTCGTGTTCGAGGGCGTGACCGGATGCTGCGCGACGAGCGCGCTCACGTCGAGGGTGCTGTTCGGCGACTGCGACTGAGACGTTGCATCGCCGCGCAGAACAAGGCCCGCCCTACGGAGACCAACCCGGCGGGGTTCAGTCTTTTCTCCGAGTCAGCGCGCGCGCCTGTAGTGCATGGCGACCGCGCCGCTGCGGAACGGCTTCGCCGAGACCAGCTCGAGCCGTCGCGTGCTGGGCAGCCCGCTCTGGTACAGGGTCGGGCCGTGGCCGGCGATCCTGGGGTGGACGAGGAACGTGTACTCGTCGATCAGATCCAGCCGGTCCAGCTTGGTCGCGAGCGTGCCGCTACCGAGGAGCACGCCGGCTGGGGTCGCGTCCTTGAGCTTCTGCACGCCCGTGCGCAGATCGCCGGCGATGTGATGGCTGTTGGTCCACGGGAAGTCCGTTCGCGTCGACGACACCACGTACTTCGGCTTGGCCTCCAGCTTGACCGCCCACTCGCGGATCGCCGGCGGCGCCTCCTCGTCGCCACGCGCGACCGCCGGCCAGTAGCTCTCCATCATCTCGTAGGTGACGCGGCCCCACAGCATCGCCCCGCCCTCGTCCATGAGGCGGGTGAAGAAGGCGTGTGTCTCGTCGTCGGCGATTCCCTCCTGGTGATCGACGCAACCGTCCAGGGTGACGTTGATGCTGAAGGTCAGGAGACCCATACGGCGAGTCTAAGCCATGCTACGCGGTCACAACGCGATCGCGGTATCGCGACGGCGGCGTTCCGTATCGTCGCTTGAACTCCCGGGTGAAGTGCGCGGCACTCTCGAAGCCGACCTCCTTGGCCACGTCGGTGGGCCGCGCACCCATTTCGCCGAGGAGTCGACTCATCGCGAATGATCCTCGAACGCGAATCCTACCCAGCCAGGCTCATGCACATGAAATACTGGTCGAGTGAGGATCGTTGTCGTGGTGGCGCTCGTGGCGGGTTGTTTCAACCCGACGCTGCCCGAGGGCGCTCCTTGCCAGACGAGTCTCGAGTGTCCGAGCCCGTTGGTCTGCGATCAGGAGCGCTGCGTACGCGATCCGGTGGCGATCGACGCCCCCGAGGACGACGCCATCGATGCACCGGTCGACGGGTCGATCGATGCCAACCTGACGTGTGCGTGCATGGGCGCTACCCTCGACTGCGCAGGAGTGATGACGACGTGTGCGCTCGGGTGCATGTCCACGTCGCCCGGCGCACGCTGCCTCCAACTCGAACCGAGCAACAACGTCTCGATCGGGCAGACCACGTCGGTGACGACTGACATCCTTGTCACCGGTGGGATCGCGACGTTCAACACATCGACGGGTGAGATCAGTGGCGTCGTCACGCGGATGCCGGGAACGGGATTGATCGCGGGGATCCACTTCGTGTCCGTTGCGTCGATCGGAGTGTTCACGATGCACCGATTGATCGTGGCGACGGGCGCGTCGGTCCAGTTCACCGGAACGCGCGCGGCCGGGTTCGTTTCGAGCACGACCGTCGTTGTCGACGGGACCATCGATGGATCGGGTGGCTGTTATGGCGCCGATGCGGGCTGCGCCGGACCCGGTGGTGGCTCGGGCGCGGGGGCAGCTCCAGCCACCGGCTGCGCGCCTGGGGGACCCGGTGCAACGGGCGTGACGACGACGCCCGATGCCGGCGGTGCGGGCGGAGGCGGAGGCACCGGTGGCGCTGCGGGCGGCGCGGTCATGGCCCTCGTTCCGGGCGCTGCCACGGCTGCATGTATCCCGGCGATCCTCGAGCCGCTCATGGGTGGCAGTGGCGGAGGCCTTGGTGGACCGGGTGCTGCAACGATCGTCGGTCGAGGCGGAGGCGGAGGCGGCGCGCTCCAGATCAGCGCGCTCGATTCGATCACCGTCGGCGGCACGATCGTCATGAGCGGTGCGGGCGGCAAGGGTGGACCCCCGGCGCCTGTCACCGGAGGCGGAGGTGCCGCGGCGGGTGCAGGCGGAGGCGCCGGTGGCGGAATCCTCCTCGAGGCGTTGACGGTCAACGTCACCGGCACGCTCGCGGCGAACGGCGGAGGCGGTGGCGGCGGTGGTGCGGGGGTGAACGCCGGGGGTGACGGAGCCGCGGGGGCCGCGAGCGCGATCCCGGCAGTCGGCGGGCTGGGGCAGAACACGGCGAACGGCGCCGGTGGCGCAGGCGCCGCTGCCGCGATCGCGGCGACGCCTGGAGTGGACTCGACCAGCGCAAATGCCGGTGGCGGTGGCGGCGGCGGTGGTCGGATCTACATCCGCACGCGGCCGGGTAGCGCAGCGCTGACAGGAACGATCAGCCCCGCCGCGGGAACTGGAACCGTGCGCGCGAACTGATGTGTGCGGTGCTGGCGAAGATCAGGTGGAGTACGGTCGCTGACGTGTTGCGCCTAGGCAGCCTGGTCGCGCTCGCAGGCTGCTCGTTCTCGATCGGGGCCGCGACCGACGACGCCGGCCTCACCGATGCGACCGGAGCGGATGGGTCGGACGCGACCATCGGCGATGGGCCCGATCCAGACGTGCCCGCGGTCATCGACGCCGCCGTTCGCGACGTCGCACACGTCCCCGCGATCATCGACGCGAGCTTCGCTGGAACCGGCCCCCTCGCGGTCGTGAACGCGACGATCAACACCGGCAACACCGCGATGCAGCCAACCCTCTCGATCGCATTACCGTCAGGCGTGCGACTGATCGTGTCGGCGCAGGACAATGGTGGACCCGAGCTCGCGATCCTCGAGGTCGGGTCGCTCGAGGTCACGGGCACGCTGCGCGTGATCGGTGCGCGGCCTCTCGTGATCGTCGCGAGCACGACGATCGTCGTCAATGTCATCGATGCGAGTGCGCAGCGGAGCGCGCCAGGCGGAGGAGGCCACGGTCCGCGGCTGGGGCCAGGCGCAGGTGGAGATGGCCGCGTAGTCGGCAACGCCAATGCCGGCGGCGGCGGCGGTGGATTCAGCGGCGCCGCAGCCTCCGGGCAGACCTCGGGCACCGCGGTGGGCGGCGACGCGGGCGCGATGTACGGCACGCCAGCGCTCGCGATCCTCGACGGTGGTTCTGGCGGGGGCAACATGTCGCCGCCGTGCACCGGGCAGGCCGCGGGTGCGGGCGGCGGTGCGATCCAGCTTCACGCCGGCACGTCGATCACCGTGTCGGGGAGCATCCGTGCGAACGGCGGTGGTGGCGACGGTGGCGTCGACTGCGGAAACACCGGCACCTCGGGCACGGGCGGCGGCTCGGGTGGCGCGATCGACCTGCAGGCGCCGCAGCTCCTCGGCACCGGCCTGTTGCTCGCGCAGGGCGGCGGAGGCGGAGGAGCGACCGACGTGTCGATGCAGACGGAAGGCGGCGACGGCGCCGACGGACTCGCGACGATCTCCGCGGCGCCGGGGGGCAGCGCGACCGGCACCGGGATCGGGGGCGAGGTGAACCGCGGTGGAAGCGGTGGCTATCGCGATGCGGGGCCACCAACGTTGACCGCGATCAGCGGCGCCATGAGCGGCAACGGCGGCGGCGGTGGCGGCGCCGTCGGTCGGATCGTCCTTCGCGGCGCGCCGGTCGGCGGGCTCGGTGCAAGCCCCGCGGCAGTAGTGATCCCGTAGCCGGTTACATCGTGGTGATACCGTCTCGCACTCATGCAGTCGTCACAGCGCAATCTTCTCGGTCAACCCCTCGAGACCTGCTCACAGGAGCCGCGCACTGGATGGTTTCGAACGGGGTGCTGCGAGACCGACAGCAATGATGTCGGCCGCCACGTCGTGTGCGTGCAAGCGACGGCAGCGTTCCTGGCGTTCTCGAAAGCGCGCGGCAATGATCTATCGACACCCGCTTCGTCGTTTCCCGGGTTGCGTCCCGGAGATCGGTGGTGCTTGTGCGCGGCTCGCTGGCAGGAAGCCTTCGACGCCGGCGTTGCGCCACCGGTGTTCCTCGCAGGCACCCATGAGTCTGTCACCGAGATCTGTGATCGCGAGGCGCTGTTCCAGCACGCACTCGATTCGCACAACTTGAACTGAGCATTCCGTCGCGAAATCCAACCCCGACCATGGAGTCGGGAACTCGACTTCGTCCGCGGGCTTGACGTCGGCTTCGGACAAGTCTCGGACAGCCGTCGAATCGCTGCTGGCTTGCCGACACCAACCCCGGAGGGGTTCGAGCCCCGTGAGTTCTTTCAGTCGCGGCTCCGTCCGGCGACTCTCGAGAACCTGTTCGACTCCACGTCAGGAGGTGCCGATCCGCGTGCCGGTCTTCGCATCCCATGCGAACAGCGAGTGATCGATCCCGCGTAGGACCACGCGATCGGCCGAGATTGCGAGGAAGCCATCGCTCGCGAGGCTGAAGCCGGGCTTCGCAATGTCCTCCGACAGCACGACCTGCCAGCGCACCGAGCCGGTGTCGTCGAAGACGACGAGCTTCCAGAGAAACGTTGCGCCAGGTTCCTGGCTGATCACCAGCACCGCGAGCGCACCACCACCCGCGGCGAGATGGATCACGCGCGACGATGGGAAGTCGAGGGCGTGCACGACCACGGCAGGATCGCGGAGTGAAGTGAGTACGATCTGCGTGTCCCAGTTCCCGGTCGCGTGCGAGTACCAGATCCGTTCACCGGAGGCCGCGGCAACCAGGAGCGGCGTCCGTCCAGCGGCGTCGCGCCGGACCGCCGGCTTCTTCGGCTCGACGATCTCGAAACCGTGACCGGCGGTCGTGAGTAGACGGCCGTCATGGAGACTGAGAACCTGAGCACTAACCGACCCTGTCGGTGACGGCGTGAACTGCAGGACCTGCTGCAGCTCACTGTTTGCCATCCGGTACAGAACGATCTCGTGCTGCCGTGTCACGTAGATCTGATCCGGCGTTCCCACGGGCAGGACGCGCGTCACGCCGGCAGCGGCGGTTCCAAACAGGGGCCCTTTCAGTACCTCGCGCGTGCCGTTGCGGGCGATCCGGTGAAGCTCGCTGTGAAAGGCGTCCGGCGGGACCGCGAATGCTGCCAGTGTCCCGTCGGGAAGAAAGCACGCGTGGCGGTATGCGCCGACCAGGGCGGCAGTCCGCGTCATCGTCCTCGTGTCCCACAACGACAGCTCGTCGTTGGCGATCTGGAAGAGCAGCGTTTCATGAATCGCGATGGGACTCGGTTGGGTCTGGGGAGTGAGGACTGCGTTGATGGGGTCGAAGGAGATCGGAGTGCCCTTTGTTGGAGGGGGCTGCGGGATGCGTCGCGGTCCTCGCGGCGGACTTCCGCACGCGGCGGCGCCGACGGCCAAGATGAATGCGCGCCGGTTCACGGCTTCACTTCTTGCTCGAGCACAGCAATCTGATCCGGTGTGGACAGTTCCGCGGCGCGCTTCTCGAACTGCGCGATCGCGGCGCTTCCGACCTTCCGACTGCGCAGCCGAGAGACTGCAGACCCAACGGCCTTGTCGGTGCCGAACACATCGTTGCGCATGGTGTTGAACTGCTGATGGCGAAGGTTCGCGGTGTTCTCGGCCGCGGTCGCATCTCGCTCGAGCGTCTCGAGCTGCTCGGACATCGCCTGGACCTTCGCCTTATCGGAGGAAGGATCGGCCTTCAACTTCGCGATTGCGTTTCGCTGGTGGTTGGCCTCTGCGCGCGCAGTGGTCGCGATCCGCGTGGGATTCTCGACCAGATCACCGTGCAACTTGTGCGGCATGTGGACCGCCTTCGCGTAGACCTCCGCGAAGTGCTCCTGCTCACTTCCTCTCGCATACGCCCAGCGCCTCGAGTCCGTCTCCTCGTCGGTGGGAATCTCCGGCGATCCGGTCTTGCCGTCCGCTGCCCACCCCGACGACGTCTTGAACTTCTTGTACGCCTCGGGGTTGGTGATCTCCAGACCGTGCCCGATCTCGTGGGTGAGCGTGTATTCGAGAGGGCCGACCATGTCCCCGTGCTCGCGCCGAAGTTTGTCGGGGACATTCTTCCTCGGCTCGTCCTTCGAGTAACCCGTGATCGGAATCATCGCGGTGTCGTAGATGTTGATGTGATCGCCGAGGAACTCGCCGGCTTTGGTCTCTCCCTTCTTTGACTGAGCCCGCTCGATCCTCTCGAACGCCTTCTTGCCGTGGAGGTGATCTTCCGGGATCTGGGAGAGCGACGCCTGCACCTGCTCGAGCTCCGGCGTGGACCATGCCACCCGCGATCCGTCCGGACGCGCCGCTGATTCCGCCGTGATGTTCACGTTGTGCTCGAGCTCGATGCCGTACTCGAGATCCTTGCGCTTACGCATGTCGTCGACCTGAGCAAGCGTGAGCGTCCCGCGCTTGGCTTGCTCGAGTAGCTCGGCGACCTCGACGTCAACTTCGGTGCTCGTCGCTCGACGGCCGTCTGCCGGCGCTTGTGCTCGCGCAAGGTCTGCTTCTGCTCTTCCGTCCGCGATCCCTTCTTCCCGATGTCGCCCTTGTGCTCCGCGACGTCGTTGTTCGCGCGCGACTTGTGGAACTCGGCCCACAACCGGACCTTGCGCTTCGGATTGGTCGAGCTCTCGACGAGCGCCTCGAACCGTTCGCGCTCTCCCGCTGGAACTCGCTCGAGGAGATTCTCGAACGCAACGTCATTGAGCCCATCGATCACTTTGGCGCGCTGCGCGTCCGGCACGTTCACGAGGATCTCCATCGCCTCGGTCGCGTGCGTACCGCTCATCAAGTCCTTCGACGTGAGCAGCCGCTCGGCGGTGGCACGATCGGCGTGCGCCTTGAGATCGTCTTCGTTCGTGAGCGTCAACGGAGCAACGGGCTTCCGTTGCGCATTCGGATTCAGCTGGATCGGGGCGCTGCTGCTGTGCTGGGCGAAGCCCAGGAGGTTCCCGTGGGTGCGGCTCGAGGCTGCCGGTCCCATGTCATCGATCCAGTCGAGCAACGCGGTTGGATCGGGGGGCCCTATCGCCGCATCGAGCACCGGCGCTGCGTGCGGGTGGCTAGGTGCTGGGAGAGCAGTGGATACGGCGAGCGCGCGGGCGGCCGCTCGCGGCGGCGTCTCACTGTCGTTCGCACGATGCTCGAACGCAGCCACTGCGCGCAGTCTATCCTGGTCCCTTTGGTCCGAGCGCGAAATCGCATCCACGTCAGGTGGTGCGTACTGGCCCAGGTTGTTCAACGGCGCGGCGAGCGCTGTGTCGATGCTTCTGGATCGGCGCCAGCGGCGGCCCCGACGATCATTGGCGGCTCGGGGTATGAAGGGGACGCTTCATGCCCGTATACCCCGCTCCCCCCGCTCCCCCCGCTGACCTCTGGCGCGTCCCCGTCTACCTGCCGTACCTCCAGCCCAAGCTCACACCGCGCGCGATCGTCTCTGCGGAGAAGAAGCTCGGCGTCAAACTCCCCCGCGCGTATCTCGATCTGCTGCGGATCCAGAATGGCGGCTACCTCCGGCTGACGTCGATCTCACCGAATCTCGCGCCCGTCGACTGCATCGCTGGTATTGGTCCTCGGTTCCCGTCGATCCTCACCAAGGACTGGGGCGACGTGAAGGAGTACATGCGCGAGGAAGGGATCAAGAAGCCCGCCCGCATCGACGCGCTCGTCCCGTTCTGCGGGGACGGTCACTTTCATTACTGCCTCGACTACCGGACGTCCGGTCCACGCGGCGAGCCCAAGATCACGTACATCGACCTCGAGAGCTTCGATACCGACAAGGTCGTCGCCCCGAGCTTCGACGCGTTTCTCCGCAAGCTCCGCCCATCCGGCATCACCGTCGCCATCGGCATCGAGACCACAGAGAAGATGACCACCGTGGCCGCCGCGATCTCGAAGACGAGCCGCTACATGTTCGAGGCGCAGGGTGATCAGGACCACGGCTACCCGCTGTTCCGCGCCAAGCTTCCGGGCGATTCGAACTGGGCCTTCATGACACCGAACCTCGTGCGGCGCGGCTTCGTGCGCCGGGCCGAAGCGAAGGACGTGAAGGTGCGCGACGATCGCGACGTCCAGCGGTTTCCCGAGCAGTCGGACTGCAACTACTTCGTCACGGCCGACTTCGGGACCGCGGCCGGCGCTAAGCTCGCGCGCGCGATCGAGAAGCTTCCGTACCCGTCGCGACGCGTCCGCCTCATCGACTAGTCAGGAGGTGCCGATCCGCGTGCCGGTCTTCGCATCCCATGCGAACAGCGCGTGATCCGTGGATACGGCGAGCGCGCGGGCGGCCGCTCGCGGGGGCGTCTCACTGTCGTTCGCCCGATGCTCGAACGCAGCCACTGCGCGCTGCGCGCGGCATGGCGGAACCTCGATCCAGCCAGCGCAACGGCGCCGTGCCCCGTGACGTTGCCGGCGCTGCCCCTGATCCGCGGGGAGGATGGCGACCCATCTGCCGCGGATCGCGAGGCGCTCGACGTGGCGCGCTGGCGGATGAGTGTCGTCGACGCCTCGGCCATCCTGGGCGATCCACCGCCACCCGACGAGAAGATGATGCAGGAGATCGAGCGAGAGGTCGCGACGAGGGGACCGCGACGCGATCAGTTCGAGCGCCAGAGCAAGATGCTCGAACGGATCGCGAAGGACGGAAAGGTGTCACTTGCGCTTGTTGCCGTGACGATGTCCGCCAGCTGGACGTCGCCTTCGGACAAAGGTCACCGTGGAGCCTCCTACTTCGAGACACGCGTCAGCTTGAAGCCACGCGCTGCGAGCAGTGCGATGATGCCGCGTGGCCCTGGGAAGTGCCCGACGCCGACCGCAATGAACGCGTCGCCCTGCTCGAGAATCTTGTCGAGCTCAGGGATCCAACTGGCGTTGCGCTTGTAGATCATCACCTCGTCGATGTGCTCGATCTCCACCTTCGTGTAACCAGCCGTGAGCAGCTCTGCGCGCGACTTCGCGTCGATTCCGGGTGGCTCGTCGACACCGGCGCAGTACTTGGCCAGATCTTCCTGGCTCTCGTCCGCGAGCTCCTGGCGAGTTTCGGTTGTCTGGATCGCGGCGCGGAGCGCTCGAAGATCGAGCACCTCGTCAATGAGCTTATCCTGCAGCGCACTGGCCTCGAGACCGCGCGTCGGAACTCCGGCCGCCACGGCCTGGTTTTCGATCTCCGTATCGAGCATCGCGCTGATGTCTTCGTGCATCGCGATCATCGCGATCGCGGCACTGGCTGGTGTCGTCCGCTGGTCTGAGTCTGCAACGCCTGCGCCGACCAGCGTGCGATAGTGCGCCCAGAGCTCCGGACCAAGTGCGTCGGGCAGCGAGATCATCTCCTGAGGCGAGTCACTGTCGTCGTCCGGCGCAACCTCGAACACGGCGAGCTTGGCAGTCTTGATCGCGTCGTGGACGGATGGCGGAAACTTCGCAAGTGACACACCGATGTGCCGCGTACCGAGGATGTGAGAGACCTTGCCGGCCTTCTCGATGCGATAGAAGTAGGGGGCCGTCACTTGCGGACAGGCCTGGTTGGCCATTCGATGACGCTCGAACAGGCTCGGCGGATCGTCCGGGTTGACGGGTGTCGCGACCTCCCACGGGTCCGGGCTGGTGGGTCCGGTTCCCGGAACGGCCGCGGCTGGAGCAGGCGGCGGATCAGACTGGGTAGCCTTGGAGGGCGGTGTCTGATCGTCACCACGGCAGCAGAATTGCGCGATGAGAATGACAAGCCAGCGACGCATCAGGTGCGGACACCGTAGCCGGTTGCCCGTTGCCCGTGCAACGACATCGATCCCGATGCCAGGGCGTCTCGATCACCGCGCGAACACCGTCACCGAGCCCGCCACGATCGCGCGCACCCGCTGGGAGCTGGGCGGCGACATCCTACGCTCGACGAGCGCACGTTCCTGATGTGCCCGGCCGCACCGGGGCTTCATGACTGCTCCGCTCCGTTGCGAGCGAGCAAGGGGTGTTGTCATCGCGCCGCGACTGGAGATCAGCCGATCGCTCGCGCAAGATGCTGGCCGCATGTCGTAGTGGCTTCATCCAGTCCGGCGGAAAAGAACTCCCCCCAACCATCAGATAGGTTTAGCGCGGCCCATCCGTCTCCCGGCTCCGCGAGACGCAATAGCGTCCAAGAGCCACTGCCCGGTTCGAAGTAGCGGTCGTTGCGGCGACTGACCCGGTGCCCGATGACCCGGCAGGTATAGGTCACGTTGGACTGACCGTTGGTCGCGGCTGCTCCAGACAGCATGAAGATTCGCTCCACCTCGGCACGGACGGCCGGGTGAGGAGGGCTCGTAGGGCCCAACGCAAGCCACACCGGCGGCGCGTCTGACGCCGCCTGCTGTGCGTTCATCACTGGGTAGCGATAGTAAACTTCTTCTGCCTCTGTTGGAGGCAGGGCAAGAGTGAACGCAAACGTCGTACTCGGCATCGGCAACAGCGGGTTGCGCTCGTTCGAAACGACCGCACGGCCACGCAGGAGCGTCGATGGTGCAAGACCCTGCGCATCGTCGTTCTTGCTCCAGGGCACGAGCACGAAATCGCATGCACGTCCGGTGGTGCGTAATGGCCCAGGTTGTCCAACGGTTGCACCTCAGATTTCGGAAGGCATTGGGCTCGCTTCTGCTTGCGGTACATGCGCATACCAACAACACTTGGTCGGGTGAAGCGGCCAGGGCTCCCACCTGACGAAGAGGCTCGGATCCAGAGTCTGAGGTCCTACGAGATCCTCGACACGGCGGCCGACGCTCACTTCGATGGAATCACGCGCCTCGCCGCGCTCGCCCTCGATGCTCCGATCGCGTTGATCTCGCTCGTCGACCGCGACCGCCAGTGGTTCAAGTCGCGCTATGGGCTCGCTACCGAGCAAACCGGCCGCGACGTCTCGTTCTGCGGGCACGCTATCGAAGCGCGCGCGACGCTCGTGGTACCCGACGCTACCGACGATCTGCGCTTCGTGGACAACCCGCTGGTGTCCGGAGACCCGCACGTTCGGTTCTACGCGGGGGTGCCGCTCATGAGCCCCGATGGCCACATGCTCGGCACGTTGTGCGCGATCGATCGCAAGCCTCGCGAGCTCACGCCGATGCAGCGCGAAACTCTCGAGCTCCTTGCCACCCAGGTGATGGCGTTGCTCGAGTTGCGCAGAGTCGGGCGCGAGCTTCGCGACGAGCGGCAGCGGCTGGAGAAACAAGGGAGCCGGCTCGCGGCCCGCGAACGCGAGCTCAATACGTTGCTCGACAGTATGGTGGAGGGGGTCGTCCTCCAGGAGGGCTCCGGGGCAATCGTCCTGCACAACCCTGCGGCCGAGACCATCCTCGGGCTGCGCGGCGACGCGTTGAACGGACGGACCTCCTTCGATCCCGAGTGGCGTGCCGTCCATCCCGACGGGCGCCCGTTTCGGGGTGACGAACATCCAGCGATGATCGCGCTGGAACGCGGCATTCCGTCGCGCGATGTCACGATGGGGCTCCATCACGCCGAGACTGGGGAGCGGAAGTGGATCGACATCAACGCGTATCCGTTGTTCGACCCGCAGAGCGACCGTCCGTACGCGGCGATGTCGACGTTTCGCGACATCACGGAGCAGCGCCACGCCCAGGAGCGACTCTCCCAGCACGACCGGCTCGTCACGACCGGCACGCTCGCCGCGGGCGTCGGGCACGAGATCAACAACCCGCTGACCTACCTGATGGCCAACCTCAGCCTCGCAATCGAGGAACTCCAGGACATCGGCGGCGGCTCGCCGACAACACGCTTGCTCGAGATCGTCCGCATGCTCGAGCAAGCACGTGAGGGTGGCGAACGCGTCAAGCGCATCGTCCGGGGCCTCAAGTCACTCGTCCGCAAGGATGGCCAGGTGGCTCCGCTCGATCCGCACGCCTCGATCCGCAACGCGATCGAACTGGCCGGCCACGAGCTGAGAGGCCGCGTGCAGCTCGCGCTCGTCCTGGATCCCGTGCCTCCGATCCTGGCGGACGAAGGTAGTCTGACCCAGGTGATCGTCAACCTCGTCGTCAACGCCGCACAGGCGTTCACGACCGACGCACCGACGTCGAACCTCATCACCGTTCGATCGCGTTGTGACCGCGAGCGCGTGATCATCGAGGTCGTCGACAATGGGCCTGGGATTCCGCACGAGGTGTTGCCGCGGATCTTCGACCCATTCTTCACGACCAAGCCGCCCGGCGTCGGGACAGGGCTCGGCTTGTCGATCTCGCACGGGATCGTCATTGCGATGGGAGGGCAGCTTGTCTGCGAGACCGAGGTCAACCACGGAACCACCTTCCGAGTCTCGATCCCGATCGCGCGCATTCAGGCTGTGGAAGTCGAGGTCGTCGCACTGACCACCGGCCGCGCGATGGTTGTCGACGACGAGCGCACGATCATCGAGTCGTTGAGCCGCACGCTCCGCAAGGAGCTCGGAACCGTCGAGACCTACGACGATCCGCGCGCAGCGCTCGCGGCCATCACGCGAGGAGAGCGATTCGACGTCGTGTTCAGCGACATTCTAATGCCGTACATGACCGGCATGGAGCTCTACCAGAGCGTTCGCCTGATCGATCCGGACCAGTCGGACCGGTTCGTGTTTATCAGCGGCGATATAACGCGCTCCGACATCCAACAGTTTCTCGGTCGCATCAGCAACGAGCGCATCGAGAAGCCGTTCAACATCCAGAACGTCCGCGGGATCGCGCGTCGGTTCGTCTCGAGCCGCGCGAAGCCCGTTTGAGACAACTCCGGGGCGGGTCAACGCTCAGTCCCCAACGCTCGGTGGTCCCAACGCTCCCTACGTAGCCTTCGCGGGTGCCGCCCAGATCGCGCCGGCTTCCGGCTGAAACGGCGTGGTCGCGGGAGCCGCTCACGCGCGAGATCACGTTCCGCATCAGGTCCGTGCAACGCTGCTGTCGGACCTCGGGCTGGTCTTC
>JANOPP010000358.1:0-17748 GCA_031421915.1 Myxococcales bacterium | reverse complement strand
TGATCGCGCCGATCGGACGAACTCGCACCGCGCCGACTTCCTTGGCGCGGCGGACGATCAGCTCGGTGACCGTCCGCTGGTCGTTGACCGGGCGTGTGTTCGGCATGCAGCAGATCGTGGTGAAGCCACCAGAGGCCGCGGCACGGGTGCCGGTCTCGATGTCCTCCTTGTATTCCTGACCTGGCTCGCGGAGGTGGACGTGGAGGTCGATCAGGCCGGGGACGACCCACAGGTCCTTGACGTCGATGATCCGGTTGCCCACCAGCCCGCGCCCGATCTCGACGATGCGGCCGTTGCTGATCCGCACGTCGGCCACCTGATCGAGGGGACGCGCTGCCGCCGGGTCGAACACCCGGCCGCCTCGTAAGACCAGATCGCCGGGATCCATGGCGGGCACGTCTTACCACATGTACGCTCGCGCCGTGGCGCCGGTGATCGAGCTGGTGGACGTGGCGCGCTTCTATCAGATGGGGGACGAGCGGATCTCGGCTCTCGACGGTGTGAGCTTCAAGGTCGAGGCCGGGGAGATGGTCGCGATCGTCGGCTCCTCCGGATCCGGCAAGTCGACGCTCCTCAATATCCTCGGCTGTCTCGACACCCCGTCCCGCGGCGCGTACCGGCTCGATGGCAAGGACGTGCAGGACCTCTCGGACGACCAGCTCGCGCACGCGCGGAATCACAAGATCGGGTTCGTGTTCCAGAGCTTTCAGCTCCTCCACCGCGCGAACGCCACCAAGAACGTCGCCCTGCCCCTCGTCTATCGCGGCGTCCCCGCGCGGGAGCGGTCGATCCGCGCGCTCGCGGCGCTGACGAAGGTCGGCATCGAGAAGCGCGCGAAGCATCGCCCGTTCGAGCTCTCGGGCGGCCAGCGACAGCGCGTCGCGATCGCACGCGCCCTGGTCACGGATCCGTCACTGCTGCTGTGCGACGAGCCCACCGGCAACCTCGACTCTGCAACGAGCGAGGACATCATGGGTCTCTTCCACCGACTCCATGCCGAGGGCAACACGATCCTGATCGTCACCCACGAGCCCAAGATCGCCGCGCGCTGCCCGCGGGCGATCCGGATCGCCGACGGGAAGATCCTCGCCGACGGCGTCGGTTCCGAGGTTGCCTATCCCGTGGCCCCTACTCCAGCCAGCTCCGTTGGCGGTACCGCGTGAAGCGCGCGCTGCTGCTGCTCGCGCTCGCGGCGTGCGACCGCGCCGCGAGCATGACCACCACGGGCAACGCGGTGCGCACGGGCGTCGTGACGCGCGGCGACCTCTCCGAGCGCGTGCTGCTCACGGGCGAGCTCGAGGCCGGGAGCTCGGTCGAGCTCAGCACCCCCCGCACCGAGACCTGGCAGCTGACGATCCGCTGGATGGCGGAGGACGCGACGCTGGTCAAGGCGGGCGATCGCGTCCTCGAGTTCGACAACTCGTCGTTCACCAGCGGCCTCACCCAGAAGCGCGCGCAGGCAGCCGAGGCCGCGACGAACTTCCGCTCGGCGCGCGAGATCGCGAACCTCGCGCTCGCGGTCAAAGAGCACGAGGTCCAGCAGCACAAGATCACGCTCGCGAAGGCGACGCTCCTCGCGAGCGTGCCGCCGGACCTCCTCCCGCTGCGCACCGTGCAGGAACGCAAGCTCGAGAAGGCACGCGCCGAGAACGCGGTCCAGCGTGCCGAGAAGGAGCTCGTCGCCGAGCGCCAGGCCGCCGCCCTCGACCAGAAGGTCCAGCAGCTCACGCTCGACAAGGCGAAGCGCAGCATCGAGGAGGCGGAGAAGGCCATCGGCGAGCTGACGCTGACCGCGCCGCGCGCCGGGCTCGTGCTCGTCGGCAATCACCCGTGGATCGGCCGGCCGTTCAAGATCGGAGACACCGTGCAGCCGGGGATGCGCTTGATGTCGATGCCGGACGTCAGCGAGCCGATGCGCGTGCGGGCCGAGCTCAGCGATGTCGACGACGGACGGCTCGCGGTCGGCGCGAAGGGCACCTGCACGCTGGACGCCTATCCTGTGGAGCCGATCGCCTGCGTGGTCTCCGACCTCGCACCCGTCGCGGGCAACGCGGATCGCGAGTCACTCCGCCGCGCGTTCGCCGTCACGCTGGCGCTGGCGACGACCGCGGATGATCGGATGCGGCCCGGCATGTCGGTCCGGGTCGAGATCGCCGCTCCGAGCCCACCGGGCCTCGTGCTCGCACCGCGCGGCGCCGTGGTGTTCGAGGCCGAGCCCAAGCTGCGGAGCGCTGGCGGCCAGCTCCGCGCGATCAAGCTCGGTGCCTGCGATGCGCAGAGCTGCGTGATCGACGAGGGTGCTGCCGAGGGCGACACCGTGGAGCTCGTGCCATGAGGCGCCTCGCGCTCGCCACCATCCTCGCACTCGCCGGCTGTGCGCAGCGGATCGAGGAGCTGCAGCTCGTCGACATCAAGCGCGCGGACCTGGTGATCGGCGTCGCCGTGGAAGGCGAGCTCGAAGCGGTCGACTCGACGGACATCAAGCCCCCGAACGTCAACCGCTGGGACTTCAAGGTCGCGATGCTCGCGGACGACGGCGCCGAGATCAAAGCGGGCGAGCCGCTGGTCGGGTTCGACACCCAGGAGCTCGTCCGCGAGCTCGAGCAGGAGCGCAACTCGGTCGACGCCGAGAAGCAGAAGCTCGACAACAAGCTCGCGTCCTCCGCGCTCGCGCGTCGCGAGGAGGCGCTCGCGATCGCGACCGCCGAGGCCGCGCTGCGCAAGGCGACCCTCAAGACCACCACCCCCACGGAGCTGATCGCGTCGCTGGAGCTGCAGACCGCGAAGCTCGACGAGGATGCCGCGAGGATCGCGCTGCAGCTCGCGACCAACAAGGCGGCCCAGGCGCGCCGCGCCGACGAGACCGCCGTCGCAAGCCTGCGCGATCGCCTCGCGTACGCGACGAGCCGCGTCGACGAGCTGACGAAGAACCTCGCGAAGATGCAGGTGATGGCCCCGCGCGACGGCACCGTGATCTACCCAGGCATGGGAGGCGGCCAGCGTCGCAAGGTCGGCGACGGCGTGTGGCGCATGGAGGTCGTGGTCCAGGTCGTGGGTCTGTCGAAGATGGTGGCGAAGGGTGCCGTTGACGAGGTCGACATCGCGCGCGTCAAGCCAGCGCAGGCGGTGAAGCTGCGGCTCGACGCCCTCCCCGATGTCGAGCTGGCCGGCACGGTCGAGTCGATCGCACGCAACGTCCGCGCGAAGTCCGAGGCGAATCCGAGCAAGGTGATCGATATCAAGATCGCGCTCGCTCCCACGACCGCCCCGCTTCGGCCCGGGATGCGGTTCCGCGGCGAAGTGGAGACCGAGCGCATTCCCGGCGTGGTCCTGATCCCGGCCGATGCCGTGTTCGTGACCCCGCAGGGCCCCGTCGCGTACCGCGACGCCGATGGCACGCTCGAGACCGTCACGCTCCAGCTCGGTCGTCGCAGCGCCACGATGATCGAGGTCAAGAGCGGCCTCGCCGCCGGCGATCACGTGTCGCGCATCAGCCCGGAGGCGGGCCGATGATCCGCACGCTCGTCGTGCTCGCGATCCTCGCGGCGCTCGGCGTCGGCGGCGGGCTCTACCTGCGCAAGAAGCTCGGGGCGAAGACCACCGAGGAGGTCCCGACGTTCGCGGTCGCGAAGGACACGCTCGTGCGTCGCGTGATCGCCGAGGGTAACCTGCGCGCGGTCAAGGCAACGCCGCTGACGGCACCGCAGAGCAGCGGCAACGACGGCCCGAAGAAGATCGCGTGGCTGGCGCCCGACGGGCAGCGCATCAAGAAGGGCGACATCGTCGTCAAGTTCGACGCGACCGAGCCCGAGAAGCAGCTCCGCGAGAGCCGCTCCGATCTGGCCTCCGCCGACGCCCGTTTACAGGCCGAGCGAATCAAGAGCAAGGTCGCCGTCGAGGGCCGCGATGCGACCGCACGGCTCGCGACACAGGAGCTCGAGCAGACGCGCCAGTTCCAGTCCAAGGACAAGCAGATCTACTCCCGCAACGCGATCATCGAGTCGGAGATCGACGAGAAGCTCGCCGGAGCCCGCAAGGATCATGCGGAGAAGACCAAGGAGGTCGAGCGCAGCCTGTCGCGGTCCAAGGCCGGCATGATCGGTGTCGAGCAGAAGGCGGCATCCGTCGCCATCAAGCATGCGCAGTCCGCGCTCGAGAGCATGGAGATCCGCGCGCCGCACGACGGCCTGTTCGTGCTCCAGCGCAACTGGCGCGGCGAGGTCCCCAAGCTCGGCGATCAACTGTGGCCCGGCCAGGAGATCGCGGAGATTCCCTTGCTCGACACGATGGAGGCCGAGGTCTTCGTCCTCGAGATCGACGGCAGCGGGCTCGCGGAGGGCCAGCCCGCCGAGGTCGTGATCGAGGCGCGGCCCGAGGTCGTGCACACCGGCAAGGTTCGGCTCGTCGACAAGCTCGCGAAGCAGCGCGTCCATCAGGTCCCGATCCAGTACTTCGCGGTCGTGATCGAGCTCGCGAAGACCGACCCGGCAGCGATGAAGCCGGGGCAGCGCGTGCGCGGCACCCTGAAGCTCGACGAGACCTCGGCGCTCGTCGTGCCGCGGCAGGCGGTGTTCACCAAGGAGGGCAAGAGCTTCGTGTACCGGCGCGGCCCGCGCGGTGACTTCGAGCAGGTCCCGGTCGAGCTCGGCACCGCGACCGCAGGTCGGATCGCCGTGAAGTCGGGCCTCACCGCTGGCGATCGCATCGCGCTCCGCGATCCGACGCGCTCGATCGATCAGACACTCGGCAGCGGCGAGGCGACCGGCACCGCTCCGGCCGCCGGAGGCGCGAACCCGTGAGGCGCCTGCTCGATGCATTCATCACCGCGCTCGAGAGCCTCGCGGAGCACAAGCTGCGGACAACCCTGACCATGCTCGGCATGATGTTCGGCGTCGGCGCGGTCGTCGCGATGCTCTCGATCGGAGCCGGCGCCGAGCGCGAGGCGATGGCGCTGATCGAGCGGCTCGGCACCCGCAACGTCGTCGTGCGCGCGAAGGTCTACAAGCCCGAGGAGCTCGCCGAGATCCGCAAGAAGTCGCTCGGCCTGTCGCTGCGCGACGTCGAGGCGCTGCAGGAGGCGGTTCCCGGCGTGGTCTACGTGGCACCACGGATCGAGATCGATCCGTACAAGGTGCTCGCTGCCGCCGCGAAGACCGAGGCCAAGGTGCTCGGCATCAGCCATCGCCACGCCGAGATCGCAGCCTTCCCGCTCGCCGAGGGCCGCGGTATCGACCTCCGCGATGAGAGTCACCACGCACAGGTCTGCGTGATCGGCGCGGGCGCCCGACGCGATCTGTTCGGCGCGGAGCCTGCGCTCGGCAAGACGGTCAAGATCAACGACCTCTGGTGCGAGGTCATCGGCGTGCTCGCGCGCGATTCCTCGACGGTCACGGCCGTCCAGGGCGTCGCAGTTGCGTCGACCGACCACGAGATCTACGTCCCGTTCACCACCGCGCTACGCAAGCTCGATCGCGATCCGCTCAAGTCGCCGCTGTCGGAGATCGTCGTGCGCCTCGATCCCAAGGCGCCCGCGGGCGAGACCGGCGCCGTGATCGGCACCCTGCTCGACCGCCTCCACGGCGGCACGCGCGACTTCGAGATCGTCGTGCCCGAAGCGCTGCTCCGCCACAGCCGGCAGACCCAGCAGCTGTTCAACCTCGTGATGGGTCTGATCGCCGGCATCTCGCTGCTCGTCGGCGGCATCGGCATCATGAACATCATGCTCGCGACCGTCCTCGAACAGACCCGCGAGATCGGTGTGCGTCGCGCGGTCGGTGCACGCCGGCGCGATATCCGATTCCAGTTCCTCGTCACCGCGTTCACGCTGTCGATGCTCGGCGGCCTGCTCGGAGTGGCGATGGGCCTCGGCATCGCGCGCATCGTCGCGGCCTACGCGAGCTGGCCGACCGTGGTCACCACGTGGTCGGTCGCGCTCTCGCTCGGCGTATCCGTGTTCGTCGGCGTCGCGTCGGGCCTCTACCCCGCCATGCGCGCGGCAAAGCTCGATCCGATCGAGGCCCTCGCAGCCGCGTGAGTAGCCGGGACCGGTGCCGTCATGTCACCGTTCGGGGCGCGGACGCGGGCGAACAGTGGGCTCTGGGGTGGGACGCGCACGCGGACGCGGGCTGGTCGTCGGCGCGAGGCTCTTGGGCACGTTCGGTCCCTCGAGGTGCGAGGTCCACGCCGTCTCGAGATCGGCGTCCGACATCGACGCCGGAGCCTCGCCCGGGAGCTCGGTGTACTTCGTGCGCGGCAAGAAACGATCACCGAGATCGTTTCGCTCCCTGCGGTACTCGTTCTCGGTCATGCCGTGTGGATCGTCGAGGTGAGCGCCGCCACCTTCGACGTCACTACGCGTGAGCCCCACGGCTTGTCGCTCCCAGTTCCGAATGTCGAGTGGAACGCCGTTGCGAGTAGCGACGTCGTTGGGAGAATCGCTCACGCCGTTCGCGAGCGTGCCGGTGGTGTACCCGAGAGCATGCTCGAGCTCGTGAGCGAGAACGGCGTCGCTGCGAAGCCCCAAGATCATGCCCGGGTTGATCTCGACCGTCGCGTCGATCCCGGCGGCAGGGGTACCTTGCGCGTCTCGCATGGCGTCCGTCGGACCGAGCGAGGAGTCCGCGGCGATCGCCCGCGCGCCGTCGTAGGCCAGACTTCCCTTGGGCGCGTACGGTCCGATACCCGTCTGGACGTCGTTTGGGTTGTCGGCAAGCGCCCCGACCTGACGGCGGCCGCTCTCGGTCATGAGCAGATCGCCGACGTCGGCCTGAATACCACCCGACCACTCGTCGCGCGCCGTTTCGGTGCCTGGGAGGAACCTGCTGGTGTCGATCGTCAGATCGCCATTGCCCAGGCGGATGTCGCTGAGCTGGCGAGCGACCCCTTGATACTCCTCTTGCGAGACCTGATTCGATTGCTCGCCGCCGACGCCGGCGGGCATGACTTGAAATCGGTCCGAGAGGTCGCGCTGCGCGCGCTGCCGATCGAGAACGCCAGGGAGGTCTTCTGGGGTGTACGTGACCCCTGGCTGGGCTTCCTGCTGTGCACCTCGCCAGACGTCACCCACCGACTGCCCGATCTGGCCCCATCCGGTGTCCGGCGTTCCGGCGAAGAGGGGGGCATCCCCGCCTGCGGTCGCGGCGTCGGCGGTCCGGGGCGCGTCTCCAAGCCAATCGGAGGTGGCTGCCCCGGCGCGCTGGACGGCATCAGGGACCTGGGCGGCGAGCCGTCGTGGTGCACTGAGCCAGTCCATCACTGCTGTAGTCTACTACGGCTCCTGGGCTCCAAGCCTCCCCTTTGCATAGCCAGGGCTCCCGGATCACACTGCTCGGCGAGGCTCGCACGCTGGTTCCACACCGGCGTCGCGGTCGCGAGGATCGCGCGGATCTCAGGGGACAGCGCGATCTGCTCCCCCCGGGACGGGAAGCGGATCAGCACGGCTCCGGCGTGCTCCAGGAACGCAAACACGGCGCAGGTCCGGTACTCGTTCGCGACGCCGAGCCGCTCGACGGTGGCATCGAGCACGACGAGGGGCCAACCTGTGGTGGTCTGTAAGGCTTCCGAGGGGCCGCGCGTGACGACGCTGCCCGCGACCAGATCGCTCTCGGCGAGGAGCTCGCCGTCGCGAGCCGACGGGGCATTGCGCAGTGTCAGTGGCGACCAGGTCGCGATCGCGCGCGGACCGCTAGCCCCTGCGAGCACGGCGAGCTGGTCTCCGTCGACGGTGTGCTTGCGCTCCCACGCATCCGGCCAGTGCAGCGCGAGCCACATCATTCGCCCCAGTGCCGGATGGCCGTGGTGTCTGGACGTGCAGGTACCGGCAGCGGCTCGACGGACTCCACGATCGTAAGCAACGTCGCGCGATTCGTCTCCAGCGCGGCCGTCTCGAGATTTGCCGTCTCCAGCTGGACTCGGTAGCTCCAGCCGCCGCCCGTGAGATAGATCGCCTCTCGGTACACCTTGATCCCGGCGCGGTCACCGACGACGCAGGCGCGACGTACGGTGAGCCCGTTCATCGTGCCGAGCTCTTCACGCGTGGCGTCGATGCTTCCAAGGCCCGCTCCGAGCGACGCCATCGCGGTCGCGATCATGTTCACAGGGTCCGAGGCGCCAGCGTCCGGAAGGGCGGGCGCGACCTCGATTGTCGTCGGGTCCGCAGGGAACGTCGGGGGATACCAGCGGGCGAAGAGGCCTCGCGGTAGTGCTTGCCAGTAGTCAGGCGGCGAGTAGAAGAAGCGACGCGGCCGACTCGCGATCCCGAAGACCTGGCGGCGCGCTCGAGCGGTCACCCAGCCCTCGACGTCGTCGATCGATTGTGCGCTGGTCGCGAGCCCCTCGAGGACCGTCGCGACGTCATCCATGAATGTCGCCGCCAGCACCAGACGCGCTGGGCGTCCATCGAGCTCGCCGTCGATCACCGTTCGCGCGCCGAGCTCGCCCTCGTCGGTGATCGTGCGTACGGGGTCGGTGATGCTGATGACTCGTAGCTCCGGACAGCGCCCGAGCGCGGCATCGACAATCTCTGCGACGGTCGGGCGCGCCGCGAGTTGCTCGAAGTAGCGCGCGCGGACACCCGTATCGACAGGCGGAAACGCCGTCGTAACGTTGGCGCCAGCATGCTGGATCCAGTCATCCGGAAAGGAGAGCACGTGATTGCGAACCTAGCACACGGCCTCGGGCTGTTCTGCCCGCGCCTACTTGGGCGCGAGCGCGATGTTGCGCTCCTGCAGCAAGCGACCCGTCGTGCGCAGCACCGCGGCGGTCGCGCGGTTGTGCGCGATCAGCGCGTCGAGCTCGGCGAGCCGCGCGCGAGCGGCGGAGTCCTGACGCTGGGCAACGTCGATGTTGTTCGCACTGCCGGTGAGGAACTTGCGCTGCTCGAGCTCGAGACTCTGCTCGGCCAGCTCGCGGAATCGTCGCGCGGCGAGCAGCTGCCGCTCGGCACCGACCTGCTCGCGCAGCGCGCCGCGCACCTCGAACCACACGGTCTGCACCAGCTGCTCGCGACGGATCGCGGTCTGGTCGTGCTGGACCTTCGCGATCTCCGCGGCAGCGCCCGCGGTGCGATTGAGCGGAGTCCATGTGAGGTTCACGAACACCGTCCAGCCCCAGGCGTCCGCGCCCCCGAGCTGGCTCAGCGCACCGCCATACGCGGTGTCCTGACCGACGAGCGCCGTCGACAGGCCGAGGTCGACCTGCGGGAGCTTGTCGTTCTCTGCCTTGCGGAGCGACAGCAGCGCGCTGTCGAGGTCGAGCTTGAGCTGCGCGAGCTCGGGCCGATGTTTGACCGCCGCCTCGAGCGCAGCCTCCGGCGTCATCGCTCCTGGACGAAACGTCGGCAGGTCCGTCGGCACGATCGGCCGCGCCCACTGATCGCGCGACAGGTTCATCACCTGCCGCAGCTGATCCCACGCTGCATGGATGGCCTGCTCGGCCTGCACGACCTCGAGCTGGCGCTGAGCGAGCGTGCTCTCCGCGCCGATCAGGTCCGACGGCGGTGTGGTTCCGGCGTCGATCTGGCGCTGGGTCAGCCCCATCTGGTCCTGCGCACCCTTCGCGGTACGCAGCGCGAGATCGTAGCGAAACAGCGCCTGGAGCACGAACCAGTACGCAGCCTCGGTCCGCTCGATCACGGTCGTCACCGAGATCTCGAGCTGCGCTCGCTGGCGCTCCGACGAGATCCGCGCGCGCAGCACATCGATCTGCGGCACGACGCGGTCGGTCGAGAAGCCGCGCAACAGCGGCTGGGTCAGGCTCGCGCTCATCGTCGAGCGATAATTGAGCGGTGCGACGGCCGTCCCGAGCGTCGACTTGGCGCGACCGTTCTCGAACTCGATGTCGAACCGCGTGCCGAGGACGAACCGCTTCGAGACGCCGACCCGCCAGCCGTCTGTCTTGAAGTTGAAGATCTCACCCGCCATGCCCTCCTGCGCCGACTGCGGGGGCGAGTCGGTATCACTGTGCGAGTACCCGGCCGTGACGACGGGCTCGAAGCCGCCTTCGGTCGCATCGATGGCGAGGTTCGTGATCGCCACGGCCTTGCGCTCGAGGACGACCTCCAGGTTCTGGCGCAGCGCGATCCGTAGCGTCTCCGCGAGATCGAGACGCCACGCGGCGCCCGCATCGACCCCCGCCGGCAACGCCGGTGTGACCGCGAGGAAGTCCGGAGGTGTGTACGGAGCGTCGTCCGCAGCCGCGGAGGCCGTCACACCGACGACGAGGAGGATCGCGAGGGCTCGCATGGCGCGGCCATCGTACTCGCTCAGCCGAGCAGGCGCTGGATCGCGGCGACGAGGTCGGTACGCGGCACGTCTTCCTCGGAGGCCGCGCCGCCTCCGCGGAAGTCCTTGACCTTGACGACACCGGCGTCACGCTCGCGCGATCCGACGATCAGGGCGAACGGGACCTTCGCGCGGTCCGCGTACTTGAACTGCTTGCCGAGCTTGTCGTCACCGCCGTAGACCTCGACGTTGAGGCCTGCCGTACGGAGCTCGGTCGCCATCTTCGCGTACTCGGCGGTGAGCGCGGAGTCGACGGAGAGGATGAGGACCTGGGCGACCGCGGCCTCACTCGCCCCGATCACGTTCATCTCGAGGAGCTGCGAGAACAGGCGCGTCGCGCCGATCGAGATACCGACGCCGGGGAGCTTGGACTTCGTGTAGTGGCCGGCGAGGTTCTCGTAGCGACCGCCCGAGCAGATGCTGCCGAGCTTGGGATGGTCATCGAGGAACGTCTCGTAGACGGTGCCCGTGTAGTAGTCGAGGCCGCGCACGATCGAGAGATCGATCACGAGCTGCGACGGCGGCACACCGAGCGCGATCGTCCCGTCGTACACGCGCTGGAGCTCGTCGAGACCCTCGGTGAACACGGGCGACGGGGCATCGAAGGCGCGGAGCGCGGCGAGCGCGGCCTGCGAATCGCCCGCGGATGCGGTGAGCAGATCGAGGAGTCGCGTGGCGACCGCGGAATCGATCTCGATCCCTTCGCCCGCGAGGCGCGTCACGATCTCGTCCTTCGGCATCTTGCCGAGTCGATCGACCTCGTGGAGCACCGACGCCTGCTTGTCATCGGCGATCCCGAGGCTACCGAGCAGCCCGCGCAGGAGCTTGCGGTTGTTGATCTTGATCGTGAACGCACCGAACGCGAGCTCCTTGAAGATGCCGTGGATCACGGCAGGAGCCTCGGCGTCGTACGCGAGCGGCAGCGAGTCCTTGCCGATCACGTCGATGTCGCACTGATAGAACTCGCGGTAGCGGCCCTTCTGGTTGCGCTCACCGCGATAGACACGCTGGATCTGGTAGCGCCGGAACGGGAAGTTGAGCTGGTGCTCGTGCTGCGCGACGTAGCGCGCGAGGGGCACCGTGAGATCGAAGCGCAGCGCCAGCTCGGGCGCCTTCCCTTCCTTGATCGCGCCCGTCGACTGGACGAAATAGACCTGCTTCTCGGTCTCGCCACCGGACTTCGTGAGCAGCACATCGGACAGCTCGAACGCCGGCGTCTCGACGGGGAGAAACCCGAACCGCTCGAAGCCGCGCCGGATGGTATCGAGCATGCGCTGGAATGCGAGCTGCTGCGGCGGCAGGAGCTCCATCACGCCGGGCGGAGTGCGGGGCTGGACAGGCATCGGAGGGTCTACGTATCACGCACCGACGGCGGCGGGAGCCTCGCTGCGCACGACCTTGGAGCTGGTGCGCTCGACGAGCAGCGCGAAGGCGGCGGCGACCTCGCTCGTGTCGCGCCCCTCGAGCGTGACGAGGACCTTGAAGTCCTTCTCGGAGAACCGAGGATACGAGCCGATCTTGACCGCCGGGTGTGCGGCGACGACGGCGTCGAGGTCGTTCGCGATCTGACCCTCGTCCGCGTCGAGATAGACGCGGGCGATCGTCACGACCTCGGTGCGGAACCGGTCACGGATGTCGACGAACTTTCGGCGGAACAGCGCCGGCACGCCGGGCAGGATGTAGACGTTCCGGTACGCCACGACCGGCCAGACTTGATCCTTGCCATAGACCAGCTCGCAGCCGGCGGGCACGTCGGCGAGGCGGAGGTTCGGTTCGGACAGCTTGGCGCCCCAGTAGGCGCGCACGCGCTGCTCGAGCTCGGGCTGGCGGACGATCGTCGTGCCGAACGCGCTAGCGATCGACTCCATCGTGACGTCGTCGTGCGTGGGCCCGACCCCGCCGGAGGTGAAGACGTGATCGAACTTCCCGGACTGGTCGAGCACCGTGGCGGCGATCTCGGCGCGGTCATCGGGGATCACGGTGATCCGCCGGAGGTCGACGCCGAGCGTGCGCAGCTCGCCGATCAGGAACGCGGCGTTCTCCTCGACGAACTTCCCCGACAGGATCTCGTCGCCGATGATCACGATCGCGGCGGTCGGCATGTCAGCGCCGCAGCGTGCGCACGACGCCGACCGCGGCCGCGAGCAAGAGGCCCATGCCGACGAGGCCGACCCACAGCACCGAGCGCGGCTCGGATCCGCGCGTCGCATTCGGCGCAGCGACGGTCGCAACGGGCCCTGCCCCGGCGCCGGCGGCAGGCACGCTGGCGACTGCCTTCACGGGCTCGCTGACGAGCGGTGGGCCCTCCGTCCACGACGTGGTCTCGATCGTGGTGCCATCGGTGCGGACACCCGTGATCTCGATCCGGTTGCCGGTGACCATCACGCGCAGGTAGTGATGCACGCGCTCGAACTTCTTCACGGCGGCGACGTCGATCGCAGCTGACTTCGGCCGCCGCGGATACAGCGGCGCGCCGCCGCCACCCGAGACGAAGTAGCGCAGGCCGTTGTGTTCGGCGCGCGTGTAGACGTGATCGTGACCGGAGAAGACCGCGGTGACCTGGTACTTCTCGAACAGCGGCGTCCAGCGCTCGCGCAGATCGCGGTTACCGCCGTGGAGCGACACGGAGAACGGCGGGTGATGCATCACGATGAAGATGTGCCGGACGTCGGAGTCCTGGCGCGCGGCAACCAGCTCGCGCTCGATCCACGCGGTCTGATCCGTCAGCGCGAAGCTGTACTCGTTCGAGTCGAGGACGAGGAACCGTGACGTCGCGTAGCTGAACGCGTAGTAGCGCTCGTTCTCGCCGCCGTTCTCGGGAACCGAGAAGTACGAGCGGTAGGTATCGGCAGTGCGGCCGCGGCCCTGGCGATCGTGATTGCCGACCGCGGGGAAGTAGACGTTGTCGCGCAGCATCTGGTTCTCGACGTCGAAGAACTGCTGCCACTGTTCCTGGCGGTGGCCCTCGTCGACCATGTCGCCGGTCCCGAGGACGAAGTCCGGGACCTCCTGTGCCATGCGCTCGACGACGCGGCGGTGCGCATCGAGGCTATAGCGGGTGTCACCCACCACGACGAACGAGAACGGCACCTCGGCACCGACCTCCGGCGCGGTCGCGAACTCGCCTCGCCAGACATCCTTGCCGACCTCGACTCGATAGCGGTACCGGGTCGCCGGTGCGAGGTTCTCGATCCGCGCCTCGGCGATTCGCGCGGAGCTGACCTCCTGCGCCTTCTCGCCGGCGGGTCCCTCGACCACGAGGCGCGCGGCGGTCGGCTCGTCGAGCTGCCACATCACGGTGATCGAGGTGGGCGCGAGATCCTGGAGGTACGGGCCCTTCAGCATCTTCGGATCGGCTGCCGCCACGCTGCACAGGGCAGCGACGAGCAGACACGAGCCCACGATCCTCACAGCGTCGAGGATACGGAACGTTGGAGGTCCACCGCAAGATCGCGGCGCACTGACTCCCGATCAGCGCGCGGAGATCAGCCGTTCCAGGAGTGCGCGCAACTCGGGCTTCGCCGCCAGGAGCGCCTCGTCGGCGAGAAGCACGTTTGCCCACAGCTGGAGCTCGTCGTAGCGCTTCGCACGGTTCAACGTATCGAGCAGGAGGTTTGCCGCGTACCCCGCGACCTCGTGCTTGGGGTGCTTGCGCAGCACCGCCTCGAACCGGGGCACCGCGAGGTCATCCCAGCCGTAGCGCCCGTAGGCCGCGGCCGCCAGGAACCGCATCCCCGGGACCTCGGGATCGTCTGCACCTGCGAGCTCGATGAAGCGATCGGCTGCATCGGCGACCTCCCGCGTCCGCCGCGGCAGCGGGATCGGCGCATCTTCGAGGGTTGGCTTGGGGAGGCCCTCGATCCGCGCCGCGTGGCCGCGCGCGAGCGCCGCCTTGTACGCGACGTCGCGGCACTCGAGGCCCGGCGCCGTGCAGGCCTTCGCGACGTCGCCGAACCGGTCGCCGGCGAGGTCCCAGCCCTCGGCGGTCGCAGCCAGCTCGGCCGCCTTCCAGGCCTCGACCGCGCGGTCGCGAGCGGCAGCGGGCTTCTCCGTCGGAGGCAGAGCTCGCGGAGTCGGCGACGGCGGCGGTGGCGGCGTCGGATCGGCCTTGCACGCACCGGTCATAGCGACGGCGACGACGAGCAGCGAGAGCCAGCGCATGACCGAGGGACACCGCCGACTAGCTGCGGTAGCGCATCGACGCCAGCGCACCGACGAGGTCGCGCGCGGATTCCTTGGTGTAACCGTACTTGGTCGTCAGCGTCTCGAGCGCCTGAGCGGCCCGCGCGCGCGGCTCGACCGCGAGGCTGCTCTCGTTGCCCGACAGGAACATGACGAGGTCGTTGATGCCCTTCGCGATCGTCTTCTTGTGCTTCTCGAAGTAGGCGTCCCGGACCTTGCGGAGGAGGTCCGAGAAGATCTCGCTGAGCACCGGCTTCTGGCCGCGGTGATCGAGTGACCACGCGCCGATCTTGCCGACCATGCTCTGCCGGAAGTTGTCGGCGCTGCCGGTCTCGTCGAGCGTGCGCTCGACCTCCGCCATCATCCCCTCGTCCGGATCCTCCATGCGGCCGGTCTGCGGATGGCGGACCTTCTCCTTCTTGAGCGCGTGCATCACGTGCAGGACGTACCGATCGAAGACGCGACCATACTCGGACTCCTCGACGAGCCCGACCGCGACTCGCACCTCGTCGTCGATCACGTCGAACAGCCTGCCCCTCGCGACGTCCACGAGCTTCTTGTGATCGTGGTAGCCGCCGGGCTGAACGTCCTGGCGCAGGAACTCGTAGATGCTCACTTGCTTGCAGAGCTCGACGATCTCGTCGAGAACGACCATCGGTGACACGTAGTCGTAGCGAGTTGACCCGGCGGCGGCGAGCAGCACCGTCTGCATCTCGCGCGGCGACGCACCGACCCGGCCCTCGTAGATCGGATACGTGTCGGACTCGTGCCACAGCTCCTTGATCTGGGAGGTGAGCTCGCGCGCCCGATCGGGTGCGAGGTCGTCGGGGAGCTGGCCCGTCGAGTACAGCTCGACCTTGTCGAGCGGCGCCAGCTTGCCGATCACCTCGGCGAGCGTCGACGGAAACCGTTCGATCTGCGGCTTGCGCATCCGCGACAGCACGGCCCACAGCGCGGCGACGTAGGCTGTATGCGGTGCGATGTGCCGGCGCGACGCGGCCTCGCGCAACCGCTCCTGGTACAGCGCCTCCTCGTGCCGGACATCGAGGATGAACGGGACGCGCACGAGCTCGATCCGGCCCTTGAAGCTCTGGAAGTCCGGAATCTCGCGGAACGCTGCGAGATGGATATCGTTGCAGCTACCGACGAAGCAGAGATCGAGGAACAGCGTCGCGCTCGACATCGAGACCGCGGCGCGCTCCACGGTGGTCAGCAGATACTTGTAGTGCTCGAGCGGACGCTTGAGCAGGTCGTCGAACTCGATGAAGCCGCGGTTCGCGTTCACGAGCTCGCCGCCGTACTCGAACACCGACACCGACTGCAGCGACGGCGGCAGCGAGCTCAGCGTGCGATCCGCGGTGACCTGTCGCTCCGTCGCATCGACCGAGAGCTGCGGCTCGACCGTGACCCAACCCTGGCGGTAGCGGTGCGAGACCTCGAACCGCTCGATGCGGACGTGGCGCAGGACCTGGATGTAGTCACCGTGGTAGCTCGCGAGCAGCGCTTCGTAGATCGCGCGGTTCTTCGGCGAGAGCAGCCCCTGGCGGAGATAGTCACTGACGACGAAGGTCGGCGACTTGCTCGCGTTGACGAGTCGATCGATCAACCGCTGGCGCTCGTCGAGCGGGATCAGGAGCAGCGGATGATCGCGAAGCTCGTCGCTGAGGCGCGCGTCGATCACGTCGTCCGGGAGATAAGCGAACGAGTCGAGCGACTCTGGCAGTGCCGATGCAGGAGCGCCGCCACCAAAGCCGATGCCGCCGCGCGTGTGTTTCTGCGCCGGGAAGATCCACGAGAACCGGTAGAGCGCGCCCTCGTCGAGGGTCGAGTAGTTCTCGAGCCCGCGCCCGAGGCAGCGGATGAAGGTCGACTTCGCGGAGCCGTTCGGTCCGTGGAGGAGGACGAGCTTGTTGGGGCGGCCGTCCTGCACGAAGCTGCGCAGCGTCTGGTACACGGCGTTCTGCACGTGCTCCTGGCCGAACAGCCGATCCTCGCCATTGGCCCACGGGGCGTCGAACAGGTGGAAGTGGCGAACCTCGCCCCACGGGTACTTCACCGTGGAGTTGCCGTAGTGGTCGAAGCAATCGACGAGGTACTGGGTCGACGAGCGGAGCTGCCGCGTCGGCTCGGAGACAACGAGGTTCAGGTACTCCGCGAACGACATCACGCGGCGGTTGCGCGTGAAGTCATCCCGCACGGCCGCTCCGAGGCCGACGAGGAGGTCCTTCACGTTCGGTGCGTTCGCCGTGTCCGAGTCCGCCATCGCCTTCGACGGTACCAAGGAGTGGTCGCGCTAGCGACCGGCCGGCGTCACTTCGCCGCGACCGCGATGCTGATCTGTTCCTTCTTCGCGAGGCACGTATCCTTGTCGCAGACCGCGAACTTGAACGTGCCGTTGATCGTGTGGTTGCCGCTCGTCGGCGTCATCTTGATCGTGAACGCGAGCTGGCGGTCCTCGAACGCATCCGCGTCGCCCTTGACCTGGTCGTGACCGCCGGCCGTGAGCAGCGCCTTTGCGAGTACGACGCCCTTGGGCGTCTCGAGCGTGAGCTTGGTCGGGAATTCCTTGTTGATCTTGTAGGCCGCCGACGGCGTCACGAGGATCTTTGCCGTCACCTCGGTGCCGGCCTTGGCGTCCACGGGCGCCTCGATCGCGAGCTGGCCCTCCTCGGGCTTGAGCCGGAACGGATCGTCGCCGCCGCCCTTCGCGTCGGCGCCACCCGGCGCACCGGTGCGCGCACTCTCGGGACCGCCCATGCCGGACACCATCTTGGGGGCCTCACCGCCGGGGACAGCGACCTTTCCGCCGCCGCCCATGTCGCTCTTCACCGTGCTGCCGGTGTCCTGGTTCGCGGCGGGCTTGCTGCAGCCAGCGGCGGTGACGACCAGAGCGAGGAGACCGGAGAACGCGGCGGTGCGAGACATTCGCCGATCATAGCGGATCCCCGGCAGATCGCACGCGGGTAGGACATGTACCCCTGGCCGGATCTCGACGGTGCGGGGTAACCTGAGGCTTGCCGGTGAGAAGGGCCCAACAGCTCGGCCGTTACCATTTGCTCGATCGCATCGCGTTCGGTGGCATGGCGGAGATCTACCGTGCGAAGACGTTCGACGCGCACGGCACCCCTCACCTGGTCGCGGTCAAGCGCGTGCTCGCGCACCTCGCGGAGGACGACGACTTCATCCAGATGCTCGTCGATGAGGCGAAGATCGCAAGTGTTCTTCGCCACGGCAACATCGCCCGCGTCTACGAGTTCGCCCGCGCGCACGGCGAGTACTTCATCGC
>JANOPP010000357.1:0-2363 GCA_031421915.1 Myxococcales bacterium | reverse complement strand
TTCCGCGCGATCGCCAGCCGCGTGAGGGCGCTGCTCCGCCCGGCTGCACGTCCCTGTCAACGCCAAGTAGAAATGTCCGGTCTTAAGCCAAGTAGAAATGTCCGCGTTTGCCGTTGAGCTTGTTCAATTAGATTGGCGTTTCGTTAGCAGGTAAGTTGACCTTGTAGGGGCCGTGAAGGAACAGCCGTCGCCAGGGGTGGTTCTTGGCCGGCGTTGAGCCCATGCCCTTCGTGGGCTCGTTACGTTGCTTGCCAAGGGACGGCCGTGCTTCAAGCATGGGCTTGTAGGACCGCTTCTCAATGCCTTTGAAGTTGAGATAGAAACTTTTGAAGCGCAGATGCCGTGAACCGTCCAAGCGGATCTCGACCTCCACCTTATCGCCCGGATCGACGCGAACTGGCTGATGTTCCAACACCTGGAGCAGCTTGCCTTCGTAGCTCAAGGTGTAATCGTTCATGACTGTCCGCTGCTCACGCAGCGATAAGATCTGCTCAAGCCGGTGATTCACCAATAACGGCCTATGAACGTCGGTATTCTCAGCCGGGGCTTTGGCGTAGCGGGCGTTGTGCTGAGGGACGTAGTGCTCCCACAAGTAAAAATTGGCCGCCGCCATCGTCGAGATGCCGCGTAGGCGCAGTTCTTTGACGAGGCGGTCCTGATGGGTGCTAAAGCCGCGCTCAACGCGCCCCTTGGCCTGCGGGGTGTTGGCCGTGATTACTTCGATGCCCAATTCGTTCATTGCCCGCGTGAACTGCGTCTTGGCGTTCTCATCGCGCTCGAGGCTTTCATACTTGGCGGCCCAGTTGATCTTGTAGATCGAGTCCTTGTCGACGTAAAGGGCAATTGGACGGCCACACCGCTTGAGATAGTTCCACGTCGCGCGCATCAAGGTCAGCGTCTCTTCGACGGGCACAAACTCGGCGTACAGAATCTTCGACGTCGCGTCGTCGATGTGGATCAGTAGGGCGAACTTCGGACCACGTTCTTCGAGCCAGGCATGCTCTGAGCCGTCCAGCTGAACCAGCATCCCAACGCACGTCCGGCGCTCACGCCAGGCGCGATGCCGGGGGCCTTGCCGGTGGGGTTGCCACAAATCCACCTGCGTCATCAGCTTGCGCAGGGTTTCCCGTCCTAGGCTTATCCCGTGCAATTCGTGAAGCTTGTCTTTCGCGAAGGTCGGGCCGAATCCTTCCCACAGTGGGTCGTGCAGGGCGCACAGCGCCTTCTCTATGAGCTTTGAATCTATCTGGTGGTTCGAAGCCCGCCCGCGTAGCTCATGCACGGCACCGCGGGCGCCCTGGGCGCGCACGCGAGCACAAATCCGCCGGATTTGCCGGTCCGTTCGCTCAAGGGCGCGGGCGGCGTCCGCTTGCGATGTCTTGCCCTCCAAAACGTTCCGAATCACGTGGTGCCTGTTGATTTCGCGTCTGCTCATGCCGATGACCTCTTCCATGCCCGTTCCCCCAGGACTGCGGGGAGAATTTTACCGCCCGACCGGACATTTCTACTTGGCACAAACAGGACATATCTAATTGGCTGCTACACGTCGGAGGGTTCTCGTTGACAGCCTCCGATGAGGCCCTTATACTATGATCGTGCGAGCGTGTCACGGCGCGGCCTTCCTGGCGCTGCTTCTCGCGGGCGCCGCCCGCGGGGAGACGGTCGTGCGGGAGCTCGGTCCTATGACGCTTTCGGGGGTCGCCGGCGCGATGGATGGCCCCGAATCCCGCGCGGAACTGCGCTTCGAGCGACCCGGGTACATCACGGCGCATTCCGTGGACATCGTGGATGCGGCGGGTCGCTCCCGGAGCTCCGAAGGCCTGCACTGCCACTCCATCTTCTACCGCTCCGGCGCGGGCGACTCCGTCCCGGTGCGCCCCGGGGAGCCCTCCTTCCGCTCCGAGCCCGTGCGCCTGGGGACCAGCGACAACCAGGCCGAGATCCGCTTCCCGGAGGGCTTCGGCGTGTTCGTCGACAGCGCGACCGCCTACGGCGTCAGCGGCATGCTATCCGACCCCGACGGCTCGCGCAGCGGCGAGTACCGCGTGCGCTACCGCTTCGAGCTGGCGCCCGCCGAGCCCCCGCTCAAGCCCCTGCGGGGGCTGCTCGTGAAGATGATGCAGGCGAAGATGGAGGACGGCAAGGAGTGCGGGCACAGCATCACCTGGCACGTGCCGGCCGGCCGCCATGTCTACGAGAAGTCCTTCGTCATGCCGGTCACCGCGCGCGTGCATTACATGTCCTCCCACGTGCACAGCCACGCGCGGGAGGTCGAGCTCGTCGAGGCGAAGGGGGGGCGCGTGCTCCATCGCGCGCCCATCCGTCTCGCTCTGTCCGCAGGAGCACCGCTGGCGCTGGAACTC
>JANOPP010000356.1:0-6228 GCA_031421915.1 Myxococcales bacterium | reverse complement strand
TTCGGGCTCAGAGCGCCGGACACACCGCATACGGCGGACACGTCGGCGTGCACTCGAGCCAACAGTCGAGGTCGGCGCAGTGCTCGAGCCCGTCACCATCGGCGTCGGCGCCTGGCGTGCACGTCTCGAGCGGCGTCGTGCTGGCGTAGGTCCGCGTACGCACGAACAACGATCCATAGGTCGCCATGTGGAGCACGACCAGCGCCCCGCGCCCGGCATCGTAGACCGCGTCGCCAATGTTGAGTGACGAAGAGCCGCGGTGGATCCAATCACCATCGAGGCGTTCCCACATCCTGGAGTCTCCCGTCGTCGTCTCGATACTCCCCCGCCGCTGGTTGGCTACGAGAGGGCTCACTCCGGGCGACACAGCCGGGATCCATCCCGTTGGCGTTTCGTCGAGATGACCGATTGTCCCCCCGAGGACGAGCGCGTTCCTTCGCGCGTCGAACGCGACGCCCAAGTGGTAACCGGGCGGTCCGATCATCGCGGCGTCACCTGCGGCGTTGATCGCCACGAGGTCGGAGGTAGCCATCATCGGGTCGTAAAGTATCCCCACGAGGAGCTGCCGGCGAGGATCGAAGGTCAGGCCATGGATTTGAAGCGTGATACTGGATGGCTGGGTCGTCCAGCCACCTCCACCGAGTAGGTGCAGCTCGCCGTTGCCGACGGCCACGGAGGCCCGTCGAACGGGGTCGTAGGTCAGCGTGAATGAGTCGAGGCCCTGGAGCGAGGCGGGCACCGGCAACGTGCTCCAGCTACCCGCGCTCGCGTAGAGCCACAGATCCCACACCGGCGGTGAAGATCGATCCGGTTGGAACGATTGGGTGCACAGCACACCGCGCGGATCATGGCTGCAGTGCATGGGCTCGCCCGAGCGCGGGTGAGTGGCCCTGACGCTCCACGCGGTCCCAGTCCATTCGATCAGCGGTCGCCGCGCTTCGCTGTAGACCACCAAGCGTTGTCGCGCCACATCGTAGGCGACTTGCGGCTCGAGGCGGCGGCCCGGCGTCGTCGCGCGTGCGGTCCACGTCGTGCCATTCCAGAACGCGTGCAGCAGCACGTCGGCGACCGGGTCTCCACCCACCGCGACGATGCGCGCGCCGTCGAACGCGAGCGACCAGCCGCCCTGGCCCGCAGGCACGGCTGCGTGAGAAGTCCAGCTCGTACCATTCCACTCGAGCGTCGCTGCTGGAACATCGCGCGTCACGACGAGGACGCCACGCGCCGCATCGAATGCAGCGTCCAGACTCGATGTCAACGTCGTGAAACCGGGCGGAGCGGCGAGCTGCGTCCAGCGCGCAGCTGCCACATCGAGCGACCACAGCTGGCCTGCCCCAGCAGCGGTCACACCGACCGCAACAACGCGTTTGCGTACGGAGTCGTACGTGGCACGGAACAGGTACGGCAGCAGGTTCGGGGAATTCGCGAGCGCGACGCTCTGCCACGCGGTGCCGTCCCATTCAGACAAGCTATTGCGTACGACAGTGGCCGCGAGCTCGTCGTACGCCGCCGAAATCACAAGCACCGTGCCGCGAGTCGCGTCGAACACGACGTCGTGAATCTGATCCTGCTCTGGCGGGGCCCCCGGCGTCCCTGTCCACGTCGCGCCGTTCCACGTCCACAGGTAGCCGTCGACGATGGTGGTGATCGTCCCTCGCGTCCGGTCGTAGAACATGCGCCGCCCCATCACCGAACCCGACGCGGCTGGACTCGACCCCGACGCTGGACTGACAGGCGCGGTCGCCCACGTCTCGACCTCGGTAATGCACTGCGAGTCGCACCCGTCCAGCGAAATGGAATTGCCATCGTCGCACTGCTCTCCCCGGGATGCATCGTCGACACCGTCACCGCAGCGTTCGAGTGACCGGCACATATCATCGCAGCCGTCACCGGATGCACGGTTGCCGTCATCGCACAGCTCGCCCTTCTCGAGGAGGCCGTTGCCGCACCCCGGATCGACGCAGATCTGGTCGAGGCAGTACCCGAAGATCCCGTCCACGCTACACGGGGTCTCGTCGGTCAAGCCTACACATGCCTCCGCCTGTCCGGGCGTGATGCAGCTGGCGTGGACGTCATCGCAGACGCGGCCGATCGGGCACAGAAGGTCATTGGAGCAAACGACGAGGTCGTCGCGCAGGCACGCCATGACCATCGAGGCGAGAACTGCCAACCCACATGCGTACCGTCCCATGCATGACCATGGTAGCCCATCCGCTCGGGACCAGCGTTCGAACCGAACGGCTAGGAAGTTCACGGCCTCTGCAAGCGACGTGGCCTCTGCCCCCCGTTGGAACCGCGGCGACGGCCTGCGCGTGATCCAGCGCGAGATGCACGCGTCGAAGAGGTGCGCGCATCCGTACTACTGGGCCGATCAGCGCATCTTCGGTCGCGAACGAGAGGTGCTGGAAAACCGCGCACTGTTGATCGCCGTCCGGCATCGCGGCAGGCCGCCGTCGGATCAGCGAGCGCATGTTCGCTGATGGGGCGTCGCTTGATTGGTGTGACGTGGTGGGGAGCGCTCACGCGGTGCTGGGCGGGGCGCCGCAGTCACAACGCTCGCGCCCGTGCTGCAGTAGCTTGCGCGTCGCGCGCCGCGTCCAAGAACCACGACTGGAGCCAAACGTTGATACGATTCGCCATGCGGACGGTGAGTATGACAACGACCCGCTCGCTCCAGCGTGTGGCACTCGCCGCCTTGCTCTTCGGCGTGTCGTGCGAGAACGGTCCTGATCGATCTGTCGAGGACGAGTTCGCGAGGTATCCGTATCCTGGGTTGCCGACGTGGGAGGCAGTTCCGGCTCCAACCAGGGAGCCGGTCATGCCGCCGGAGGCTTGGGTCGCAGACCAGCGGCCGACCGTGCTGCTGTTCACCTCATCGTGGTGTCCGCCCTGCCAGGCCAGCCTGCTGCTGGATATCGCGATCGCCCGCGAGTACGGCGACCGCTTCCGCATCGGGGTCGCACTCGAGGAAAGCGATGCGGATTTCGCGGGCTCGGCGATGGCGCGGCTATTTGCAGGCGTACCGGTGTGGACCGCCGACAGCGTGCGGCCGCTGGCGGTTCGCTGTGGTGTACGGACCATTCCATTCGCGTGTGTCGTGGATCATCGCGGACGCATCGTGTTCCGCGGTCCGCCGATCAACCTCCGCCGCGCTCTCGACGCGTTCGATCGTGGCCCCCAACCACTCGACGCCCAGGTTGCGGAGCAGCGCGCCAAGATGCGCTTCGCGTTCGGCGTGGGGCCCGATGACGTGGAGGAGCTCGTCGAGCAAACGAGTGGCGATCCACACTGGCAGCATCAGATCGCATTCTCGCTCGCCGGGCGCCCCGAGGCGTCGGCTACCGATCTCGTGCTCGCGGTCGCGCTCGCTCGCGCCGCGGTGGCCGCCGGCGGCGGACTCGACTACTGGAACCTCGATACGTACTCGCTCGCTCTCGCGAAGGCAGGACGCGCGGAAGATGCGGCGACCGTGGGCTGGCGCGTGCTCGACCTGTGCAGGAAGACCCAGAGCAAGTGCATGTTCGAACGCGTGCGCGCCAGCGGTCTCATCTACATCTGGCGAGAGATCAGCGGTCGTTCGCGATAGGTGCACCAACAATCCGGCTGAACGTTCACCGACGCGGAACGCATGTTCGACCAGCTCGAGTCGCTGCTACGTCAACACGGCGTCCAGATTCGCAACGCCACACCTCCCGAGAAGGCCGACGCCCGGTGCTTGGTCAGCAGCCGGGCGTTCCGTCGTCTATCGAGCGGGAGAAGGGATTCGAACGGTGCGAAGGCGAGCCAAGCAGACCCACGCCAGCAGGACCATGTGGGTTCGCATGCTGCAGATCGTATCAGCATGGGGCGGGCTCGACGTGTGCTGCTCCGGATCGTGGATCAACGAGGCAAGGCGCCGGCGTGGAGCATCAGCTCGGGCGCTGCACCAGGAGTATGCGAGCTCCAGACAAAGAGCCCGCCGTCATCGGCGACGCTCGCGACCCGGCCGTCGGCGAGGTATGCAACGCCGTTGACCTCGCCGGTGTGCATCCGTCGGACGTCCGCGGTGCGGTCACCGAGTGCGACGAGGATGACGTCATTGCGGTAGCCGAACGCGATCTGCCGCCGATCGGACCGGACGGCGAGACCGTGGATCGTGTAGCGAGGATCCTCAGCCCTGTAGATCAGCTCGCTGGTCGAACGTGCGGGAGTCCAGACCGACACGCCGCCGTCACCGCTGCTGAGGACGAGCCGCTCGTCATCGAGAAAGCGCACCCCCCAGGTCGCGTCGAAGTTGTCCTTCGAGAACGAGCCCACGCGAACGCCGGCGACGGTCCACACGTGGGCCGCACGATCGAGGCCGGTGAACGCGATGAGGCGGCCGTCAGGCGAGACATCAATGCCGAGGACGGTGCGGCTGGGGGTAATGATCCGCCGCACGACCTCGCGGGCCGACCAGTCGTAGATGGCGACGGTACCGTCCTCGGAGCCCGAGATCAGGAGCTCGGCGGACGGCGTGAATGCGACGCACATGACGGAGGAATCATGGTGCCGGATCTCGTCGTTGAGCGACTCCTCACCAAGGTGCCACGTGCGGATCGCGCCGTCGACGCCGCCGCTCACCGCGCATTGATAGGCCTCACCGGCGGAGTTCGTCAGGTCGTTCGGCACGAACGCGACGCAGCAGACCCGGCCCTCGTGGCCAGCGCCTACGAGCAACGGCCCCTCGAGCTCGCCCATCGCCGCGATCTCGGGCTGATAGATCGTGACGAGCCCGTTGTCCTGTGCGGCAGCGAGCCAGCGATCCGACTGGCTGACCGCTATCCCGAACAGCGCGCACGCGCCGCGCACAGGCGTGCGGACTGCAGGCTGGGATGGCTCACCTCGCAAGAACAGAGGCTCCGGTGTTGTGGGTCCGGAGGAATCCTTCGGCGTCGACATTCCGGAGGTATCCAACGACTCGCGCGCCACGGCAAGCCAGACCATCGGACTAGCGATTGCGTACCTCGACGAGTTCGAGTCCCCGTACAGACGTACCTGACGGCGACTGTGTGGGTTCGGTCGGGTCTGTGAGAAGCGGCTGCGACGAGTCGACGAGGTATCCGCAATAATTGCAGTGAGGCATCGGGCCTTTCTCGATGTCCATCCTGCCCACAAGCGTGGACATCACGGGTGGTAAACCGTCGAAGTGAAGCTGTTTGCAGACCATCGCCAGATCCATGTTTGCGCTCCCGACTACACGGGCGACCTCGCCGATCACCAGCCGATCGCCCGTCTTGAGCTCCATCACGAACGCGCGGCGATCCGCCCGCCTCGACGACGACATGTCGATCGCGATGAAGTCGCCGCACGACCTGCGCTGGTTCGTTCGAAACAGCCACAGGTTGCTGCGCCGTGCGAGCACGGTCTTCACGAACGCACGCTCGTGACTGCGCATGTCGAACCGGTCGTATCGGCAAACGCCCGTCATCCTGCCGAGCGAGCGATGCTCGTTCGCGATCGCGCGTGCGAGATCGAACGACTCGCAGAGCCAGCCCGGAAGCCGCAACGTCAATGGGTCGGTCGTCGACATCACACCACTCCTCCACCAGCTGTCGCCCTGCTGCATGCGCCCCAATGGACACCGCGGAGGCAATCGAATGGCCGGCGACCATCGATGGTCAGCTGGCTCGCTACACGTAAGCAGTCACCGTAGCAGGCTTACGTGCGTAGAGAAGATCCGCGGCCGGCTGATCGTCTGGGACGGCCACGATCTCCTCGCCCACGCGCGTCGAGATCGCTTCGGCACCTTTGCATCGAGCGGCGTTGGGCCACGGGTCATGGCTTCTTCCTGCGTGCACTCGACGACGTTCTGGGCGTGCGCTCGCGGCGAGGCGCCACGGATCGGGGTGCGCTGGTTTTTGTGTTCGGCGCGGCGCCGTCCGTCTCGGTCTTCTCGGCCGTGCCAGTGGTCTCGCTCTCCATCGCGCCGGCCTTGGCGAGCGCGAGCCGCTCCCTGGCCGCCGCGATCTTGCGCATCGTCGCCAGTCGCACGATCGGAGTGGCTGGGGCTTGTGCCGTGAATCGCGCATCCGCAATGAAAGGCCGACCTGATCAGACGCTCGACCGTTCGGGCTCAGAGCGCCGGACACACCGCATACGGCGGACACGTCGGCGTGCACTCGAGCCAACAGTCGAGGTCGGCGCAGTGCTCGAGCCCGTCACCATCGGCGTCGGCGCCTGGCGTGCACGTCTCGAGCGGCGTCGTGC
>JANOPP010000355.1:0-18518 GCA_031421915.1 Myxococcales bacterium | reverse complement strand
TCGACAGCGTCGACATCCGGGGCGAGGTCTGTCCGTTCACGTTCGTGCGGACCAAGCTCGCCCTCGAGGCCGTGCCGATCGGCGGCAGCCTCCGCGTGATCACCGACCACGAGCCGGCGAGCCGCAACATCCCGCGCAGCGCCACGGAGTGGGGCCAGGACGTCCTCGGGGTCACCGCCCTCCCCGACGGGACGTGGGCGATCGACCTTGTCCGCCGGGTGCGCTAGCTTGTCCCAGATGTCCAAGCTCGAGACGCTGCGCCAGACCCTGACCGGGTACGGCGAGGTCGTGGTCGCGTTCTCGGGCGGCGTGGACTCCGCATTTCTGTTGAAGGTCGCCGCCGACACGCTCGGCGCGCGCTGCCATGCCGTGACCGCCGTCTCGCAGACGATGGCGCGCTCCGAGGTCGCCGATGCCATCGCGCTCGCGAAGGAGCTCGGCCTCGGCGCTCGCCACCACGTCGTCGAGTCGCACGAGCTCGAGGTCCCCGGCTTCGCCGACAACCCCACCCACCGCTGCGCGCTGTGCAAGACCGAGCTGATGGAGGTCGCTGCTCCGATCGCGGCGAGCCTCGGCGGCGCTGCGATCGCGCTCGGCACCAACCTCGATGATCTCGGCGACGTCCGTCCCGGCATCGCGGCGGCCAAGGATCGTGGCGCACGGATGCCGCTCGTCGAGGCGCAGATGTCGAAGGCAGACGTTCGCGCGCTGTCGAAGGAGCTCGGGCTCCGGACCTGGGACAAGCCGCAGCTCGCCTGCCTGTCGTCGCGGTTTCCGTACGGCACGCAGATCACGCCGGACCGGCTGCGCCGCGTCGATGCGTTCGAGGACGGCCTCCGCGATCTCGGCTTCCGCCAGGTTCGCGTGCGGTTCCACGACGCGATCGCGCGCCTCGAGATCGACAACTCGGAGCTTGAGCGCATCGTCTCGGTCCGCGACCGCGTGGTCGCGCTCGGCAAGGAGCTCGGCTTCACCTACGTCGCCCTCGATCTCGGCGGGTTCCGCTCGGGCTCGCTCAACGAGGTCCTGCCGGCGGAGACGCTCGTACAGCTGCGGAGTCGCCACTCGTGATCCGCGCGGCGTTGGTGCTGGTGGCGCTGCTGGCGGGCACCGCTCGCGCCGACCACGACCATCACCAGTCGAAGAAGGATCGCCTCCGCGCGCTGAAGTCGGCCAAGCACGGTGCGCCACCGCGCCCCGGCACCAGGCCCGCGCGGCTGATCAACATCTACAACTCGTGGACGCACGAGTGGCTCGCGGTCGAGGCGCCGCCATCGCCCAGGGCGGTGACCGTCAACCGGTTCCTTCGCGATCACTTCACGAACGAGCCGGCGACGATGGAGCCGAAGCTGATCGCGATGGTCGTGGCGGCCGCGACCAAGTTCCGGAGCGACACCGCGATCGTCGTCTCGGCGTTTCGCCACCCCAAGTACAACCTGATGCTGCGCAAGAAGGGCCGACAGGTCGCGCGCGACAGCGCGCACACGCACGGCACCGCGGTCGACTTCTACATCCCGCGCATCGCGACCCAGACCCTGCACGCGTGGGCGAAGGAGCAGGCTGCGGGTGGCGTCGGTCTCTACCTCGAGAGCGGCTTTGTCCACATGGACACCGGCAAGATCCGCTACTGGTCCGGCGACTAGCTACCCGTCGGGTTCGGGATATGCTGTGCGCATGTCGTGGTGGGCCTGGACCGGCATCGCGTTCGCCGCGTTCCTCGTGATCGTGGCGATCCGCGATCTGACACAGAAGAAGCACGCGATCCTTCGCAACTTCCCGATCGTCGGCCATATCCGTTACCTGCTCGAGGCGATCGGCCCCGAGCTGCGGCAGTACATCGTCACGCAGAACGACGAGGAGCGGCCGTTCTCGCGGGATCAGCGGCGCTGGGTCTATTCGTCGTCGAAGAAGGAGAACAACTACTTCGCGTTCGGCACGGACAACGACATCGAGAAGCCGGGCTACATCCTCGTTCGCCACAGCGCGTTCCCGCTCCACACGCCACATGCCGGCGAGCCTGGCTACGACGGAAACTTCCCGCTGCCCGCGATGCGCGTGCTCGGTGGCTGGCGGGGGCGCAAGCTAGCGTTCCGCCCGACGTCGATCGTGAACACGTCGGCGATGAGCTACGGCTCGCTGTCCGCCTCGGCGGTCGAGGCAATCAACCGCGGCGCGGCGCTCGCGGGCGCGCTGCAGAACACCGGCGAAGGTGGAATCTCCGATCACCACCGCAAGGGCGGCGAGATCATCTGGCAGATCGGGACCGGCTACTTCGGCGCGCGCGACGATCAGGGCCGGTTCTCGATGGAGCGGATGCTCGAGAGCGTCGCGTCTGCGAAGGTCAAGGCGATCGAGATCAAGCTCTCGCAGGGCGCGAAGCCTGGCCTCGGCGGCGTCCTACCTCGCGCGAAGATCACGGCGGAGATCGCCCGCATCCGCGGCATCCCGATGGATCGCGACTGCATCAGCCCCGCGAACCACACGGCGTTCTCCGACGTCTCGAGCATGCTCGACTTCATCGAGCGCCTCGCCGACGCGACGGGCCTCCCGGTCGGCATCAAGTCCGCCGTCGGCCAGCTCGACTTCTGGCGCGATCTCGCCGTGCAGATCGACACGACCAAGCGCGCACCAGACTTCATCACCATCGACGGTGGCGAGGGTGGCACGGGCGCGTCGCCGCTCGTGTTCACCGACCACGTCGCACTGCCGTTCAAGCTCGGCTTCACGCAGGTCTATCGCGAGCTCGCCGAGCGCGGCGTCCAGCACAACGTCGTGTTCATCGGCTCCGGCAAGCTCGGCTTCCCCGAGACGGGCCTCCTCGCGCTCGCGCTCGGCTGCGACATGATCAACGTCGCCCGCGAGGCCATGATGGCGATCGGCTGCATCCAGGCCCAGCGCTGCCATACCGGCCACTGCCCGACCGGCGTCGCGACCCAGAACCGCTGGCTGATGCGCGGCCTCGATCCCACGCTCAAGTCCGCTCGCCTCGCGAACTACCTCGCGACGCTGCGCAAGGATCTCGTTCACCTCGCGCACGCCACCGGTCACGCGCACCCTGCCCTCGTTCCCCTCGACGCGATCGATCTCGTCGACAGCAACACGCACACCCGCTCCGCGCGCGAGGCCTACGGCTACCAGCCCGGCTGGGGCCTCCCGCCCGACGCCGAGGTCCTCGCGATGCGCGCCGCGTAAAGGCACTCCGACCCCCTTTCCAGCGGGCTGGAATTGTCCACTCCTCGGACACCGTCGCCCAGCAATTCTCACGGCTTCACAAATGGGGTCGGAGCGCATTTCCAGCGCGCTGGAAATGTCCGCCCGTCGGACGGCTGCCCCGACTACGGGACCTGGTGCCCGTCGACGCGCGCCTGGAAGATGAAGTACGGCGGCATGCACGCGCCGACACCCTTCGGCGCATTCGCGACACCGGCGCAGACGTAGTCATCACCGCACGCGGTGGCGGAGTCGCAGCGGCGGCGGAACGCCGGCGTCGCGTTCGCGAGGCACTCCGTGAACGGCTTGCCGGCGCCGAGGCACTCGTTGAAGCCGGATGGTGGGGTCGCGCCGCAGATCGCCGCGCCGCCGATGGCGCCCATCTTCGGGCAGCGAGCGGTGCACGAGCCGTTCGGGAACCCGCCGACCGAGCCAGAGGCGCTCGAGCGACTGCACGATGCCGACGCGCCGCTCGGGACCGTGCAGCCCTGGACCTCCATGTCGAACACGGTGTCTTTGTGCGAGTCCGCATCGAGCGTGACGCTCGACGTCTCGCATGCATCGCCCGCGCTCGGTCCGGTAGCCGGCACGCACATGCCGACCTCCTCGCCGCTGATGTCCTTGCAGGTGAACCCGGTCGCGCAGGTCCAGGTCGCGAAGCTCGCGTCGCCGAGGCCACAGTGTGAGCCGTACGTGCCGGGCACCGCGTAGTAGCGCTCGGCGAACGGCCGCGGCGATCCGACGGTGCCGTCGGACGCGAGGTGCGCGAGCGCGGCCTTGCGCCACCGCAGCTCCTCGTGGAGGTGGGGCGACGTGCCGACCTCGATCGCGTTCGCGCGCGACGTCTCGGCATCTTCCTGGCCGAGGATGTGGAAGCCGGCGAGGCTGCGGCTCTGGTGGCAGCCCTGGCACGACATCGTGTCGAGCCGGCGCACGAGCCCACCCGCGGACTTGATCAGCGAGGTGCCCGAGAAGTCGACGCCAGCGAACGACGCCTCGGGCTGGGGGAACGCGAGCAGGTACGGCCGATTCGCGCCACGTGCGAGGCCACGCGGCGAGACCGAGATCGCCTTGGTCGCGAGAAACGCGTCGGGGACGAGCGCGGTGCCGTCGTCGATCTTGGTGACGTTGGCGACGATCCACTGGCGGAGCTGGGTCTTCTGCGTAGCCGTCAGGTTCGTCGCGATCGTGTTCGGCAGCTTGATCGGAGTCAGTGTCTGACCGGCGATCGAGAACACGCGCATGAGGTACTCGGCGTGACCACCGAGGTCACCGCGCGCGCCGGCGGGCCACCGCACGGACTGGTAGTTGAGCTCGATGCGAACCGCGGGGCCGAGGTTCGCGAGCGGGCCCGCACGCAGCTTGTCAGCGGTCAGCGTCTGGCCTTGCCAGCGGCGCGCGACGGCAGAGCAGCCGCCGGAGACCTGCGGCTGTTCGTGGACGACGAGCATCGTCATCGGCAGCCGTGAGCTGCCCTTTGGCGAGGTGTACTGGAGGCGATAGACAAACCGGACCTCGCCACATGCGCCGGGCGTCGATGCGAGACGATCGGTGCGGTTGGTCACCGCCACCAGGCGGAACCGCGCGGAAGCGGCGCGCAGCCACTTCAGGTCGAAGATCCGGTGCGAGGTGCCAAGACCGACCGCGGCGGTCGGGTCCGCGGCCTTCAGTGCATCGAGATCCGTCGCGACGACATCGGCGAGCTGGCGAAAGATCGGGGACGAGGTCGCGAGCATCGCGTTGTGCGAGCTCGCACCGCCGATCCGGCCGCCGAGGTCGAAGCCGGCACGCTCGAGCTGATCGAGCACGGCGAGGTCGTTGACCAGGAGGTCTGGCGCCGCGAGCGGGGCGACCCCGGAGCTGGCGTCATCGCACTTGCCTCCGCAGTCCTCCCACTCCTCGTCGCCCTCCTCGGGATCGGTCGCGCAGCCAGCGACGAGCACGAGCGCTACGAGGATCCTCCACACCATCCCGCCAGCAGTTGCAACCAGCGATCCGTGCCTGGCGGCCGTGAAAGCGCCCTGTTGGCGGTGGTGTGCACGGTCACCGGAAACCCCGGTTGCCATTCGGCGACGGTTTCAATATACGTCCCTCCATGGCTGGCAACGACGTCCTGGTGTGGATGGACATGGAGATGACCGGCCTCGATGCGGCCAAGGAGCGCATCATCGAGATCGCGACGATCCTGACCGATGGTCAGCTCACCGAGATCGCGGTCGGCCCCGAGCTGGTGATCCATCAACCCGACGAGATCCTCGCGGGGATGGACGACTGGAACAAGAAGCATCACGGGGGCTCTGGCCTCGTCGAGCGCGTCAAGGCGTCGACGATCACCGACGGTGATGCCGAGGCGCAGACGCTCGCGTTCATCAAGGAGCACGTCGGCGCCAAGGACCGGCCCGTGCTCGCCGGGAACTCGATCCACCAGGACCGCCGGTTCATCCGCCGCTACATGCCGACGCTCGATGCACGGCTGCACTACCGGATGGTCGATGTCTCGACCATCAAGGAGCTCGCCCGGCGCTGGTACCCGGCGATCATCGCAAAGCAGCCCCAGAAGAACGACTCGCACCGCGCGCTCGACGACATCCGCGAGTCGATCGACGAGCTGCGCTACTACCGGGCGAACGTGTTCGCCAGGCCTGCGGATCCCGTGGCTCCTCCGGCCCCCGCCGCGGCGCCGGTCGCCCACTAAAGGGGTTCCTTCGCCGTAAGGGTATTTTTCCCCTTGCTGCGCGCGGGGAAAAACTCGGTCTGGGCGGCTCAGTCGCCGGCTAGTCGAGGCGCCACCCTCGGCCAACCCGCCGCGATCGCTAGGCCCTGGCCGGGCATATCGGTTGCTCTACCCAGGGTATGCGCACGACTGCCGCCCTGTTCGCCGCCACCGCGATCTCCCTCCTGGGCTGTGCCGATACCGGCGAGTCGGAGGATCCCGAGGACAGCGTGTTCGTCGATGACGGCAAGGCGGACGACTTCTTCAGTACCTCTGCGCAGGAGTACATCCTCGCTGGTTCGACGACCGTCACTCTCGACGCGAGCATGGCGACCAAGCCGACCGCGGAGCGGCTCGCTGCTGCGAAGAAGCTGATCAGCCAGAAGCACATCGCGCTGGCGTGGTTCGTCACCCAGTACCTGGTCGACAAGGAGCACGACGCGGCGAACGCCGAGTTCGGCGGCATGGGCGGCATGGCGAAGGCCGGCGGCTACGAGGATCTCGAGATCCGCGAGCGCGCCGACAAGCTCACGTTCGACTTCAAGTTCAAGCAGCTCGCCGCGGGCGGCAAGAATCTGATGTCCAAGCTGCCCGTGCGGATCGCCGGCGGCAAGCAGGTGTTCGACCTCGAGATCGGAAAGCCGACGAACGAGGAGCTCGGTCGCCTCGAGACCAACAGCGAGTGGTATCGCAGCGCGCCGTGGAGCAGCTGGAACCCGGCGACCGTCGCCGTGGACAAGAAGGAGAAGATCACGTTCGAGATCTCGAAGGAGCGCCCGTCGGTCGACGGCTTCTTCGATCTCGCGCGGCTCACCGCCGACGGCAAGCTCGACATCGACGTCTACTTCGGGTGGGACTACCACTCGGACTATCACATCAAGCACTCGCAGCAGTTCTTCACGTGGCTCAAGGGTCAGGGCTTCTCGACACCCGCCGCCTCGTGGGACGCGTTGACTCACACCTCCGGCGCGTTCAAGCGCACCGTGAAGGCGGACACCCGGACGATCTCCGTCGAGGTCCGGATGTTCTACGGCAAGCCCGGCACCGCGGTCGATCCGGACACCGATGCCGGCGGCAAGATCCTCGAGGACCTCGCGATGGGGTCACTCGCGAACAAGGACGTCATCGCGTACTCCGGTCACTCGGGGCCGTTCTACGGCTTCGCGATCGCGAACTGGAAGAAAACCTCCGAGGGCGACCTCGATGACGCCGACATTCGCACCGCCCCGATGCCGCGTGACCGCTACCAGGTCGTGCTCGCCGAGGGTTGCGACACCTACCAGATGGGCGCCGCCTTCAAGGAGAACCCGAACAAGCTGGGCAAGAACGTCGACGTGATCACCACGACCTCGTTCTCCGATGCGTCGTCGCCAGCCGCGGTCCAGGACTTCATCTCCGCCCTGATCGCCCGCGACTCGACGAACCGCCTGCGCCCGCAGCCGGTCTCGACCCTCCTGACCAAGCTCGACTCGGCGTCGTTCAGCTTCACCACGCTCTACGGAATGCACGGCATCGACGACAACCCGAAGCTCGTGCCGTTCGCGAAGACCGGCAACTTCGGCAAGGCCTGCACCGCGAACGCCGACTGCGGCGGTCCCGGTAACCTGTGCGTCTCCGCCACGGGCGGGAAGAAGTGCACCGCCGCGTGCGCCGACACCTCGGGCTGCGGCACCGGCTACATCTGCAAGGCGGTCGCGAGCGCGTCATCGAGCACGATCTACGGACGAGCCTGCGCGAAGACGAACTGACCCCCCGGGGCCTGATACGATGTCCTCGTGAAGGACACGCTCGTGATGATCATGGCGGGCGGCAAGGGGTCGCGCCTTGGCCCGTTGACCATCCACCGCTCCAAGCCCGGCGTTCCGTTTGCGGGCCGCTACCGGATCATCGACTTCGTGCTCTCGAACTTCGTGAACTCGGGGTACCGCAAGATCTACGTGCTCACGCAGTACATGTCGTCGAGCCTGATCAAGCACCTCTCACGCAACTGGCGGCTCTCGGGATTCGGCGAGTACATCGAGGTCGTCCCCGCGCAGATGCGGCTGGGCGAGTTCTGGTACCGAGGCACCGCCGACGCCGTCTATCAGAACTTGAACCTCGTCCGCGACGCCCGCGCGAATCACGTCGCCGTGTTCGGCGGTGATCACGTCTACAAGTTCGACGTCGAGCAGATGGAGACCGTGCATCGCGATCTCAACGCCGACCTCACCGTCGCCGCGTTCCCGGTCCCTACTGCCGAGGCGAGCGGGTTCGGCATCATCGATGTCGACGCGACTGGCCGGATCGTCGGCTTCGTCGAGAAGCCGAAGAACCCGCCCGAGATGCCGGGGCGCCCGGGCTGGTCGCTCGTCTCCATGGGCAACTACATCTTCAAGCGCGAGATCCTCGAGCGCGTGCTGGTGGGCACCGGCGGTAGTCCGTCGGCGCGCCACGACTTCGGACGCGACATCATCCCGGGGCTCGTCCGGGAAGGCGCGCGCGTCCACGTCTACGACTTCAACCAGAACAAGATCCCAGGCGAACCCGAACACCAGGTTCCGTACTGGCGCGACGTCGGGACGATCGACAGCTACTTCACGTCGAACATGGAGCTGCGCGCCCGGGTGCCCGCACTCGATCTCTACAATCGGTCGTGGCGGATCCGCAGTGCCCAGCGCGACTACCCGCCCGCGCGCTTCGTGCGTGCCGGTGAGGGCTTCGGTCCGGCCGAGGTCGATGACAGCCTGATCTGCGAGGGCTCGATCATCTCGTCGGCGTCGGTGCGCGAGGTCGTGCTGTCGTACGACTGCTTCGTGCACGCGGGTGCCGAGGTCGTCGATTCGGTGATCCTCTCCGGCTGTGACATCGGCAAGGGAGCGCGACTCCGGCGTGTGCTGCTCGACAAGAACTGCAAGATCGAGCAGGGCTGCATCATCGGCGAGGATCCCGCGGCAGATCGCGAGCGGTTCCCGTTCGTCACCGAGTCGGGAATCATCACCATTCCGAAGGGCACGTTCGTCCCGGCGAAGGGCCCGATCGTCCTCGCGAACGACGTCGCCGAGCTGATGGGCAACGAGCCCGAGCTCCTCGCACAGCTCCGGCCCGGGACGTTCGTCGTCTCGGGGCAGACACGCCACAGCTACGAGTCGGCCGGACCGCGCTTCAAGAAGTACGCGGGCACGCCCGAAGTCGCGTGAGGATCCTGCACGTCGCCAGCGAGGTTGCGCCGTTCGCGCAGTCCGGTGGGCTGGCCGACGTCGTCGCGGGTCTCCCGGCCGCGCAGGCCGCGATGCCAAATCTTGCGGTCGCGGTGCTCGTACCGATGTATCGCGGCGTCGCCGAGCGCGTCGCGTCCGCAGGAGCGACCCTCGACGAAGGCGCCCTCCTGACGCTCACCGTCGGGCCCCACACGATCGTCGCGACGCTTCGCCGCGCGATGGTCAACGGTGTCATGCACGGCTTCCTCGACTGCCCTGCGCTCTACGATCGGCCGGGCGGACTCTACGGCCCGGGCGGCGCCGGCGAGTGGCAGGACAACCACCTCCGCTTCGGCGCGCTCGGCAAGGCCGCGCTCGGCGCAGGAGCACTGCTCCTCGGTGGGCGCCCCGATGTCCTGCACGTGCACGACTGGCAAGGTGGTCCCGCGGCGATCTACGCGAGCCTCGCCGAGGCACCACCCACGATCGTCACGACGATCCACAACCTCGCCTACCGCGGCATCTTCCCGAAGTCGGTGATGACCGACCTCGGGATCCCGTGGTCGGTGTTCACCACGAAGCTCGTCGAGTTCTGGGATCAAGTCAGCTTCCTCAAGGGCGCGCTCGCGATGTCCGACGCGGTGACGACGGTGAGCCCGAGCTACGCGCAGGAGATCCTGACGCCGGCGTTCGGCGAGGCCCTCGACGGCTTCCTGGTTCACGACATCGATCGCATCGTCGGCATCGTCAACGGCATCGACACGCAGGCGTGGGATCCAGCGACCGACACCACCCTGCCCGCGCGATTCTCCGTCGACTCACCCGCGGGCAAGGCGACGTGCAAGCGTGCGCTCGCGACCGAGATCGGGATGCCGCTCCCCGCAGGCGAGGCGATGATCGGCGTGATCGCTCGGATGACGGGACAGAAGGGTCTCGACCTCGTCGCCGACATCGCACCGGAGCTGCACCGGATCGGCGCGCGCCTCGTGGTCCTCGGCGCCGGAGAGCCCGAGCTCGAGGCACGCTTCACGTACCTCGCGACGACGTTCACCGAGAACGTGTTCACGCGCATCGGCTTCGATATCGGTCTCGCGCGCCGGATCTACGCGAGTAGCGATCTGTTCGCGATGCCGTCGCGGTTCGAGCCGTGCGGTCTCGGTCAGCTCTACGCGATGCGCTACGGCGCGATTCCGATCGTGCATGCCGTCGGTGGTCTGCGTGACACCGTGATCGATCCAGGTGACGCGGAGCTATCGCGTGGCCACGGTACGGGAATCACGTTCGATGCAGCGACCGCTCCTGCACTGCTCGCTGCGATCGAGCGCGGTGTTGCGCTCCATCGTGATCGGGCCGCATTCGCCGCTCTGAGGCGTTCTGCGATGTCTCGCGACTCGTCGTGGAGTGCCTCTGCGAAGGACTACGTACAGCTCTACGGCTCACTGCGTACGTGACGTAAATTGCACCACCGATTCCCAGGTAGGCGGACCGCGAAAACGAGGTCTACGAGGGGGCTGGGCACCTCCAACGTCCGGCCCTCGGACGATTACATCCGCCGCCCGGACGGTTCCGTCCGTGTCGCGGACGCCTCAGTCCGGTGAGCGGACACGCACGCTCCGGGTGCAGGGCCCCGCATGAATGCGCGCCACCGCACGGTCCGGAGGGCGGACGTCTGACGCACTGCGCTGTGACCATGCCTGTCAATAACCCCCGGGATCAGTCGACTTGTTCACAACCCAAACGGGGCCTAAACCCTCGAATCACAAGGTCACATGCCCGGCAGCGGACCACGTGTGGATAAGTTGTGATCCCGGTGTGCTGGCGGGGTCCGGGAGCGACGCTTACTCAACGACTTACGCAGTGTGTCTAGGCGAAGCTCGGTTTGCCTACATTGCCCCTGATCGGAGCCATCCGGACCTCACTGAGGCGGCGTCGCAGGGGGCGATGAGCCAGATCCAGCGGCCGCCGAGCCACTCCCACCCCCGCTGCTTGATCCTGCACCAGCGGCGCTGCCCTTGCCGCCGAGCTTCTCGAGTAGGACGCACGCAACGCTGTCCTTCGCGCGACAGCCGCGCTCCAGCCACACGCCTGCGGCTGTCGTGCTCTTCGGCAGACCGCGGCCCTGGAGGTACGCGATGCCCATCTGCCGACACGACGTCGGATCGCCGTCATCACAGCCGCGCTTGTAGTGCGCGATCATCTGCTTGAAGTGGGTCTCGGCGTTGCTCATCGCGTCGCCCATACCCGCGCGCATCGCGTCGAGGTCGCCGGCGTTCGTGCACGCGAACGGTGCCTTGCTGATGCATGCCTGCTCGAGAAGCTTCGCCGCGCGCTCGAGATCCGCGGGGACGCCGCGGCCGTCGCGAAACATGAGGCCGAGGTTGCGACACGCGAGCGCATAGCCACCGGTGCACGTGCGCTCGTAGATCTCGATCGCCTTGGCCGGATCCTTCGCGACGCCCATACCCTCGGTCAGCGCGAGCGCGATCTGGTTACACGCGGCGAGGTTGCCGCCGTTGCACGCTTGACCGAAGAGCGCGGCGGCTTTGCCCGCATCCTTCACGACACCGATGCCCTCGCTGTACAGCACCGCGAGGTTCCGGCAGGCCTCCTGATCGCCCGCGACGCACTTGTCGTCGAACTGCTGCGCGACCTTCGCCGATGCCTTGCCGCCAACCTGCGCCGCCGCAGATCCAGCCCCCGCCGATCCGGATCCCGCAGAGCCGACGGCGGGATCCGCTTCTGGCTTCTTCTTGCCGCATCCGACAGCGAGCACGCACACGGCGACGAACGCGATCGAGATCCGCATCACCGGCTTGGTATCACGTGGCGCGTCAGCGTTCGAGGACGGATGCGCGCACGAACCCGAACACGCGATCCGACTGCGGCCGCGCGCTCGACGGAGCCTGCGCGTAGCCGACGAGGACCGCGAGACCTACGACCGTAGCCATCGCGGTGGCGCGCCAGCCGGCGACGCGCTCGATCGACCAGGCGAGCAGGCCCGCGACGACGAGGAGGTACGGCACGGCACCTGCGATCCCCGCGATGCCGAGTGCGCTGCCCGCGTTTCCCGCGACGAGGTTCTCACCGAGCATGCGAAACGTGACCTCGGCGAGCGGGTTCTTCACGCTATCGGGCCAGTACGGGTACGTCAGGTTCGCGAGCGAATAGATCGCGACACCGACAACGATCGTCGCAGCGGCGAGGCCGAGCACGACGCGCCGCCCCTTCCACGCCTCCAGCTGCGCGGCGATCGCCGGCAGGAGAAACGGCAGCATCGCCGTGATGTAGCGCGGGCCGACGCCCCAACCGCCGCGCCAGAAGTTGATCGACGACACGAACAGGATGTAGATGACCGCGACCGCGATGCCGACCGCCGCGAACCCGCGCTCGGTGCGCGCGAGCACGACCGAACCGGGGATCGCGAGCAGCAGCCACGGCGCCAGGAAGACCAGCCCATTGTCCGGCCGCAGCAGCGAGCCGTAGAACGCCTCCCAGCGCAGCTCCGTGATCCCGAGGAAGCCCTGCTGGTGGAACTGCGCGAACGTCGTGGAGGCGTCGTAGCCCGTGCGCCATGGACTACCGAATGCGACGGCGTGATACGTGAGCAGAACTGCGATCGGGATCGCCGCCGCGACCGTCGCGACGCCGATCGCACGCCACATCTCCGACCGCGACATCGTCTTCCACATCCGCGCGATGACGTAGACCGCGACCGGCACGGCAGCGAACACCGCCTGGTAGTCGACGAGCGGTGCGGCGCCCGCGAGCGCGCCCGCGACCGCCATCGCGCGCAGCCCCCGCCGCTTGTCTGCGACTTCGCCCGCGAGGATCCATGCGCTGCCAATGCAGATCGCTCCGAGCTGATGCGAGTAGAACAGGATCGAGTAGGTCATCGCCATCGACCCCAGCGCGTAGGCGACGAGCACGAGGCGGCGCACCGCGGGATCCGGCGCGAACCGCGCGAGGAAGCCCCACAGCAACCACAGGAAGGCGAGCATCGGGAGGATCCCCGCCACGACGCGACAGATCCACAGCGCGCCAGCGAGGCTCGGCTCGCCCACGATCCGCACCGCAGCATAGACGGGCACCACGAGCATCGACGAGCCCGGGGCCTTGTTCGAGTAGAGGTGCCCACGGGTGGGCGAGACGTCGGCGGTGGCGCCCCAGCGCGCGACGCCGCTGTCGATCATGAAGGATCGGTCCTCGACCATCGCCTTCACCAGGTAGACCCGCGGCAGCTCGTTGGCGCTGCGGATCTTGGGGAAGTACGGGAACACGTAGAGGTAGGCGACGGCGATCGCGATCAGCCAGCCATGTCGTACGAGAAACGCTCTGACAGGCACGTGATCGAGGAACGTGATACCACCGGATCGCGTGTTGCTCCACCGCAGCGTGCGTGACGCCGCGATCGCCGATGTCGGGCGCGCGATCACGATGGCCGCCGGCGGCGCGATCGCCTTCGCGCCGATCGAGTATGTCGCCACGCTGTCGTCGTACGCGGGCTCCAGCTCTCTCGCGAGCAAGCTGCGGCTCGCGGCGCTGACGATCACGCTTTCGCTCCTGCTGTTCCTGATCCTCGCGATCGCCCTCTCCTTGATTGTGACTGCCGCCCGCGCCGTCCGCGCGCAGCTCGACCCCGTCGTGGGCCGCAGCGGTGGCTGGTTCATCCCCTCCCCCGTCGATGCCACGGGGATCCGCAGCGGAGTCCCCGCCGTGTGGGCCGCCGTGATCGCCGCCCTCGGGCTCGGTCTCGTGCTCCAGCGCGGGGCCGCCGCCGCAATGACCACCTTCAAGGAGCCGCAGCTGACCGCGGGCCTGATCGCGGTCCTCGGTCTCGTGGTCGCGGCGGTCTCGCCGCTCGTGTTCCGCGTGCTGATCCTCGCCTCCACGATCGGTGCGCGCGCGCTCGCACCGATGTTCCGCGTTGCGAACCCGCTCGGACGCTGGCGTGCAGCCGGGCTGGCCCTCGCCGCGCTCGTCGGTGGCGCCCTCGCCGCGTGCTGGTTCGCGCTTCCCCAGAGCCGCTCCGTCCTGCCCGTGCGCACGATCGCTGCCGTCGTCGTGATCGGGCTCGGGCTCGGGGTCGGTGCGCTCGTTCATGCCCGCACGGGCTCACGCAGCGTGTCGCCGCGCCTGCTCGCGATCGGTGGCGGACTGCTCGTGGTCCAGGCGGTGACGTGGTTCCTGATGCCGTCTGCCCTGTGGGCGATCCCCGGACGCATCGTGGTCGTGGCCGTGACGCTGATCCTCGCGGTGATCCTTGGCTCGCAGCTGCGGGTGCCGAGGGCGACGCGCAGGCACGCGCTCGCCGTCTCGGGCGGTGCCGCGGTGATCTCCACGCTGACGCTCGCGTGGTGGGGCGCCGACCTCGAGACCAAGTACGTCGCGATCACGGCGTCGCCGACGCTCGAGCGACTGATCGGCATGGTCCGGATCGCCAACGATCTCGATCGCGATGGTTTCGGCACGGTGCTCGGCGAGGCCGACTGCGCGCCGTTCGACAAGAAGATCAACCCGGGCGCGATCGACGTACCCGACGACCAGATCGATCAGAACTGCGACGGTCGCGACTTCTCGATGATGTCGATCAGTCAGCCGACCGGCCCGACCGTCACGATCCCCGCGCAGTTCAAGAAGCCGTGGAACGTCCTTCTGATCACGATCGATACGGTGCGCTACGACCGCACCAGCTTCGGCGGCTACAAGACGAGCCCGAAGGCGCGCGACACGACGCCACGGCTCGCCGAGCTCGTCTCGCGCTCGACGAGCTTCACGTTTGCCAACGCGCCGTCAGCGGGGACGATGGCGTCGATTCCCGCAATCCTGACGTCGAAGTTCTTTCACTCCGGCATCGCGATCGGCGACGTCATTCCGGGCCAACCGCCGAAGATCCTCCCCGAGAACACGACGCTCCCCGAGATCATGAAGCGTAACGGGTACACGACCGGCGTGATCGGGTCCCACGAGTGGTGGAACAACTGGGGCCTCGAACAAGGCGTCGACGACTACGACAACTCGATCGGGAAGACCGGCGATCCCTACCGCGTCGCCGCCGACAAGGTCACCGACCACGCGCTCGCGTGGATCTCGCGCCAGCAGAGCAAGAAATGGTTCATGTGGGCGCACTACATCGATCCGCATGGCCGCTACGTCGCGCATCCGAACGTCGTCGACTATGGCTCAGCCGAGACCGATCTCTACGACGCCGAGCTCAAGTGGACCGATCAGCAGCTCGGGCGTCTGTTCGACGAGCTACGCCGCCTGCCGAGCAGCTCGAACACGATCATCGTGATCACCAGTGATCACGGCGACAGCATGGCCGAGCACAACATCCCGCTCGGCACGCACGGCACCGCGCTCTACCGCGAGATGCTCCATGTCCCGCTGATCTTCTACATCCCCGACAACGTGGCCCGCACGATCGGCGGCGCCGTGACACCGCTCGACATCGTCCCGACCCTCGCAGAGCTGTGCGGGATCGATGTTCGCGACCTGTCGTTCGAGGGCCGCAGCCTGATCCCCGCGCTGTTCGCCGGCCGCGAGGACCGGGATCGGATCGTGTTCGCCGAGACGAACGCACCCAAGCGCCAGCGCGCCGCGATCTCGGAGGCGTGGAAGCTGATCTTCTATCTCCACACCAACGTGTTCGAGCTGTTCGATCTGAAGGCCGATCCGTGGGAGCACAACAACCTCGCGCCCAAGAATCCGCCCGCGCTCGGGCACATGAAGCAAGCGCTCCAGCTGTGGATGGACCGCGTGCTCTACGCTCGCGATCCGCTGTTCAACCACTCGTTCCGGCAGATGCAGGACGTGATCACGAACGAGCTCCCGCCCATCTCGACCGTCAACCAGACAATGGCGAACGGCGCGATCGAGATCATCGGGATCGGCCCGGCGGCCGGGAAGGTGCTCGCGCCTGGCGCGAAGACCGAGGTCCACGTCTACTTCCACACCAAGCAGACGACGGCGACCCAGTACAAGCTCCAGCTCGTCGCGTGGCCCCTGGGAACCCCCGGTGATCCGGTCCCTGCCAACGCGGTCCGCTCCGCGTTCCGCACCACGGCCGAGGGTGCGTTCGGCACCGACCGCTGGCGGGTCGGGGACCGGGTGCGCGAGCGGTTCGCGCTCCAGATCCCGCCGGACTGGAAGGGCCCGACGATGGTCGTGGGTCTCGTCGCAGCCGACGTCCAGGGGGACGACAAGGCGCGCCCGACCGGCCCCGTCCCCCCCAACGACCCCATGATCGCCATTCTGGGCACCCTGCCGGTCCAACCAGGAAGCTCACCGCCCCCAGGGCCGTAGTAAGATTCAGCAATGCGCCCGATCTACGACCTGCAGAGCATGTTCTCGGCGCAGATCCAGGACGCCGAGGCCAAGGGCACCAAGCAGGACGACTGCGCGATCGGCATCGTCACGGACAACAAGGATCCGAAGAAGCTCGGCCGCGTGAAGGTCAAGATCCCCGTGCTCAACGCGGATCAGACCACGCACTGGTGCCCGATCGTGATGCTCGGCGCCGGCAAGAACCGCGGCTGGTTCTTCATCCCCGAGGTCGAGGACGAGGTCCTGATCGCGTTCGAGCAGGGCGATATGCAGCGCCCGATGGTCGTGGGCGCGCTGTGGAACGGCAAGGACAAGCCGCCCGACAAGAACCCGGGCGGCAACCCGCGCCGGACGATCAAGTCACGTCAGGGCTCGAAGATCATCTTCGACGACGAGAAGAACAAGCTGATCATCGAGGACGGCACCGGCTTTGGTCGGATCACGTTCGAGGCTGACACCAACAAGATCATCATCGAGGCGATCAAAGGCGACGTCTGCTTCCAGGTCCCCGACGGCGAGATGCAGATCATGGCCAAGGACGCCGAGTTCAAGGCGAAGACCAACGTCGAGATCCACGCTGGCGGCAACCTCAGCATGGGCAGCGACTCGAAGGTCACGATCAACGGCGGCCCCTCGATGACGATCTCGGGCTCCAACGACAACAAGAACTGTGGCAACTCGCAGATGCCGCAGGCGCCCGCGCCCGAGCCCAAAGACGTCGAAGACCCGTACGGTTCGTAGTACCGTCGCCCCGTTGGAACCCGACAGCACGCGCACTACTCGGCACTGGCGCACCTACGTAGCAATCGGGTGTATCGCCTGCGCGACCCTGATCTACCAGGTCGCGATCACGCGGATCCTCAGCGTCGTCCTCTGGTACCACTTCGCGTTCCTCTCGATCTCGCTCGCGATGCTCGGCCTCGGCGCACCCGGCGTGTGGTTCGCGCTACGCCCTCCAGGGCGCAAGGCGCTCGCGTGGGCGACGCGCGCCGCGGCGATCGCGGTGCCGCTGTCGATCGTCATGATCTTCCGCCTCGGCGATGACTTCGATCGCGGCAAGGGCACCGTCGCTGGCGTTGGCAGCATGTTCCCGCCCGGCGTGCTCCTGATCATCGCGTCGATCCTCGTCACCACGGTCGCCCTCGGCAGCGCCGTCTGCTTGTTGTTGATGGAGGCGCGCGGTCGCGAGGTTGGTCGCGTCTACGGTGCGGATCTGATCGGTGCCACCGTCGGAGCCGTGCTCGTCGTCCCGATCATGTGGCTCGTACCGACGCCGTCGTTGATCGTGGCGTGCGGATTCCTGCCACTCGTCGCCGACGCCCTGCTGGGCCGCGGTCAGCGCTGGGTGCCCGCGGCACTCGCGGTCGCGCTGGTCGGAACGATGATCTGGGGCGAGCCGTACGAGCTGCGCTACGCCAAGGACTACAAGGAAGACGCATCGAAGATCCTCTACGAAAAGTGGACGCCGACCGCGAAGCTGACGATCTGGAACCAGCCGTTCCAGGGCAACCGCGTGTTCGGCTGGGGTTTCGGTAAGCAGTACGACCAGAACGTCACCCTCAAACAGTACTGGCTCGAGCAGGACGGCTCCGCGGGCACGCCGATCACGAACCTCGTCGGTGAGCCGGCCGAGCTGCCGCATCTATTCTGGGACGTCACGGCGGTCGGCTACGAGCTCCGGCCTCCCACGACGGTGTGCGTGATCGGCGGCGGTGGTGGTCGAGACATCCTGACGGCACTCGCCGCCGGCGCAAAGGACGTCGACGGCGTCGAGCTCAACGCCGCGATCATCGACGCCCTGTCGGGCCAGTTCGCCGAGTTCTCCGGCAACGTCTATCACCGGCCCGGCGTCCACGCGATCGCGAGCGAAGGCCGCTCGTACCTGACACGCACGCCCAAGCGCTACGACCTGTTGCAGATCTCGTTGATCGACAGTTGGGCCGCGACCGCCGCGGGGGCGTTCGCGCTGAGCGAGAACCACCTCTACACGATGGAGGCCGTGCGGCTGTACCTCGACCGACTCTCACCGACCGGCATCCTGTCGATCAGCCGGTGGAATGGCGGGCGCCGGTACCTCGAGGCCGCACGTCTCGCCG
>JANOPP010000354.1:0-1775 GCA_031421915.1 Myxococcales bacterium | reverse complement strand
TGCACCGCCGGCAACCGCACGACGATCGCCGCCGTCGGCGACGTCCTCCTCCATGGCGCGCTCCAGCAGCAGGCGATGGCGCGCCCGACGCGCGGTCGGTTCGCGTCGCTGTGGTCGCCGATCACGGATCTGCTGAGCGTTGCCGACACCACGTACGCCAACATGGAGGGTCCGACGGCCCACGGCGTGAACAGCGGCGGTCGCGAGGTCACCGATCCCGGCTTTCGCTGGGACAACGTCGTGTACTCGAGCTACCCGCAGTTCAACTATCACGGGTTCCTCGAGGAGGACCTCAAGGCGAGCGGCATCGACGTGGTGTCGACCGCGAACAACCACGCCTTGGATCGCCGTCAGCTCGGCGCCGATCGTACGATCGAGCGGCTGCGCGAAGTCGGCCTCGCGTTCACCGGCACCAAGCACCGCAGCATGATGGACGCGCCGTGGCACACGACCACGGAGACTCGCGGCTTCAAGCTCGCGTGGCTCGCCTGCTCCTTCTCGACCAACGGGATCCCGGATCCGTCGAGTCAGGTGCTCGGATGCTGGGAGGACGAGTCGATCGTCGTCGACCAGATCAAGAAGCTCAAGGCGACCGCGGGCATCGATGCCGTGATCGTCACGCCGCACTGGGGCGAGGAGTACACGGCGAGCCCGTCGCGTGCGCAGCGTGATCTGGCGAAGCGGTTCGTCGACGCCGGCGCGACGATGATCCTCGGCAGCCACCCACACGTGCTGCAGCCCTGGGAGAAGCACACGACGGCAGATGGCCGCGAGGCGTTCGTCATCTACTCGCTCGGAAACTTCGTCTCGGGCCAGGCTCAGCTCGCGCGCCGCTCGACGATCGTGCTCTACATCGGCCTGACGCGGACGAGCGCAGGCGTGAAGATCAACGGCGTCCGCTACGTGCCGCTGATCATGAACACGCGTGACGGCGTGCGCGCGGTCGAAGCGATCGACCGTGCCGGTGGCAGCGCGGACAGCCGCCGCCAGACCGTCGCGATGTTCGGGACCAAGAACCTCCAGGATCCCGCGCAGCCGCTCGCGATGACCCCGGACTGCACCAACTAGCGGCCGACGGCCTTGATCGCCTCGCGGCGATAGCCCTCGAACCACTTCTTGTTGTTGGTGACGGCATCGATCTCGCGGTTCGCCGAGTCGGCGCAGGTCGGCTTCTCGGCGAGCTGGTACACGCGCTCCAGCAGCCCGAGCGCGCAGCCCTTGCGCAGCACCTTGTCGTACGCGCGCGCGAGCTTGAGCGTCGCCTCCGCATCGAAGGGATCGCTGGTCAGCGCGGTGCCGTACTGGTCGATACCATCGATGAACAGGTCGCCCTTGCGCGTCGGCTCCGCCGCAACCTCGGCGTCGGCGATCTTGGCGTCACCCGTGCGGACGTGGATCTGTGCGCGCTTCACGTCGCGGCGCGGGTTCTTGACTGTCTTGGTGATGAGCTCGCAGTCGTCGACGTAAGGAACCTTGGCGACCTCGACCGGGAGAGCCGCCGGTGGCTTGATCGGTTGCGGGTTGCGGAGGACCTGCGACTTCTCGCCGTACATCGGCTGGCAGGCGGCGAACACGAGCGTGGCAACGGCGATCAGCGGTTTCCCCATCGCCCCATTCTAAACGGTCGTGCGATGGTCGGCCATGGCGGAGATCAGGCCCCGGACCGTCGTGATCACGGGGGCAAGCTCCGGGATCGGGCTCGAGACTGCGCGCGCGCTTGCGGGGCAGGGCTGCCGGGTCGTGATGGTCGTCCGTAGCAAGGAGCGCGGCGAGGC
>JANOPP010000353.1:0-2617 GCA_031421915.1 Myxococcales bacterium | reverse complement strand
CCTGTTCCTGCCCCTGTTCGCCAATGCCGCTCCGCCCGTCGATCGCGACCTCGAGGCCAACACCCAGAATGCCGGCATGTACCGCTACAACACGTGCGCGGACATCGGCCCACTGACCTTCGGCGCGGTCCTCGCGGCGGGTGCGCTCGGCCGCCGTCGTCGGCGCTAGGCCTGGTGCAGCCCCATGGGCCAAGCCCATGGGGACATTCGTGAATCAGCACGGGCGTAGCCCCGCGAGATGGTTTACATTCATCTTCGCGTGCAGCAGGGAGCACAGGCAGAGAGCTCGCTGATCGGGATCAGTCTCGACAACAAGTTCAAGATCCTGCGCCTGATCGGCCGCGGTGGAATGGGCGAGGTGTTCGAGGCCGAGCACGTCGGGCTCGGCAAGCGCGTCGCGATCAAGCTGATGCTCGAGAAGTACTCGGGCGATGGCGAAGCGGTCGCGCGCTTCACGCGCGAAGCCCACGCCGCGAGCCGGATCGGCAACCCGCACATCATCGACGTCAGTGACATCGGCACCGCGCCGGATGGTCGCGCGTTCGTCGTGATGGAGCTGCTCCAGGGCAGCCCGCTGTCGACGGTGATCGAGACCGGCGGACCGATGCCGCCCCAGCGCGCGATGCACATCATGCGGCAGGTGCTGCGCGCCGTCGGTGCCGCGCACGCGAAGGGCATCGTTCACCGCGATCTCAAGCCCGACAACATCTTCCTGACCCAGGGCGGCGAGCAGGCCGACTTCGTCAAGCTCCTCGACTTCGGCATCTCGAAGATGATGGATCCCGATCTCCAGGCTGCCGCGACGAAGCTGACGACGACGGGCGTCGTGATGGGCACCCCGCTGTACATGGCGCCCGAGCAGGCGATGGGCGTCGAGATCGATCACCTCGCCGACATCTACGCGTGCGGCGTGATCCTCTACGAGATGCTCGCTGGCCGGCCGCCGTTCGAGGGCGCGACGTACGCAGTCCTCGTCGCGAAGCTGCTGACCACCGAGCCGCAGCTGATCAACGAGCTGCGTCCGGGCCTCGCGCCCAAGATCGTCGCCGCCGTGCATCGCGCGCTCGAGAAAGAGCCGAAGAGTCGGTTCCCGTCCGCCGAGGCGTTTGCCGCCGCACTCCCGGCGAGCCACTCCGCGTCGGCGATCGAGCTCGCGGGCACGATGGCGAGTGGCAAGGTCGCCGCGGTCGCGCGCCCTGCCTCCGCGAAGAAGAAGCTGCCGGTCGTCGCGATGACGCTCGCGCTCGCCGTGGGTCTCGCGGTCGCCGCGGTCGCGATCGTGATGATGAATCGGGGCGACGGAGCAGCGACGCCCGACAAGCCCGAGCCCGTCGCTGCCAGCGGACTGTCGCCGGCGGCCATGCCTTCCCCGTCGCAGCCGGAGGTCAAGAAGGCGCCGGTGGTGACGCCGATCGAGCAGGTCGAGCCGTCACCCAGCATGGGCACGATCCTGGTGCGGTCGCGACCCGCGGGCGCGAGCGTGTTCATCGACGGCAAGAGCTACACGGGCCGCGTCACGCTCCCTGCCGGAGTGCACAAGGTTCGTCTCGAGCTCGCTGGGTTCAAGACGCTCGAGGCCGAGGCCGAGATCAGCGCCGGCGACAGTAGCACCCTCGATCTGCAGCTCGAGAAGGACACGAGTCCGAAGGGCAAACCGGCCGCCGTGGTGCAGGCCAAGCCGTCGCAGATCACGTCGACCAAGAAGATCGGGCCAACGACCAAGGCCACGCCCGCGGGCGTCACGGTCAAGGGGCCCGATCCCGAGGCCGAGCCGCGGAAGGTGACGCCGGTGGTCGAAGACACGTCGCGCCCGCCACCACCGCCGCCCGTGATCAAGCAGAATGACAAGAAGCAGCCCAGTGACTCTGCGCTGACTCCCAAGACGAGTCCCTACGGCACGAATCCTTGAATGCGCGTCCTGTGTTCTCTCATCACGCTGGCGTTGATCACGCTGGCGCTGACTCGCACCGCGCGTGCGGACGACGTCAGGGCAGCGCGCGCCGCGTTTGCCGCGGGTGAAGCCGCCGACAAGAAGAAGGACTACCGCGCAGCGATCGAGCACTACCTCAAGGCGTACGAGCTCGCGCCGCATCACTTCGCGCTCTACAACATCGGCATCGACTACGAGAGGCTCGGCGAGTACCGCCAATCGGCCGAGTGGTTCAATCGCTACATCGCCGAGGCGCCTGCCTCGCCGGAGCTCGATCGAGTCCAGAAGCTCCTGCTCGAGCTCAAGCTGCGGCCCGCGAAGCTGACGGTGAACACGAAGCCAGCGGGTGCACGCGTGTTCATCGACGGGCAGTACTCCGGCTCGACGCCGTTCTCCAAGCTGGTGAAGGGCGGCTCGCGGCGCGTCGGCGTCGAGCTGTCAGGACAGCGCGACGAGCGTGACGTCGTGCTCGAGTTCGGGGAACCGGAGACGGCGGAATTCACGCTTCGTACGGTCGGGCCGGTCAAGGGACCGACCGGCACGCTCGAGATCGGCGGTGCGCCCGAGGGGGCGCAGGTCGTGGTCGACGAGCAGGTGGTCGGCAGCATCCCCGCCCAGGGGGAGGTGTCGCCCGGTGCGCACACCATCAAGGGCACGAAGTATGGCTAAGTGCCGTTCGAGACGACC
>JANOPP010000352.1:0-11303 GCA_031421915.1 Myxococcales bacterium | reverse complement strand
TGGAGATTCCATGAAGCTGAGCAAGGAACAGGTCGCCGCCGTCGTCGCAGAGGCGGGCAAGAAGATGAGCGAACCGAACTACTCGGCGGTGCTCGTCGGTGGCTTCGTGCAGAGCCAGACGCCGGTCGCGCAGTTCATCAGTGCCCACGAGCGTGATCTCGGCGGCGCCGAGCAGATCGTCAACGTGATCTTCCACTGCGCCCTCGTCGCCCAGTGCTACTCGCGCAACGGTGGTCGCATCCGCACGGTGTCGTACGAGGACCTCGATGCTGCCGCGCGCGGAGAGCCGCTGGTCCGGCTCGAGGAAGCGCAGCTCCCGATCCACGAGTTCATCATGGCGAACGTCGACAACGTCGAGGCGCAGAAGTTGATCGCGATGATCGCGCTCGCGATCGACGGCATGTTCTGACGTCAGGACGCGCGGCGCCGGCGCTTGCGCGGTGACGCCGGTGGCGCGGACCCATTGCGCTCGAGCGCAGTCACTCGGCCCGGTAGGTCGGAGTACTTGTCATCCAGGACCGAGAACAGCCTGCGCACCGACTCCTCCATCGCTCGCGAGTGGCGGGCAAGGTCATCGTGGAGCTCTCTCCCCTGGCTGGCAATGCGCTCGGCCGTTCGTTGCTCGGAGCTCGCGACGAGCTCGGCTATGAGCTGGCCAATTCGCTGCTCGAAGCTCCCCACGAGCTGTGCAGAACGCTTGGCGATCGAGTCGATGCGGGCGTTCACAGCGCCGGCCCAGGTCTCGAGCTTCTGGTCCACGCGTCGATCCAACTCCTTCAGCTCCAGGTGGAGCTCGTTGCGAGTGACGGGGGTCGACATATCTGACGGCTCGCTCACGACTCTACCCTCCACGTGTCCGGAGGGCCGAGCAGATTCTGTGCCTCGCGCAACATGGTGATCGGTCACGGCCACGTGTCCGGAGCGGCCGGCGTCCGGACACGCGCGACCGGTGAGCGGCCGTCGCCGGGCCGTGGCGGCGCGACGCGTGGATCACTTTGGCCGTGCGGTCCGCCCGACCGCCGAAAACGCGTGATACGACTCCGCGCATGGCGAATCCGACCGCAACGTTCGAGACCTCGCTCGGCTCTTTTACGGCCGAGATCTTTCAAGACAAGATGCCGATCACTGCCGGCAACTTCGTGAAGCTCGTGAAGCAGGGCTTCTACGACGGGCTCCACTTCCACCGGATCATCCAGAACTTCATGATCCAGTTCGGATGTGAGTACTCCAAGGACGCGAACAGCCCGCGCTGCGGAACCGGCAACTCGCCGCTCGGCAATGTCGCCGACGAGCACCCGGCCGCGCACAAGATCTCGAACGAGCCCGGCACGCTCTCGATGGCGAACACCGGCCGTCCGAACTCGGGCGGCGCGCAGTTCTTCATCAACACCGTGCACAACGACCGCCTCGACTGGTTCACGCCGGGCCCGTCGAAGCACCCGGTGTTCGGCAAGGTCACGTCGGGCCTCGACATCGTCAAGAAGATCGAGACCACGTCGACCGATGGCAACGACCGCCCGAAGACGCCGGTCAAGATGATCAAGGTCACCATCAAGGAGTGACCGTCGCGTGACGGTTACTGTGGGATGAGGCCGACGTCGATCGGCGAGCTCGGTGGCGTCCATCGACGCTCGAGCTCGATCGCCGGCTTCCGCGACCACTGCAACTGGACGTCGATGTCCGGCGACGGCTGCTGCAACCAGTAGAAGTCGACCGCGATCTCGTCCGCCGCTACGGTCGTCGGGGGCACACCCTCCGTCGCCCACCCCGCCACGAGCTCGCCGACCCGGCGCGCATCGACCGCGATCATCTCGAACACGAGACCATCGGGTCGTCGTGCGCGCAGGAGGTATCCACCGTCGGTCTCGACAACGCTGACAGCGAGGCTGGAGCACGTCCGCTCCGCATGAATCGAGGCGGCCACCGCGCCGGCCACGTCGGGTGGCGCGGAGGTGATGGTGACCTCGCACGCGGCCGGTTCGGCCAGGACGATCCGAGGCAACCCGAACGCTGCCACGGCAATCATGAGCCACGACGGTGGCAGTCTGTGCATCTCCCCATTCTCGCTGGTTTCGGCGCTGACTGCCACTGCTCGTGGTCTGATGGCGCCCCCATGGGGATTCGCCCCATTGCCGCGCTGTTCCTCCTGCTCGCATTCGCTGCGACGGCTGTCGCTGCGCCGCGCACGCTGCGTGGCGTCGTCATTGCGGCGGACTCGGCGACGCCGATCACGGGCGCATCCGTACTGGTCGAGCGCGGTGACATCGCGGTCACCGGCATCGGCGGCACCTTCACGCTGGTCGTCGACGAGCATGCACGCGCGCTGACGGTCGCGGCGAGCGGATATGCGCCCAGGACGATCCAGATCCCCCGCGAGGAGGGCGTGATCCGGATCGAGCTCGCGCCGCAGTCGGGTGCGGAGGTCATCGAGGTCCACGACCGCGCGCCCGAGGAGACCAAGCCGCTCTCGTACGGGCTGACCGCCGATCAGATCCGGTTCATCCCGGGTGCCGGCAACGACGTCCTCCGGGCGATCCAGGTGCTGCCTGGCGTCGCGCGGCTCCCGTTCTCGTTCGGCGGGCTCGTGCTCCGCGGGATGTCTCCTCGCGACACGGCCGTGTTCCTCGACGGGATCGAGGTGCCGATCGCCTTCCATTTCGGCGGCGTGACCTCGTTCTATCCGAGCGGCATGCTCGCCGACATCGAGCTGATCTCGGGCGGCTTCGATGCCTCGTACGGCCGCGCGCAAGGCGGGCTCGTCACCCTCGCGTCACGCGAGCCACGCCGGGATCGCTGGCGAATGGGGGGCTCGATCGGCCTCCTCGATTCCTCGGTCCAGCTCGAGGGTCCGCTCCCCGGCGGCGGCGGGATCCTCGCCGGCCTGCGCCGCAGCTACTTCGACACCGTCGTCGATCCGTTCGTCCAAGAAGACGTGCCGCTGCCGAGCTACTGGGACTACCAGATCCGGACGAGCTGGGGCGATCCGCGGAAGCGCGGCCGGATCTCACCGATGATCTTCGGCTCCGTCGATCGCGTCTCCGGCGAGCTGCTCAGCCTCACGTCGACGTTTCTCCGCGTCGCCGCGCCGTATCACCGGCAATGGGGCCCGACGACGCTGCACCTCGTTCCATGGCTCGGCTTCAATCGGCTCAGTGTCGAGGACCGTGAAGCAGGGCAGGAGTTCGCTCGACCCACGTTCCCCGGTGGCGTTCGCGCCGAGCTCACCCGCGATACGCGATGGGGTCACCTCCGGGGCGGCGCCGAGCTCACCGGCGGCTACGTCGCGCAGTCGGAGATCAACATCATCGGCAGCACCGGTCGCGAAGAGCTCGGCGCGTCGACGATCGCCTGGACGGACGTCGCGCTGTGGACCGAGGTCCGCTACAAGCTCGACGGCGAGCGGTTCGCGCTCAAGCCGGGCGTTCGCGCCGAGCTCTACGGTCTGACGGGCGAGCTCGTCCTCGATCCGCGTCTCAACATCCATCAACAGCTCACGCCCGGGCTGACGTTGCGGCAGTCGATCGGACGCTTTCACCAGCCGCCCACGCCGGCCGATGTCGATCCGACGAGCGGCAATCCTGCGCTCCGCAGCTCGCACGTCGATCAGCTCTCGCTCGGCCTCGACGCGAAGCTGCCGCGCGAGATCACGGCATCGATGACCGGCTTCTTCCACTACGGCACCGGCATGGGGATCCAGGTCCGCAATCCGCGCGCCGGCAGTGCCGGCCCCGAGCCGAACCTCGGCGGACTCGGTGCGACGTTCGAGCTCCTCCTCGAGAAGCAGCTCGGCCTCGCCGTCTATCGCGAGAACGTCGGGCGGTCGCGCAGCGCCGGTGCCGAGCTGCTCGTGAAGCGCGACGTGGGCTCGTGGTTCACGATGCTGGCGTACACGCTGTCGATCTCGGAGCGTACGGACGATCCGCGCGCGCTCGACATCGCGAAGACCGGCACGCCGTGGCGACCGTTCGAGCTCGATCAGCGGCACAACCTCCAGCTCGCGGTCTCGAAGAAGCTCTGGAGCTGGCGGTTCGGCGCGCGGCTGCAGGTCGTGTCCGGGAACCCGTACAGCCCAACGATCGGCACCAGCCCCCAGGGCGCCGTCCAGCACCCGTGGGGCGGCACACTGCCGGCGTACGTCTCGCTCGACCTCCGCATGGATCGGCGCTGGCATCGCTGCTGGGGCGACATCAATCTCTACATCGACATCCACAACGTCACGAATCGCCGCAACATCGAAGGTCGCGAGTACGACGGCGACATCAATGCGGATCGGGACATCGCGGGGCTGCCGATCATCCCGTTCATCGGCGTCGAGTTCCTCCCGCTGAACTAAGGGCTCGCCTCGACTCCGGGGGATCCCCGTATTAGTGTCCCGGCATGTCTCGCCTCGCAGTCCTCCTCGTTGCTGTCGTCACCGCGTGTGGTGGCAAGTCCACTCCTCCGCCGACGACGCCGCTGCCCGCGGACAAGCCGCCCGAGCCCGAAGCCAAGAAGGAGCCCCCGGCCGAGCAGCCGCCCGAGCCGCTCGCTCCTGCCGAGGTCAAGATCCCGGCCGCGCCCGTCACGGTCAAGCTCGTCTCCGCGGGCAAGGGCAAGAAGGCGCCGCTGCGGTACTCCGCCAAGGCCGGCGACAAACAACAGGTCGAGCTCGCGATGGACTTCAGCGCGAAGCAGACCGAGAACGGCGCCTCGCAGGATCAGATCGTTCCGACGATCGTCCTCGTCGGTGACGCCGAGACCAAGACGGTCGACGCGGACGGCAAGGCGGACTACACGCTCACCGTCAACACCACCGACGCGCGCAACGTCGCCGGATCGCAGATCCCGGCCGAGAAGTTCAAGATCGTGCTGAGCTCCCTCGCGGGCCTGACGATCTCCTCGTCCCTCGGTGCGAACGGCGCCGGTGGCGACGTCACGATGCGCGTCGAGAAGCCGACCGAGATGTCCGCCGGTGCGCTCGAGCTGATCCGCCTCACGCTCCCCAGCTTCCCGGTCCTCCCGAAGGAGCCCGTCGGCGTCGGCGCGAAGTGGCAGGCGACGACCACGTCCAAGCTCGCCGACAAGCTCGACGTCACCCAGGTCACCGACTACGAGCTCGTCGCCCAGAAGGGCACGACCTGGACGATCAAGGGCAAGACCACGATCACCGGCGCCGATCAGAAGATGGAGGGTGGCGACATCTCCAAGATCAAGGGCAGTGGAACGAGCGAAGCGACGCTCACCACGGGCGCACTCTACCCGACGTTCAAGTCGCTCCTCGAGACCGAGTTCACCGCCGCCGAGGCCGCCAAGAGCATGCAGTTCGCGCTCAAGGTCGGCGGCGCGGTCACGCCCGTCGCGCCGAAGTAGCGCGCCGGACAGCGCGTCCGAACGTCGTCGGACACCGGACGCGGGCCGTCGTGATCTCGCGAGCTTGCGGTGCGATCTCGATGGCACTCCGCGTGCTCGTACCGGGTGCTACCATGGCTCCGATGATCGCACGCTCTGTCGAAGACACGTCCGCTGATGGGCTGGTCGTGATGCACGACGTCTCGTGGGAGGCGTTCGAGGCGTTCTTGACGAAGCGCGGTGAGTCGAGGCCACGGGTGACCTACCTGGAAGGAACCCTCGAGCTCATGTCGCCGTCGCAGAATCACGAGATCATCCGGAGATACTTCGCCGCCGTCGTCGACGAGTACCTCGATCAGCTGGGAATCGTCTGGCAGGGAGCCGGTGCCTGGCTCCTGAAGAACGCGCCGAAGGAAGCCGGCCTCGAGCCGGACGAGTGCTACCTCTTCGACGATCCGAAGAAGGAGCGCCCGGACCTCGCGATCGAGGTCGTGTGGACGAGCGGTGGGATCGACAAGCTCGAGATCTATCGCCGGCTCGGCGTCGGCGAGGTCTGGTTCTGGATCGACGACGAGATCACCGTGCACGTGCTGACCGACGCCGGCTACGAGCTTCGCGCGACGAGCGCGTGCCTACCGAGCTTCGACTTCGCGCTCGTGCTCGAGATGCTCGAACTGTCGTCGCTGAGCGAGGTCCGCAAGACGCTGCGCCAGCGGTTCGCGCGCTAACCCCAGGGATCGTTTGTGTTGAGCTCCGGGGAGCGCGTGGCGCTCGAACGTGCACGCGATAACGCCTCAGCGTGCCTCTGCGATCGAGATGTCACGGGTCTCGGCAACGTAGTGAGAGGCTGCACCGCGCGCGAGCGCCTCGGCGTAGAGCACGCGCTGCTGCGGCGCGAGCGTGCCAGCGAGCTTTTGTGCGTAGAAGCGCTCATAGAACGCGTCGGGGTGAACCTCGACGGTGATTCGCGCGGCGCGTGCGGCGGGAGTGCGGCCACCTGACCAGGCGCGCGACATCACGGCGCGCTCGCCCGGTGGGATCCGCGTATCGGCGCGCTCGTGCCAAGTACCGTCGTGGTAGATGTCGCGGCCGATCCGTAGCTTCGACGACGCGCCCTCGATCGCACGGCCGCGGGCATCGACGAGCTCGATCGTGAGCCAGACGGCGGGGGTGGGTGTGGTCGGTAGGTAGTGGCCGGCGCCGACGTTCGTGAGCTCGGCTGTCGCCGTGACCGACGAGCCCGTGCGATGGGCCGACGCGGTGAGCGCGATGCCCTGGCGGAACGTGGCGAGATCGTGAACACCGAGCACGCTGTGCTCGCGGTTGGGCATGTGGCAGTGCTGGCACTGGATGCCCCGCGCCATGTACGGACTTTCGAGCCACTCCTTGTAGGTGTTGAGCAGCGGCTTCCCGTTGACGCCGTCCCGCGGAGGCAGCTGGTGGCACGACATGCAGAAGTCCGCGCGCTCGAAGATCGACAGCGTGGTCAGCGGATATCCGGGCAGCGACAACAGCGTCGGCGAGACGTTGGGTGGACCGTGGCGCTGCCAGTTGCGAACGTGGCAACCCGCGCACGACAGACCCTCGGCACGCAGCTGCCTGTCGTCGCGTTGCTCGGCGAGCGGTGCATGGCAGCGCTGACATGACGAAACCTCGGGGGCGGACATGCCGAAGTCGATCTGGGCGAGCAGTCCTGGCGAGGCCGCGGCGCCGTGGATCGACGGTTGCCACTCGCGGAACTGCTTCGCGTGACATCGCCCGCACTGCTCGGAGTGCAGCGACGCCTGCGCGGGGGCGAGCGATGCCGGGGGCAGGCCTTGCGGCGGGATCGGTGCGCTGAACAGCGGCACCTCCGCGGCGTCGCCCGATCCGGGCCAAGTCCCGACGAGGATCGGGGCGTCGCGGTCCCGCTCGACCGGTCCGGCATCGAGGGCGCTACGATCGCTTCGGCGCGCACGAGCGTTGATCTCCGTCACGTGATCCGCGACCGCCCAGATGTCCGCGTCGGGCAGCGAGCCCGAGAAGCTCGGCATCGGCGTGCCGGCGAGACCGGTGGCGATGCTCGTCGCGGCTGCGAGACGGCGGGACTCGTGATCGTCGCGAGCGCGGGGCCGGCGCAGCGGCAGGAATGCGAGCGGGTAGGGCCGCTGCTTCAGCGCGAACGCGCTCGGTCCATCGTCCTTGCCCGTGCCGTGACACGCGCCGCACCACTTGATCCAGAGCTGCGCACCGCGCGCGCGGTCCTGCCGAGGCGGCGCCGCGAGGACGATCGGCTTTCCGGCGGCGGCGAACGTGTCGGGTGCGAACGCCTTCACCACGTCGAGCATCTGGTCGATCGCGAGGTTGGACAACGTTGCGCCGAACCCTGGCATCGACGTGCCGGGCGCGCCGTGACGGATCGCCGTGCGCAGATCGTCGTCGGTCGGCGGCTGCCCGATCGGGGTCGAGCGCCACTTGTAGTCGCCGAGCGAGAACGCTCGTGGATCCCCCCAGGTATACGGTGCGGCCGGGCCCTTGCCGTCCCCGGACGTGCCGTGGCACGCGAGGCAGAGCCGGTCGTACAGCGGCCATCCTGGCAGCCGACGTGGATCGCCATTGCCGCCACCCGCCCACGCTTCGACGGCGGTGCCACCGCGGAGCGATGCTCCGAGCGCGATCGCGACCGTGAGGAGGTGACACCGCTTCACCCCGAGAGGCTGCCGCACTGCGACATGGAATGCCAGAGCTCATCGTGTCACGCGCCGGCGACAACGCGGTGTTCCGTCGACCCGCTACGCGCTGAGCTCGGTGTACAGGCGAGCGATGCGATCGCGCATCGCGGTCTGCGCGTCGTCGGGTCCGACGATCCAGGCGTGGCGGCCGAGGCCGAGGACCGACGAACACGCGGCCCTCGTCGACGGAGACGAGGAGGTGCTCGCCGGGATCGCCGTCGGGCGGACCGACTAGCGACCGAGGACGACGTCGATTCCCGAGAGCACCAGCTCGAGCATTCGCTTGGGCAGCTTTCCGACACGCTCGCTGAGCTCTGTCTTGTCGAGGGTCGCGATCTGCGAGACGTTCGCAACGGAATCCTTCGGAAGGCCGGTCGTGGCCGCTGGGAGTGCGAGGTTTCCTGGCGCACTCGCCCACTTCTGATTGCTCGTGAGGACCACGCAGACGACGGTCGCGATCTGACTGCGATTGAGTGGGTCGCCTTGCACGACCACCACCGGCCGGCGAAACCCGGGCCCCGAGCCCGTGGGTTCGGGCAGGTCGGCCCACCAGATGTCTCCTTGCGTGACCGTCACCACTCGGTCCGACTCAACAACCGAGTGCCAGCGGCGCTCGTGAACGGATCGGTGAGTTCGTGCACGTCAGCGAGGGTCTGGTTCATGGCCTCGGTCACACGATCGGGCGAGTGTCGTGCAACGTACTCGGCGAGAGCCCGGCTGAAGATCTCGCTCCGCGACCGCTTCATGCGCTTTGCCAGACGCTCCGCCTCCGCGAATACCTCATCGGGAATCGAAACAGCCGTCTTCATACCACGAGTATAACCGGGTACTACCTCAGGTCAATCAGATGCTGGTTCAGCTGCGCCCCCCGCTGCGAGCCGACGACTTGGCGGCAGTCAGGTGCAGGAGATCTGTGGATGGGTGATGAATGCTTCGGGGGAACCAGACAGGGTTGATCTCCCGAACGCCGACCGATCTCGAGTGGCCGGCGACTCGCGGGCCCGCTCGACGACGAACAGATCACTGCCTCCCGAGCTTCGACTTCGCGTTCGTGCTCGAGATGCTGGAGCGTTCGCCGCTGAGTGAAGTGCGCAGGGCGATCCGCAAGCACTTCGCGCGCTAACCTGGTCGACGCTACGCGCTGAGCTCGGTGTACAGGCGGGCGATGCGATCGCGCATCGCGGTCTGCGCGTCGTCGGGTCCGACGATCCAGGCGTGGCGGCCGAGGCCGAGGACCCACTGGGTGACCCACTCGAAGCCGTCGCAGTCGACGAGGAGCTCGGCGGAGCCGTCGTCCTGCATCGTGACCTCGCCGACGGGCCAGTTGACGCCGATGCGAGTGACCGCGAGCGGATCGAGCTGGACGCGGACGGTGACGGAGTCCGCCGAGGGGACGTAGAGACGATCGCGGCGGTACGCCTCGAGATCGAAGGTCGCGGGCTTCTCGAACCGCTCGCCGGTGGTGTGGAGCGCGCCGATGCGATCGAGGCGGAACGTGCGGACGTCGCCGCGCTTGTGACAGAACGCGACGACGTACCACTCGCCGGCATGGTGGACCATGCCGTACGGGTCGATCGGGCGGCGCTCGGCCTGGTTGCGCGAGACGGCGGCGTACTCGATCTCGACGCGCTCGTAGCGGCGGGCGGCCGTGACGAGGAGGCGGAGGTGCGCGGCGACGGCGAGATCGGCGGAGGCGATCACGGTGGAGGTCGCAAGGTTCTCGGCCTCCCGCGCGTCGCGGCCGAGCGCGATCAGGAGCTTCTTCTCGGCGCCTTCCATCGCGGCGTCGAACGGCGCGATGCCGCTCTCGCGGAGCGCGCGGATGCCGAGGAGGAGCGAGCAGCCCTCCGCGGGGGTGAGGCGGAGCGGGCGGGTGAGGCGGTGTGCGAGATCGACGAACACGCGGCCCTCGTCGACGGACACGAGGAGGTACTCACCGGGATCACCGTCGGGGGGACCGACCTGCGAGAGGAGCTCGAGATCCTGGAGGAGCTCGTCGCGCTCGGCGCCGAGCATCTTCGCGAGCTGATAGACGGGCACGCCCTCGGGGTACTTCGCCACGTACGGCACGATGTAGAGCAAGCGGCGGAGCTTCTGGCTGACGTCACGCATCAGACGATCTCTCCGGGCGCGTCGACGACGCTGAGTGGCGCGGGATAGTGCTTCTCGATCGCTTCGAGCTCCTCGGCGATCCGTGCGCGCAGGCGCTCGCCGCGCACGATCCGGATCGCGCCCTTGGCAGCGAGGATACGGGTCGCGGCGAACTCGAAGTTCCCGCAGTCGAAGGTGACGAGCGTGCGGTCGCCGTCCTTGCGCTTGACGGAGGTCGCTCCGAAGTCCTCGTTGCCCACCTCGGCCGCTTCCGGCGCGAGCGCGAGCTGCACCTCCTCGGGCGGGTCGGTGGTGAACGTCCACGGTGAGCGCTGGGCGTACGCCTTGACGTCGAAGTCCGCGGGGCGCTCGAAGTCGGGAGACTTGGGCTTGGGTGCCTGCTCCGCGCCGAGCATGCGATCGACGCGGAACGAGCGCACTTCCTTGCGGAGGTGACACCAGCCGACGGCGAGCCATGCGCCCTCGCGATAGACGAGCGCATACGGATCGAGATCGCGCTTGCTGACCATGCCGGTCGCAGCTGCTTGATACGTGAGGGTGACGCGCTTGCGCAGGCGCGTCGCGGACTCGAGCGTCGCGTAGATCTCGGAGAGCTCGGGGCGCGAGTCGCGGCCCGCCGCGGGGAGCGTGCGGCCCGGGAAGTGGACGAGCACGGGCGCCGGGCGCGGGAACTCCGTCGGCGTATCGGGGAGATCGGGGAGATCGAACGCGAGCTTCTTGAGCGCGAGGTCGACGATCTTCGGATAGGTGCCACCCGGCATCGCGTGGGCGACGGATGCGGCGAGGACGAGCGCCGAGATCTCGTCGGGGGTGAGGCGAACCTCCGGCATCTTGAAGCGCTTGAGGTCGATGACGTAGCCGCCGTCCTCGAGCGAGTCGTCCTCGTCGGGGGTGATGTAGCGGATCGGGACGCCGAGCTCGAGTAGATCGGCCTTGTCGCGCTCGAACGCGCGCAGCCCCGCCTCGACGTTGAGCGTCTGGTACGCGGCGAACTGCTCGCGGATATCGCGGTAGGTGACAGGCGTACGTGCGCCGAGCAGGATCATCACGAGGTCGAGCAGGCGCTTGCTGCGATCGCCGCGCGTGCCCGACTCGTCGGTCTTCTTCGACGCCTGGTCCTCGCGCCCTCCGCCTTTCCCCTTCGTCGACTTG
>JANOPP010000351.1:0-17937 GCA_031421915.1 Myxococcales bacterium | reverse complement strand
GACGAGATGGGCTTTGACGCGTTCGACGCCGGCATGGGCGCCGAGGCGATCCTCCAGCTCCTCAAGGACCTCGACATCCTCGGCCTCGCCGAGACGCTCCGCGCCGAGATGCGCGAAGTGACGTCGGAGGCCAAGCGCAAGAAGGTCGCGAAGCGGCTCAAGGTCGTCGAGGCGTTCCGCGAGAGCGGCAACAAGCCCGAGTGGATGATGCTGACCATCATCCCCGTGATCCCGCCGGACCTGCGCCCGCTCGTTCCGCTCGACGGTGGTCGGTTCGCGACGTCGGATCTCAACGATCTCTATCGGCGCGTCATCAACCGCAACAATCGTCTGAGGAGGCTGCAGGAGCTCAACGCTCCCGAGATCATCATCCGCAACGAGAAGCGCATGCTTCAGGAGGCCGTCGACGCACTGTTCGACAACGGTCGCCGCGGCAAGACGATCACGGGTCCGAACAAGCGCCCGCTCAAGTCGCTCAGCGACATGCTCAAGGGCAAGCAGGGTCGGTTCCGCCAGAACCTGCTCGGCAAGCGCGTCGACTACTCCGGTCGTTCGGTGATCGTCATTGGTCCCGAGCTCAAGCTGCACCAGTGCGGCCTGCCGAAGAAGATGGCGCTCGAGCTGTTCACGCCGGTCATCTACAACAAGCTCGAAGAGCGGCATCTCGTCACCACGATCAAGAGCGCGAAGAAGCTCGTCGAGAAGGAGCGTCCCGAGGTCTGGGACATCCTCGAGGAAGTGATCAAGGAGCACCCGGTTCTCCTGAACCGCGCTCCGACGCTCCACCGCCTCGGCATCCAGGCGTTCGAGCCGGTGCTCACCGAGGGCAAGGCGATCCAGCTGCACCCGCTCGTCTGCGCGGCGTTCAACGCCGACTTCGACGGCGATCAGATGGCCGTCCACGTCCCGCTGTCGATCGAGGCGCAGATGGAGGCGCGCGTGCTCATGATGAGCACGAACAACATCCTCTCGCCGGCGAACGGCAAGCCGATCATCGTTCCGTCGCAGGACATCGTCCTCGGCCTCTACAACCTCACGCGCGAGCGGCCGTACGCCCGCGGTGAGTACCGTGAAGGCAAGAAGGGCAAGACCACCGCGCGCGGCGTGTTCGCCTCGATTCCGGAAGTGCGCATGGCGTACGACCACGGTGAGGTGCACCTGCAGGCGGCGATCAAGCTGCGCATGCCGAAGGCGGATGGCACGGGCACCGAGCTCGTGACGACCACCGTCGGTCGCGCGCTGCTCAAGGACATCTGCCCGACGCAGGTTCCGTTCGACGCGATCAACCGCGTGATGGGCAAGAAGCAGCTCGGTGAGCTGATCGATCTCGTCTATCGCGAGGCAGGCCAGAAGGCCACGGTGCTCCTCGCGGATGCACTGCGGACCACCGGCTACACGTACGCGACCAAGGCCGGCATCTCCGTCTGTCTCGACGACATGGTCATCCCGCCCTCGAAGGAAGTCCTCCTGGGCGAGGCCCAGAAGGAAGTCGCCGAGATCGAGGAGCAGTACACCGAGGGTTTGATCACCGACGGTGAGCGCTACAACAAGGTCGTCGACATCTGGGCGCAGGTCGCCGAGTCGATCGCCAAGGACATGATGAAGGAGATCTCGACCGAGATCTTCAAGGACCCCGAGTCCAGCGCGGAGAAGAAGGCACCGTCCTTCAACTCGATCTTCATCATGGCTGACTCGGGCGCTCGTGGCTCGCAGCAGCAGATGCGGCAGCTCGCCGGTATGCGTGGCCTCATGGCCAAGCCGTCCGGTGAGATCATCGAGACGCCGATCACCACGAACTTCCGTGAGGGTCTCTCGGTTCACCAGTACTTCATCTCGACGCACGGTGCTCGCAAGGGTCTCGCCGATACGGCGCTCAAGACCGCGAACTCCGGTTACCTGACGCGCCGTCTCGTCGACGTCTCGCAGGACACGATCATCAGCGAGTTCGACTGCGGTACGCGCCAGGGCATGGAGATGATGCCGCTCATCGAGGGCGGCGAGATCATCGAGCGCCTCGGTGACCGTATCCTCGGTCGCGTCGTCCTCGAGGACGTCGTCGATCCGTACACGGGCGAAGTGCTCGTGCCGTCGAACGCGGAGATCAACGAGGATCACGTCAAGATCATCGATGCCGCAGGTATCGATCGCGTGAAGATCCGCTCGGTGCTCGCTTGCGAGACCCGCCGCGGTATCTGCTCGCTGTGCTACGGCCGTGATCTCGCACGCGGTCACATGGTCAACATCGGTGAGGCCGTTGGCGTCATCGCTGCCCAGTCGATCGGTGAGCCGGGTACCCAGCTCACGATGCGTACGTTCCACATCGGTGGTGTCGGTCAGATTCGTACCGAGCAGAGCTCGCTCGAGGCTCGCAACGAGGGCACCGTCAAGCTCAACACCATCCAGCTGGTCAAGAAGAAGGATCACTGGGTCGTCATGAACCGCCAGGGCGAGCTCGTCCTGGTCGATGACATCGGTCGCGAGCGCGAGCGCTACGGCCTGCAGTACGGCGCCAAGCTGAACGTGCAGGACGGCACCCGCGTCAAGGCCGGTCAGGTTCTGGCCGAGTGGGATCCCTTCGCGATGCCGATCGTGACCGAGGTCTCGGGCTACGTGAAGTACGGCGACATCATCGACGGCGTCACCATGACGGAGACGCTCGACGAGATCACCGGCCTCTCGCGTAAGACCATCATCGAGTCCAAGGACGGCGATAGCCGCCCGCGGATCACGCTGAAGGATGCAGACGGCAACACCGTCAAGCTGCCGCACTCGACGTCGGGCGGCTCGCTCGACACCGGTGAGGCTCGCTACTTCCTGCCGGTCGGCTCGAACATCTACGTCAACGACGGTGACCTGATCGAGGCCGGCGACGTGATCGCCAAGGTCTCGCGCGAGACCACCAAGACGAAGGACATCACCGGCGGTCTGCCGCGTGTTGCCGAGCTGTTCGAGGCGCGCAAGCCGAAGGATCACGCAGTCATCTGCGAGATCGACGGCACCGTGCACTTCGGCAAGGACACCAAGGGCAAGCGCAAGGTGCTCGTGGTTCCCGAGGTCGGCGATCCGAGCGAGTACCTGATCCCGAAGGGCAAGCACCTGTCGGTCCGCGAGGGCGATCGCGTCCGCGCTGGCGAGGCGCTGATGGATGGTCCGGCGAACCCGCACGACATCCTCAAGGTTCTCGGCGAGCGCGCGCTCGCGAAGTACCTGGTCGACGAGATCCAGGAGGTCTATCGCCTCCAGGGTGTGCGCATCAACGACAAGCACATCGAGTCGATCGTTCGCCAGATGCTCCGCCGCGTGTCGGTCACCGATCCGGGCGACACGAACTTCCTGGTCGACGAGCACGTCGAGAAGCACATCTTCGAGGAAGAGAACGAGCGCGTGATCGTCGCCGGTGGCCAGCCGGCCAAGGGCGATGCTCTGCTCCTCGGCATCACGAAGGCGTCGCTGTCGACCGAGTCGTTCATCTCGGCGTCGTCGTTCCAGGAGACCACCAAGGTCCTCACCGAGGCGTCCATCAACGGACGCGTCGACTACCTCCGCGGTCTCAAGGAGAACGTCATCATGGGTCGCCTGATCCCCGCCGGCACCGGCCTCGGGGCGTACAAGCGCCTCACGGTCGATGTCGCGACCGAGGATGACGAGGGCTACGGCATGGTCGCCAACGACGTCGACCCCGAAGCTCGCGCCGAGTCGGTCGAGTAGTCACTCACTCTCTCGAGTGAGCGACGGCCGGGGATTCGTCCCCGGCCGTTTTCGTTTGTGCGCCCAGCATGGGCATCCCTGGGGGCTCGCGAAGCCGCAGGCTCTGCAGGACTACATGGACTACAACCCGATCACGAAGAGCTGGACGTGGAAGGTGCGGTACCCGCCTCAGTAGCCACGTAGGGGCAGCGTCACTGCTAGGCCTACACGTCCGACCTGACACCCCGTAGTGGCCAGGTCACGAGATCACCGGGGAGCTGTCGTTAACCACGACGGTGGTTCCGGGTCTTCGTGGAGTTGCTCCACACCCGGGATGGGGCGACGCTTGCACCACTCTCAGCGCGTGTCGGACCCCACGACAAACCTGCCGTCCTCCGCGGTCGACTCCGACCTCGAGCCGGGTGCGCGCGTGGGCGAGTACGAGGTCGAGGGCAAGCTCGGGCAGGGTGCGTTCGGCACGGTGTTCAAGGCGACGCATCCGGTGATCGGTAAGGTCGTCGCGATCAAAGTCCTCGCGCGTAAGTTCTCCGTCGATCCGGAGATGGTGTCGCGATTCATCGCCGAGGCGCGGGCGGTCAACCAGATCCGCAACCGCCACATCATCGACATCTTCTCGTTCGACAAGCTCGACGACGGCCGCCTGTACTACGTGATGGAGTACCTCGACGGTGAGCCGCTCGACGCGTTGATCGAGCGCCACGGTCGGATCCCGATCGGGGATGCGCTCGCGATCCTGCGCGGAATCGCGAAGGCGCTCGATGCTGCGCACGCCAAGGGCATCGCGCATCGCGATCTCAAGGCGGAGAACGTGTTCCTCGCCAACGATCCGGACGGTGGTGCGGCAGGCGTGTGGCCCAAGCTCCTCGACTTCGGGATCGCGAAGCTGATGGCGCCCGAGGACGGGCTCAAGCACAAGACGCGTACTGGCGCTCCGATCGGGACGCCGTACTACATGTCCCCGGAGCAGTGCCGCGGCAAGGACGTCGATCACCGCACCGACCACTACGCGTTCGGCGTCCTTGCGTACGTGATGTTGACCGGCGCGTATCCGTTCGACGCCGACGACTACATGACGATCCTGATGAAGCAGATCTCGGAGGAGCCGGCGCCGCCGTCGTCGATCGTGCCCGAGCTGTCGAGCGAGGTCGACGAGGTGCTCGCCTGGCTGATGCAGAAGGATCCGGCGCAGCGTCCGCCTGATCTCCGCAGCGCGGTGCGCTCGCTCGAGCAGGCCGCGGCGAACGCGGGGCTCGCGCCTCCGCCGACGACGGTGTGGGACGTCCAGACCGGACCGGTGCTCAAACCGTTCGAGACCCGGCCCCCGAACACGGGCGTCGCACGGCGCACGAACGTGTCGGGCGCCGCGAAGGTTGGCTCGAACGCGGACGCGACGCCGCTGCCCCGTGCCTCGCGTGCACCGCTGTTCGCCGGACTCGCCGTGCTCTTGCTCGTCGGTGCGGGCGTCGCCGTGTTCGTCACGCGCGGTACGGACGAGCCCGCGACGCCGACGCCAGGGGCCGATCTCCCGAAGCAACCGCCGCCGCCGGCGCCGCTGCCGACGCCCGTCGAGGTCGTCACGCCGGCCCTGCCGCAGACCGTGATCATCACGATCACCGGCGCACCGGAGGGCACCGAGGTGTTCGCGGGCGGGATGACCGTCGGTGCCGCGCCGGGCCCCGTACAGCTGCCGCGCGACACGTCGCCGCTCGTCCTGACGTTCAAGGCCGATGGCTTCGTGATGACCTCCAAGGAGGTCACGCCCGACCAGGATCAGGAGCTCGGCGTCACGCTCAAGAAGCGACCTGGTGGTAGCGGCGGCAAGAAGCCGACGCGCGACGATATCCTCGACCCGTTCGGGAGAAAGTAATCATGAGCCGTCTCGCGATCGTTGTGGCCATCGTCATCGGAACCGGGGGCTGCACGAGCTTCGAGCCGATCGATCGTGGTGTCTGCGGCAACGGGCTCGTCGAGGCAGGCGAGGACTGCGACTCGAACGCCGAGAGCTGCGTGCGCTGCGCCGTCGTGTGCAGCGAGGCGAAGGACTGCCCGACGATGGACTACGCGTGTGGCGCCGATGGGTTCTGTCATGCGCCGGGCGGCTTGCTCGGCCCCGCGACGCCGGCGGGTCCCTTCCAGGTCAACGATCTCGCGATCACCGACATCGATCACGACAAGATCGGTGATGTCGTCGGCGTATCGAGAACGTCGGTCGCGGTGCGCTACGGCGAGCCGACCGGTCGCCTGACTCGCAGCGACTCGGTGGTCACGCCATCGCAGCTCAGCGCCGCAGCGTTCGGTGATCTCGACGCCGACGGCTCCACAGATCTCACGATCGCGACGGCCGATGGCCTGGTCTCGTACGGCTCGCGGTTCGGTGGGATCTCCCCGATGCCGGTGGGCGCCGGGGTCGTCGAGGGCAGTGCCGACATCGACATCCGGCACGCGTTTCACATCGGGCGGCTGACGCTTGGTGCGTTCCTCTCTGACCTCGACGGGAGCCTGATCATCGCGGCGGTCGACCTCATTGGTACGCCCACCTTCGCGGCGCCGTGTTTTGTCCGGCTCGGACTATTGCCGGTCGCGCAGTCGTTCGCGAGCTCCGCCGTCGATGTCTACCAAGTGAGTGACACCGAGCTCGTAGTCTCTCTGTTGACGACGGCCTCGCCGCGCAAGCTGTGCGTGATGTCGCTGCACAAGCCGCTGTTCGCTCCGTGGGTGATCACGGACATCACCCCGGCGAACGCGGGTGGTCCCGCGGGGCTGACTCGCAAGCCGATACTCGCCGACCTCGAGGCCGATGCGGACAGGTGTCCAGGCCTCGTCAACACGGACGGTGGTGCGCCCGGGCTCCGCTACTGGGACGGAGCGATGGCAGCCGGGGGCTGTACGCTACAGGCGGTCGCGTCACCGCAGGGGACGCCGCTGGTCGGGCCGCCCCAGCGTCCGACGACGATCGTTCCGGTCGGGCGCATCCCCCTCTCGCCGGCATTTGGCTTCGCAGCGGCGGACCTGCTCGTGATGAGCGACGGCATCTACGCCTACACGCCGGGTGTCGGTAGCGGGTTCGAGCAGCTCTACATCTCGCAGCGTCGCCTTGCCGGAGCCAACCACGCCGACCTCGATGGCGACGGCCGGATCGATGGCGTGCTGATCCCGGAGTCCGAGGACGATCTCGATGTCGTGTATCGCCGGACGAACACGATCGTCCCGCTATTCCCCGCGTACGTCGTGCTCCGACTCGACACCGCGAGCCGTGTGACGTCGACAGAGCTCGCCGACTACGACGGCAACGGCCGGCTCGATATCGCGATGGTCGAGCAGCTCACCGATCATCAGCGGCTCTCGGTCGCCTACGGCACGACGGACCTCCTCCTGCAGCCTGCGCAGATCAGTGCGTTCCCTACGACGTGGTCGATGGCGAGCGTCGGCTTCGGCGACAGCGATGATATCGCCGCCGTCTGCGACGACCTCGTGGTGCTGCAACCACCGCTGGCCGGCACCAGCTCTCCAGTCATCACGATCCTCAGCGGCAGCGTGCAGCGCACGATGACGCCGTACTTCGATCCGCGCGGCGATGACGATCCGGACATGGGCGGGCCGCTCCTGGCGCCGAAGGAGATCTCCGATCTGCGCGGTGTGATGGTGGGAAGGTTCATCCGGGGCGACAAGCATCGCGAACCGATTGCCGTCATGACCGATCGCCGTACGCCGGCGCAGAATTCACCGCTGTTGTGGCCGACGCGCGGGACGTCGTTTGGTCCCGACGCGACTCCGACACCGAGCGTCTCGACCATGGGGCTCGCGGACTGTGCCGCCTCGATCGGCACGGGACTCTGCGTGAGCGACGCCACCTTCGTGCCGTGGCCAATCTCGGAGACCCGCGACACGGTGATCGCGTACGACCGCGCGGGGACCGTCCACGTTGTCGCATTCGACCCCGGCGCGACCGGCACCGTCGTCGCGACCGAGGTCACCGCGGTCATGTCGAAGCTCCCGCTCGGGACCGTGATTCGCGCGATGCACCCGGCGGATCTCGACGGCGACGGCACCCCGGAGCTCGTGGTCTCGGCGGGCGCGCGCCTGTCGGGCGAGGATGCAGGGGGCATCCTTGTCTGCGACGTCGACGCCAGCGGCGTGCCGCGAAGCTGCGAGGACCTCGCCCCGGCGATCATCGCGGCCACCCAGGGAACCGCGCAGGTCGCGACCACATGCTTCGACGCCGCGCCCGCGCGGATCGCGCTCCGTGATTCGATGTCGGCATCGGGCGGTCAGGATCTCGTCGTCGCCTGCCGCGACGGCGGTTCGTCGCTGTACCGCGTGCATCGCGGTGAGGCCGAGCTCGAGATCAGTCTGCTCGGGCGAACCCAGACCCGGATCGGGGCGGTGCGAACGGGCGACGTCACGGGCGACGGTGTCGATGACGTCATCGCCCTCGAAGGTGAGAGTGGTGCGCGATCGCTCGTCGTGTTCACGCAGTGCAGCTCGCGCAACCTCGCCGCATGTGCGCGTGGAGGTGGCTCGTGAACCGCCTCGCGCTCGTCGCCGTGCTCGCGCTCGCATCGACCGCGGCGGCGGAGCGCAAGGTCGCGGAGCGCTACTTCCGCGCCGGCGCCAAGGCGTACGCCGCGCAGAACTTTGTCGCGGCGGCGGCGAACTTCGACGAGGCGTACAAGTCCGAGGCGATGCCGGAGATCGCGTTCTCGGCGGCGCAGGCGTACCGCCGGCTGTACCGGATCGAGCCCAAGGCGCAGCACGTCGTGCGTGCGATCGAGCTGTATCGGGACTACCTCGCCAAGGTGAAGACGGGTGGTCGTGTCGGCGATGCCGCCGACAACCTCGCCGAGATGGAGCGCGAGCTCGACAAGCTCGGCGCGTCCGGGGTTCGGGTCGGTTCGTCGTCGTCGCTCGCACGGACGCGGCTCGGGATCAGCGTGACGCTCACCGATCAGAGCGCGTCGGAGACCAGCGCGTTGAAGGAGATCGGCGACGCGACCGGCGAGGCCACGCGAGGCCTGACCGCGACGATCGACGGCAAGCCGGTCGAGCCATTCTCACTCGTGGAAGTCGACGCGAAGGAGCACGTAGTCTCGGTCTCCGCGGATGGCTACTTCCCCGTCGAGAAGAAGACGGTCGCCGTCGACGGGCAGAGCGCGCTCGTCGAGGTCGAGCTCAAGCCGAAGCCCGCGCTCGTCACCGTGAAAGCGGAAGCCGGCGCGCGGATCTCGATCGACGGTCGCCCCGTCGCGACCACGCCAGCCGCGGCGCTCGAGGTGGCTGCCGGCAAGCACCTGCTCACGATCCTTCGCAATGGCCGCGAGCCGTTCGCTCGCGAGATCACGGTCACGCGCGGCGAGCAGCTCGCGCTGGCCGCGCCGCTCGAGAAGACTGCACGCCGGCGCGCGGTGCCGTGGGTGCTCGGTGGGGCAGGGGTGTTCGCCGCGGGTGCGATCACAACGGCGATCGTCGCGAACGTGAAGGACGGCAACGCGAGCGACCTCCGCGCCGGCATCGCGATGGGGAACCGTCCGCCCAGTGACGGCGATCTCTACGATGCACAGGTCCGCAGCCGCGATCGCTATGTCACGGCGACCTGGATCTTCGGCGGTGCGGCCGTGACGGCTGGCACGATCGGGGTGCTCTTGCTCCTGTTCGATTCTCCGTCGGGGGAGGCACTGTCGGCGCGCGGTGTACAGATCACGCCAACCGTCGGAGGCACCGCAACTGGGTTCAGCTTGTCGGGCAGGTTCTAGCTTACAATCGACGTGCGTGAGCACGATGCACACAGGGGGCGAGCCGACCGCGATCGGCGCGGGTGATCGCGAGCTCGCCGAGGGCGATGTCGTCGGCGAGTACGTGATCCGCGATCAGATCGGCAAGGGCGGCTTTGGCACCGTGTATCGCGCCCAGCACCCCGTCATCGGCAAGCAGGTCGCGATCAAGGTGCTGTCGCGTCGCTACTCCTCGGACGAGGGGATCGTGTCGCGCTTTGTCGCCGAGGCGCGCGCCGTCAATCAGATCCGCCACCGCAACATCATCGACATCTTCTCGTTCGGGCAGCTCGGCGACGGCCGTCACTACTACGTGATGGAGTACCTCGACGGTCTTCCGCTCGATCGGCACCTCAACGAGCAAGGCGTACTCCGCATCGAGAGCGCGCTGCCGATCCTGCGTGCGATCGCCCGCGCTCTCGACGCGGCCCACGCCAAGGGCATCGCCCACCGCGATCTCAAGCCTGAGAACATCGTGCTGTCGTTCGACGACGAGGGGCAGATCTATCCCAAGCTGCTCGACTTCGGGATCGCGAAGCTGACCTCGCCCGATCAAGATCAGGTGCATCGCACCGGCACCGGTGTGCCACTCGGTACGCCGTACTACATGAGCCCCGAGCAATGCCGCGGGCGCGACGTCGATCACCGCACGGACATCTACTCGTTCGGCGTGCTGTCGTTTCGCCTGCTCACGGGGGACTACCCGTTCCATGGCGAGCTGATCGAAATCTTGCACAAGCACATGCACGAGGACGCGCCGGCGGCCTCGTCGATCAATCCCGCGCTGACGACCGAGATCGATCACGCGATCGCGTGGATGCTACAGAAGGATCCCGCGCAGCGCCCCGCAACGGTGATGAGCGCGGTCACGGCGCTACAAGGCGAGTCGACGGCGCCAACGCCGATGTTCCCGACCGCGATCTCACGCAAACCGCCGCGTTCTGGGCGTGGGGTGGCTCAGATTGCCGACACACTCCCATCGTCGCCGGGTGACACCACGCCTCCGGTCACCGGCAAGGTGGTCGGTCCTGACTCGATCACGCTGGCACCCGCGAGGTCGAGAGCACCGCTCTGGATCGCGCTGGCCGTCGTGATGCTCGGCGGCGCCGGGACGCTCGCGTGGACGCGGTTCGGTGATCGCGGCGCGCCGGCGCCCACGGCGACCCAACCCACGGTGACTCCACCGCCGATCTCGGCCGTGACCCCGGACGCGCCGGCGCAGGCACCGATTTCGCCGCCGGTAGCGACGCCGACGCACGTGATCATCACGTTGCTCGGCGCACCCGAAGGGGCCGACGTCAAGATCGGCGACAAGTCGGTTGGTGTCGCGCCTAACACTACTGAGTCAGCGCCTCGGGTGTGCCGAGGAGATCTCCGAAGTTGGATCATTCCGATCGGTTGCGCGTGCTTGTCGATCTCGGATTTGCAGCAGCGATCGTGACGTGATCTGGTCGCACTCGTGGACATCGAGATCGATCGCGCCTCCGAGCAACGACTCCGCGACTACCTCGACGGTATGGGCGACATACTCGGGACGCCGCAGCGACGCGCCAACTTCGCAAGGTACGCGTTCGGGCTGATCGGCGATGGGGACCGCAAGAGCATGGAGCCGATCGTGGCGCGTGCCGGCGCGAGCGTTTCTCACATGGATGCCGCGCATCAGCGCATGCAGGAGTTCATCACCAACTCTGGGTGGGACGATCACACGGTGCGGCTCGCCGCCGCGCGCCACGCGCTCGGACCGATGACGAAGAACGCGGTGGCGTGGGCGTGGATCGTCGACGACACGGGCTTTCTCAAGCAAGGCAAGCACTCCGTCGGAGTTCAACGTCAGTACACGGGCTCGGCCGGCAAGATCACCAACTGTCAGATCGGAGTGAGTCTCTCGATCGCGACCCCGCAAGATCACGTCGCGGTCGACTTCGAGCTGTATCTGCCCACGTGCTGGGCCAACGACCCGGCGCGGCGCGCCGAGGCGCGCATTCCCGACGACGTCGTATTCAAGACCAAGCCGCAGCTCGCGCTGGCGATGCTCCGTCGCGCGGTCAAGGCGAAGCTGCCGCGTGGCACCGTGCTCGCCGATGAAGGATATGGCGCCTCTTCCGAATTTCGAGAAGGCTGCCGCAAGCTCGGGCTCGACTTTGCGGTCAGCGTCGCTTCGACCACGCGGGTCTGGACCGTCGACGCACTCGGTCGCCGCAGCGGCGATCCGATCGAAGCACGTCGACTCGCGCAAGGACTCGCTGCATCCGGCTCGTTTCGCAAATACACCTGGCGCGAGGGCACGGCTGAGCCGCTTCACGCTCGCTTCACATTTGTCCGTGTCGTGCCCGCTGCCGACGACGGCCGCGAGCCGCGTCGCCGTGATCGGGTGTGGCTCGTCTGCGAATGGCGCGACGGGGATGAAGCGCCACTTCATTTCCACCTCGCGACCTACAAGCGCATGCCCTTCGTGCAACTCGTGCAACTGATCAAGGAACGCTGGCGCACCGAGCGTGTCTACCAAGACATGAAGGGAGAGCTGGGACTCGACCACTTCGAGGGCCGAAGATTTCGAGGCTGGCACCACCACGTCTCCGTAGCCATCGCCTGTTACGCCTTCCTCGTCGCTGAACGAGCAAGGCGTTTCCCCCCCTGGGCCACCTCAGTCCGGCAAGAAACCAACGACCCGATCGGCGTCGCGGCCTGAGCGACACTTCTACGACTCCCTGATCACGATCCGCCTCGCCTTCGCACGAGCGATCGCCGGCTGGCTCCCGCGCTGCCCCGTTTGCCACGCTGCGCACCCGACACGGTCACGCCATCACGCCGCGGCAGCAGCGAGGGAGGGGTAACGCAGTAGTGTTAGGTGTGCCCGGTTGCCTGAACGGACCGTCGGAGTCGGACGGGCCCGGAGGAGGATCCTTGAGAAACTCTGGCTCTTTCGGGGTGTCCTTGGGACCTGTCGTTTGAATGGGTCTTGGCCGTGCGTAGTCTGGGACACCGAGAATTGGTATCGGCTCAATGAGGGCATCCATCGTGGATGCCACGACAGCGCCAATCAGGATGCCGGCGACGATTGGTGCCGCCTTTGTTCCCAACGCCGCTACCGCTTGCTGTGAGAGTATCCAACCCTGTCGGAGTGCATCTACGTTCAGTCCGTCGGGGTCAATGTAGCGCAGCGAATTTTGAAGGGAGAACGAGTAGAGGTTTGCTTTTCGAGGCATCGTCCAGGCGTACCCGTTCACGGGGCGGACTACCGCGCGGCGATCAGAGACGGGGTCCTGCGATCGTGTAGAGCCGCGTGAATGGCGGAGTTGAGATAGGCGAGGACGTCGCGGTGCTGCTTGCGGCAGGTGTGAATCACGGAGGTGAGGTTCGCGGCGAACTGGTTGCCTCGCTCGCTCTGCGACCCACCGCTGCACCGACGCCAGCAGACGAGACCGCGGAGCTCGCGCTCGGCGTGGTTGTTGGTCGCCTCGACGTTGGAGTCGTGGACGAAACGCCAGAGTGCGTCGCGGTGTTCGAGGATATTGCGACACGCGCCCTGAAAGCCCTTCGCGGGCAGAGTTGCGCCCTCTTCGAGCAGACGTTCCATGATCGCTCGGACGTTGGTGGCTACCGATCGGAGGTCGGCGCGTGTGCCGGTGCCATCGCGGACGCGATGCCATGCGTGCAGCAACACGCGCGACCACAGCAGCATGTCGGCGCCGATCTCTCCGGGGCGACCGCGCCGTTCGCTGAAGCTCGCAAACTTGCGGATGAGATGCGCCCAGCAGATCTGCCGCCGCTCGAGTGCCCAGAAATCGAACTGCGCGCCGCGGTCGGTCACGAGCACGCCGCGGACTCGATCGATCCAGGTCATCAGTGCGGCGCGGGTCCCGTCGCCCAGAATGGTGAATACGGTGACGGTCGCGGTCGCCAACGTCCACAAGCTTCGGTACGCACCGCTCTCCCGCCACGACGTGGCGTCGAGATGCTTCACCTTCTCGGTGAGCGCATGCACACGAGCTTCGTCGACGGCCGGCGCCACGGCATCGCTGACGATCTGCTCCGATTCGCTCAGCGTGCCAAGCGAGACGTCGAGCCCGAAGACGGCCGACAGCAGGCTCCGTACCTTGCGTCGACTCATATGCCCGTCCGCGGTCAGCACCGCGATCAGCGCCAGCACCTGCGCGCCGAGCATTCCGGACGGGACGCCTGTCGGCAGCGCACCGCACGTCGTCTCGCCGCACGAACACGTCACACGGTGCAGCCAGTAGTCGTTTGCAACCGGCTCGATCTTCGGAATGTCGACGACCTGATGCCGGAGCGGATCCGGATCGCGCCGCTTGGGCAGTGCGTCGCCGCACCGTCGGCACTGCGGCGGAAAGCAGTGCGTCGTCGACTGAACGTGCGAGCTCGGAAGGAACGTTCGCTTGTGCCCTTTGTGGCCAGGCTGGCCGCCGCGAGCCTTGCCACTCGGTGCGTCCTTGGGACGCGCCGCGCGATCCGCGGGCGAGTCGCTCGACGGGGGCTTGCTCGAGTTCGAAGAGTTCTCGCTCAGTCGGCGACGAAGCTCGGCGTTCTCTGCTTCGAGCACCGCGATCCGCGCCGCCTGCGCCTCGATCGTCGCCTGCTGCGCCTCGATGAGGCGCTCCAGCTTGGCGAGCCGCTCTTCGACGCTGAGCACCCATCGTTTAGATCATGCCGATCGTCCGGAGTCGATCCCCATCATGCCGCGAGGAGATCCGGACTCCAGCCCGTGAACGCGTACGTCCAGGCGGCATCAGGAACAAATCGGTACAGAGGATCTGACTGCGTCCATCCGATCAGGGTCTTGTCGTAGAAGCGCGCACCGTAGTAGGCGAGGCCGCCGATGTCGTCTTCGAACTTGTCGTTGAACCGGCGCTTGTGGACCGCGGTGCCCTGCCCCGGCGGCGGAAGCGTTGCGGCACCCGCGTTCGTCGCTTCGAGCACCTCGCCGAACGGCGCGTAGCTGAAGCTCGCGTTGATCGTGCCGTTCTGCGCGACGGCGGCGATCGTGTTGCTGGCGAGGCCGTGGAACTGGAACTCGAGCGTGCTCGTCGTTTCGCCCGAGCGCTCGACGCGCGCGACCGGCGTGCCGAGCGAGAGATGCGAGTAGATCTTGGTGACGGCGCCGGTCGGGTTGTAGTGCGCCTGAACATCCCCGATGAACCAGACCAGCTCAGTCTTGTTGCCCCCTGCGTCGCGCTTGACCACGGCCATGCGCTGGCCGAACGCGTCGTACCAGTACTCCTCGCTGCCCGTGACGACGCCCGAGAGCTTGCGCTTCACGCGCCGGAGCTGGTCCTTGCCGTCGTAGGTGTACTCCCAGAGCTCGTTCGTCGGCGGGTAGCTGCGCGTGAGCTGGTTACCAGCTGCGTCGTAGGTGTAGCTCGCGTACGTCGCGCCACCGCTGACGTTGGTCAGCGACGTCACCTGTTCCGGATCAGTCCCGGCATAGACGTAGTTGACGTTGCGAACGAGCTTCGGATCAGCGCCCAAGACCCCGCCGAGGGTGCGGGTGTGCGTCGCGCGAGTCAGCCGGCCCGCGGTGCCGTACAGATAGTTCGCTCCAAAGTAGCTCGAAGTGTTCGTGGTGACGCCCGTGAGCTGGTGGCGCAGATCGAACGTGTGCGTGAACGTCCGGCTCGCCGTGCCGAGGAAGTGCTGCAGCGTCTTGACATCGTCGTTGCCGAAGTACGTCAGTGTCTGCTTCGCGACCTGCGCCGGCGCGATGTTGCGCAGCACGTCCTGGTTGGTGACGCGGCCGAGCTTGTCGTATGTCCAGTTCGATTCGATGAACGTCATCGGGCCGGTCAGGTCCGTGCGCCGCTTGGTGACGAGGCCGGCCACGTTGCGGGTCTGCACCGCGAGGTTCATGACCTGCGGAGCGAGCATCTCGATCTTCGACGGCAGGCCGCGCGCGTCGTAGTGCGTCTTGGTGAGAGTCTCGTTGCCTCCGGCGCCGCCCCAGTCGACGTATTGCGTGGAACGGACGTTGCCGTTCCACAAGTACTGCTGGGTGAAGACTCGCCGCAGGTCGTAGCCGGCGCTCTTGAGGTAGTGCTGCGTGGTGGCGCGACGACCGTGACCGTCGTAAGTGAAGCCTATCCCGTGCGAGGGAAATCCCGTGGGCGAGTCGGAGCCCCAGCCGGTCAGCTGCCCCTTGAACCAGACGTCCCACGAGAAGGTCTCGGTGCCGCTCCCGAAGAGCAGAAGGTCGGCATCGGAGAGGTTGCGCCGGCCGATCAGCTTCGACGTGTTGCGGTCGAGATCGTCGTACGCGACCGTCATCGTGTGGTTCAGCTCGGTGACCGGATCGAAGGCTCCTGAATAGGGGGCTACCTCGGACGTCATGTTCCCGTTCGCGTCGTATCCGTACTTCCACGTTCGCGAGCCGCGCGTGATGTGCGTGCGACGGCCAGCGAAGTCGTGGAGAAGCGAGGTGATGACGGGCGGAGCGACTTGCGGATCCGTGACGGTCGCGACCAGATCGTCCGGCCCGTACCCGTAGTTCGTGATCGCCCACGTCGAGGTACCGGTCTTCTCGTGGACTTGCGCGAGCCGACCGAACTTGTCATTGACCGTGAGCGTTACGGCCGCTTGGCCTCCTGCAACGCCGACCTTCTCGGTCGTCGTCTGCGTGACGCCGTTGTAACCGATGTCAACGCCGCTCTGATTCGACGGAGTCGATGAGTCGGGCCGATAGATCGTCTGCGGACGACCGAGACTGTCGAACGTGTACGTGTAGCTGACGAGAGTCGCGTTGTTGGCCGTGGGATCCGGAACGGAGACCGTCTGCAGTGTGCCGTCAGGCCGATAGACAAACGTCGTGACGTGATCCGCCGGCGCGGCTCCCTGGGCGGAGACGATGGTCTTGATCGGGCGACCATGTCCGTCGATCTCGCTCTTGGTCTGCTTCCAGACATTCGCCTGCTCGTCGATCCGGCTGTAGTTCGTCGACGAGATCGGCGTCGATCCGACGACCGCATCAACGTAGCTGTTGGTCTCGACCTGGAGCAGCTCGTAGATGTTGCCGTCCTCGCTCACCGTCTCCCAACGCTCGACCGGTCGCCCGAGTCCGTCGACGTTGGTCTTGCGCTGCTCCTTCAGCGGGTGCATCGGGTCGACAGGGCAAATCGCCGGACCGCCGTAGCAGAAGCGCTCGTTGGGACCTTGGGTCAGGAGCGTCGCGCCGGTGCCGTACTCGAACACCGAATCGACGCGGTGGCCGAGCTCGTTGATCACCGTCGCTGCGAACAGCTGGCGAGCATCGTAGGCAAGCGTGGTCTTGGTCGTCCCCGCCGCGTTCTGCTTGGGCTTCCATTGCTGGATGACGTTGCCGGTCGCGTCGAGGACACTGCGAGAGGTCACGCTGGTGACCGCGTCGACCCAGGTCTCTTCGGTGAGCTCGCGCGTGGTCGGATTCCACGCACTGCGCGCCTTGCCGAACAGCACCATCGCGCCGGCGACGCGATGGTTGCGCGTCGTGAGGTCCGGCCTCAACTCGTAGGTCGTCGGCGTCGCGGCGAGCGTGTACGTACTCAACGTATCGCGATCACCGTTGGCGTCGGCGGCCGCCGACTTGAGCAACGAGCGAGACTCGACCCAGAGCATGGGCGCCGGGCTCGCCGGGTATCCGGCGTACGTGCTCTCGACGCGGGTGTATCCGGGTGCGCCCCCCGGGGCGGTGCACGCGAGCTCGGTCTGACCGTTCGCGCACGTGAAGTTCTCTGTGACGAGCGGATGGTACGTCGTGAGGGCTCCGCCAAATAGCGAACGTGCCTGCCACGTCGCCGTGTCGATCGACCGGACGTCATTCGCTCCTTCGGCGATCGCTGGCTTGACGACCGTCGCGACGAGCCGCCCACTCCAATCGACGCTGTAACCGTATCGATGGATGGTCTTTCTCCCGGTTCCGTCGGCGAGCCCGGTCGGGCCGGGGTGCGTGGTCGTCACCTCCTCGAAGCCGCGGAAGCCGTAGTGACCGTGATCGTCGGCGGCGAACCGTGGATTCTTGTAGAGGTAGCTCGTCGTCGCGGTGCCCGCCTGGAAGTTGTCGCTGGTCGTCATCGACTTGACGACCCACTGGGCGCGCGGGCTCGCCTTGGGGCGACCATCCCACCACAGCTCGTCCGGGTTCTGGTCGACAACCTCCGGCGTGCTCCGGTCGTTCATGTGCGCGTACGTGATCGTCGTGTGCGCGCCGCGGCCGTTGTGCACTGCCGACAACAGGCGTGGAGGCTGCGAGGCCACGGGCTTTGCGCGCTTGAACACGCCACCCTCGAAGAACACGCCCTCCGCGATGGCATCGCCGTCGAGATCGAGGAGATCTGCGTTGAGCTGCCAGATGCTGCCGTTTGTGTTCACGAGCGTCTGTCGCTGGACGCCGACCGCGTTACCCGGATAGTCGGGGCCCATGGTCTGAAGCTGGCCACCGACGTTGAAGTTCACCTTCGGCGTCGCGATCACGGAG
>JANOPP010000350.1:0-3230 GCA_031421915.1 Myxococcales bacterium | reverse complement strand
GATGATGATGTTCATCTGGGGTGCGCTGCTGCTCGCCGCGTTCGCGACGCCGGTCTCGCTCGAGCCGCTCGCGTTCAACTGGGATGCGATCATCCACGCGCCGGGAACCGCCAAGCTCGCGCCGCTGATCATGGCGAGCGTGGGTCTGCTCAGCATCATCCTCGCGGCGATGCCGCTCGCCTCCGCGGCGCGTGGCTTCATCGCGATGCTCCTCGGTCTCGCCGGCATCTTCGTGCCGACGCTGATCCTCGGGATGCCGCCGTGGCAGTCGCTGGTCTGGATGGCCGGCACGGTGATCCTGGTCCCGAGCCTCCTCGCGCGTCACGAGTACCGCGATGCCTCGTTGCCCCGGATCCTGATCACGGTCGGCGCGCTCGCGTCGCTCGCCCCGTTCCTCATACCGGCCAACGGAACGATCCCGCTCGTGGCGCTGTTCACGTTGGCGATCGATGCTCCCGGCGCAGCCAAGATCATCGTGATTCTGTTCCTCGTGAACATCACGCTGACGGTGCTGTCGCTCCTCGCGTGGCTGCCATCGCCGTCGAGTGGCGCAGCCAAGCCGATCGCGTGGGTCCTGATCCTGTGGGGCCTCGTGATGCACGCTGCGATGCTGTTCCTCGTCGGAGATCCGAGCATCATCGAGGCGAGCCCGTACACCGGCCTCGTCAACTGGGTCGCCGGTGGCGGCGGCGGCGGCGGCATGTCGATGGGCGGGATGACCCTCGGCGTCGCCTACCTCGCGCTCGCGGGCTACGGCACGGCGAGCGTGATCGGCAAGCAGCTCGAATAATCAGCACGAGATGTCCAACCGCGAGCTCGTGATCGGGCACAGCGTCCTCGGTCGACCGATCGAGGCGCTCCACTTCACGCCGCCGGGCTACGCGAAGCCCCGGCCGGCGGCTCTGCTGTTCGGCGCGATCCACGGCGACGAGGCCGTCACCCAGCTCATGCTCGAGCGGCTCGCCGACGAGCTGATCGAGCGCCCGCCGGGTCGCGAGACGTGGATCGTCCCGTGCGTGAACCCGGATGGCGTGATCGCCGGGACGCGCAACAACGCCAACGACATCGACCTCAACCGCAACTTCGGGTCGAAGTGCTGGGGCTCGCAGCGCCGCCCCAGCTACAACCCGGGCGCGGCCGCCGAGGATCAACCGGAGAGCCAGGCGCTCGTCGGCCTGATCGACCGGATCTCGCCCCATCGCATCATCACGGTCCACGCGACGTACCGGATGGTGAACTGGGACGGCACAGCCGAGGTGCTCGCGAACGAGATGTCCGAACGCTGCGGCTACCCGGTCGAGCACGACATGGGGTATCCGACGCCCGGCTCGTTCGGGACCAAGTACGGCGTCGAGCGAAACCTCGAGGTCATCACGCTCGAGGTCCCGTACCTGACGATCGACGAGCGCGCGTGGACCGAGTGCCGCTCGGCGCTGCGCTGGTGCGTCGACCTTCCGGACTGAGTGCGAACGGACGCTTGCTCCCGGTGTGACGGCTTGTCACACTGCACGACTGCATGAGTAGTCCGTGGTGGACCGGCCTCGATCTCCGCGTGCTCAAGCACGTGCGTGGCGTGCTGCGCCGGCGCGGACTCGAGCTGACGCTGGTCGAGAAGCGGCCGCAGGAGACCGCGGCGTTCGCGGCGCTCTCGGCCGACGATGTCGGAGGTCCGGGCCTCGCGGTGATCGCGTCCGAGCTCAGCGCGCCGGAGCGCGGGCTGGTCGAGATCATGCTCGGCGAGGCGGCGCTCGACGTCGCGGCCGCGCTGCGCGATCGCGAGGAGACCACGAGCACGGAGCCGCCGGGACGGCGCACGAGCTACCACGGGATCGCCGGCGGCGCCCCGTTGATGCAGGACCTCTACGTGTTGCTCGATCGCGTCGCCCCGTCCGACTCGACCGTACTGATCCAGGGCGAGAACGGCACCGGCAAGGAGCTGGTCGCGCGCGCGATCCACGAGGGCTCCGAGCGTCGCGATCGCAAGTTCGTCGTTACCAACTGCTCCGCGTTCAACGACAACCTCCTCGACTCCGAGCTGTTCGGCCACAAGCGCGGAGCGTTCACGGGCGCGGTCTCCGACAAGGCCGGCCTGTTCGAGATCGCAGATGCAGGCACGTTCTTCCTCGACGAGATCGGCGACATGTCGCCCACACTCCAGGTGAAGGTGCTGCGCGTTCTCCAGGAAGGAACGTTCAACCGCGTAGGTGACACCGACATGCGCAAGGTCGATGTCAGGATCCTCGCGGCGACGAACCGCGATCTCGGTGCGATGGTGGCGGCCGGTCAGTTCCGCGAGGATCTGTTCTACCGGATCAACGTGATCAACGTGAACCTGCCCGCGCTCCGCGAGCGCCGCGATGACATCCCACTCCTGATCGAGCACTTCCTCGCGCGCCATCGGCGGCAGCGACCGAAGCGCCTGACGCCGGAGTGCGCGACGGTGATGGACGCCTACGCGTGGCCGGGCAACGTCCGCGAGCTCGAGAACGAGATCGAGCGCCTCGTCGTGCTGTCGGGTGACGTGACGATGATCGGACCGGAGCTGTTGTCCCCGCGCATTCGCCAGTGGGTGCCTGCGGAGCATCCGGGCATCGAGTCCACGCCCGACTCGCTCCCCGCCGCCGTCGAAGCGCTCGAGAAGCGCATGATCGGTGCGGCGATGCGGCGCCATGGCGGGAACAAGACCCGCGCCGCCGAGGAGCTCAAGGTCTCGCGGCGAAACTTGATCCGACTCGTTCAGAAGTACGAGCTGGAATAGCTTCCCTCCATCCGGCGTTCTCCGCCCAGGAGGACACCGTGGAGATGATGAGTGAGAAGCCGGTCGACCCGACGAGCACCAACCTCGTTCGCTGGCTCGTGCGACCCATGGGATTGATCGCGATCGCGGTCGCCGCGGTGCTGTGCACGACGACGGTGATGAACACCTACAAGAGCATCAAGATCAAGCCGGAGAAGCGCACGATCAACGTCGTTGGCTCCGCAAAGAAGCGCATCGTCTCGGATCTGATCGAGTGGGCGGCGGTGCTCGAGGCGCGAGCGCCCGATCGCACCGCCGCGTACACGATGCTGCGCCAGCACAGCGAGCAGACCGTCGCGTTCCTCGAGGGCCAGGGCATCAAGAAGGCCGAGATCCAGCCGCAGTCGGCGACGTTCGAGCAGGAGTTCACCGTCACCGAGGAGTTCAAGGTGTTCCCCGGCGCGAAGGAAGCGACGCGCGTCGAGAAGCGGAC
>JANOPP010000349.1:0-28333 GCA_031421915.1 Myxococcales bacterium | reverse complement strand
CCGTCCTCGGATCAAGGACGACGGCGAGAGCCGCCTCGACAAGAAGGAAGGCACCGTCGCGGGCGGCACGCACTGGCGGATCAAGACCGCGCAGGGCGCCGTTCACGTCTGGGTCCCCGCCGACTACGACCGCGAGACCGCAGGTACCGTGGTCTACGTCCACGGGTACTGGACCGATGCCGACGGTGCGTGGCGCGAGCACGAGCTCGCCCGCCAGTTCCGCGCGAGCCGACAGAACGCGATGTTCATCGTCCCCGACGCACCGTCGAGCAACGACGAGCAGGTGAAGTGGCCGGCGCTCACGGATCTCCGCCGCGCGGTCACCCGCGCGAACATCAAGCTCCCCGACGGGCCGATCATCGTGATGGGCCACTCCGGTGCGTTCCGCACGGTGATGCAGTGGGTCGACCACCGCCACGTCGATCAGATCATCCTGCTCGATGCGATGTACGCTGGCGAGCGCAAGTTCGACGAGTTCATCGGCAGCGGCAAGCGCGCGGACGATCACAAGCTGATCGTCGTCGCGGCGAGTACGGAGCAGGGCTCGCGTGCGTTCACCAGCAAGTACAAGTTCGCGGTCGCCCGCGAGAAGATGCCCAAGGACGTCGGCGGGTTCTCGAAGCGCGAGCGCGGCGCGAAGCTGCTCTACGTTCGTTCGCAGTACGAGCACATGTCGATCGTGACCAGCAAGAAGGTCATCCCGGTGCTGCTCCGCGTGACACCGCTCAAGGCGCTGTAGCGATTCGATCGCGCGCTCCCTCTCAAGATATACAATGGAGATGAAGAACGCCCTGTCGTTGGTGATGATGATGGCAGCCTGTGGGGGCGGTACCGAGCAGCCACCCGATGCGAGCCCCCTTCCCGACGCCGCATGCACACCGAGGCCGCCGACGGTCGTGTTCCTGAATCGCACCGGTGGCACCTACATGCCGGGGACGGGAATGTCGGATTCGTCGACGAACACGACGCCCTTGGTCCAGGCGACCACGACGATTCCGCCACCGACCGGGGTCGACGCGGACTGGCCGGCATTCGTCGCGTGCGTCACCGCCAAGTTCGCGCCGTTCAATGTCACGATCACCGACGTCGATCCGGGCGCCGCCGCTCACCTCGAGCTCCTCGTCATCGATCAACCGGAGCAGGTCGGGCTGCCGGCCACGGCAACCGGGCTTGCCCGGGCAGCACGTTGCCAGGGCACGGTCGGTCTCGTCGATGGCCGCGGGATCGCCATCGTGATGTGGCAGGCCTTGGGCAACGCGGGGGCTCGCTGCCAGAAGTCGGCGCAGATGCTCGGCTTCACCATGGGGCTCGACCGGGCGTTCTCCTGCCCCGACATCATGACGTGGCAGAACACGTGCGGCCCCGAAGGCGACAAGACGTTCACCGACGAATTCGTCCCCTGCGGTGAGGAGGTCGCGCGCCCATGTGTGTGCGGCGCCGGGATCCAGAACTCGTATCGCCACCTCGACAGCGTGACCCGACAGAGCTGCCCGTAGCCTGATGCGACTCCTGGCCCGCGGCGTCCGTCCGGACGTCGTGGAGACCATGATGAAGCGGCTTCTGCTTGCGGCGGCCCTCCTCGGAGCGTGCGACCGCAAGGGCGCCGACGACGACAACCTCACCACGCGCCGCCCGGCGACGTTCGATGCGTGGATGCCAGCGGACGCGATCCCCGCGTGGCAGGGCGCCTGGAGCTCCCAGCTCACGCTGTCCCTGACCGCCGACGACTCGCGACCCGACGTACCGCTCGCGCTCGAGATCGACACTGACACCGCCACCGCGTTCGACGGCACGCGCCACCACCAGCTCCGGTTCGCCGTGATCGCGCCGTGCGCCGTCCAGTTCGCCCAGCCGATCCAGGTCGAGGGCAGCATCAACGGCGGCACCGCGTACCATGGCGCCCAGTTCGTGTTCGACCGCGGCACGCTCCGTATTGGTCGCGGCGCCGCCGGCTACCGCAAGGGCAAGACGGCGGTGGTGTGCTCCGAGGGCCGCAACGCGGGCGTCCACATCCTCGACGAGCACGGCGTGTGTACGACGTGGCAGGACTGGTTCGATCGGTGGGAGAGCAAGCCCGCGACCTGCACGTGGTCCGTGCGCGACGGCCACGACGTCCTGACGATCGGGACCGGCGAGTGGGCCCCCGAGCTCGTCGCGCGCGGTGACGTGCTCGAGAGCGAGCAGTTCGCCGACTACGTCGAGCAGGGGTACTTCCGCCGGCGGTGACCTCCGCCTATGCGTTACGGCGAGGCCACGAACGAGGCCAGGTCGGTGACCATCGGTGTACGTACGCCGGCCTCTACCAGTAGCTTGTGTGCCTCCTCGGCCAGCAAGCGCGCGCGCGCAACATCGCTGATCCGCCGTGCGACTTCCCAGCGCGTGCGGACATCGAGGACGAGCTCGCAGCGATTCGCGCCGCAATGCGCCAGCGCGCGCTCGAGGGTGGCAAGTCCGCGGGACTTGTCCTGCACCGCTTCGCAAACGCCGAGCGTCACCAACAGGTCGCCATGGAGGTGGGGGGCGGTTCTCAAGATCGGATCGGCACGGTCGAGGATCGGCCGTGCTTCGTTGCAACGGCCGAGATCGGCGAGCGCGCTGGCGTACTGAACCGCGACCAGGTGACTCTCACCACTGTTCGGGACTGCCTGCTCGAGAAGCGAGGTAGCGCTCTCGAAACGAGGCACCGCTTCGGTGGGTTCCTTGGCAGCGACGAACATCGACGCGAACGCGGAGAGCGTGATTCCGCGTTCGTACTCGGTGCCCGCAGTATCGGTCACGGCAGCGAGCGCCTGCTCGAAAAGCACGCGGGCACGCGCGAAGTCGCCGCGATACCCCGCCGCGATCCCGAGGTTTCGCAGCACGGCCGCTCGCGTAGAGCCGTGACGACCGACTCGCTTCTCGATGATCGATGATGCTCGAGCGAGCGTGCGCTCCGCTTCGTCGAGCCGGCCGACCCGCAGGCACATATCTGCGTAGTTTGTCAGCGCGACTGCGGTCGCGACATGGTTGGGTCCGTTCGCTTGCTCGGCCTGCTCGGCCCATTGCCGGGCAAGCGACAACGCCTCGTGAGCGCCCACGGTCTCGAATGTAGCGATGGAGAGATTGCCGAGCGCTTCACTGCGTCGTCGTGGATTGTTCTTCATCAGCTCCGCCGCCGCGGCGAACCGATCGATTGCGGTCGCGAAGTCCTTCCGCCAGGCGGCCAGAACACCCGAGCTCATCAGGTAGGAGAATCGTAGGTTCGGTGGGCTTCCGGCTCGGCGCACGGCAGCGTCGGCGACCGGCTCGAGCGCGATGATTCGTGTGAGGTCTCCGCCTTGCTCGGCGCCGACATATAGCACCTGACTCCACATCTTCGCGGCGAGACGATCGTGACGAGCATCTGCGGCTGCGTCGGCGCCGGCACGATACGAGGCTTCGGCTGCCGCCAGTGCGCCGACATCGCGTTCGAGATCGGCCTGCTGCTCTAGCGCGAGGGCTAGCGACATCGCGTGACCGAGCTCGCGCGCGCTCGCCACGATCGACTTGGTATGTGCGAGCGCCGTCGAGTGTTCGCCACGTAGCGATTCTGCGTGGGCGTCGTCGATATCGCGCAGGATGGTGGTGATTCGTGATCGAATGCTCGGATCGCTCGATGGGGGGAGCGCGGCGGCGAGCGCGACCGTGTCTTCGCACGCAGAGATCTCGACCAGGTTGTCGACGGCCGAGCCCGATTGCTGGACAACGGCAGCATTCGCGGTCGTCAACAGGCTCACAAGTCGGACGAACGAGCCCCGCGCGTCCTCGAGACACTCCGCGCGTCGAGCGTTGATCTCCGACGGTTCGGCTCTGCACACGGCGCGTTCTGCTGCCGACCACGAGGTGGCGTAGCGATCGAGCATCTCGCTGACATAGCTGGCGAAGTAGCTGCCGGTCTGCGGCTCGGCAGATGTGAACGCGGCGCTCAGACGTGCACGCGCGATCCCGTTCCAATCCTCGTGAATGCGGGCGCTGCGAATCGCGCATGCGTCCTCGCCGCCGCGCATCGCATTCCACGTGAGCACGCCGGCAACCGCAGCAGTCGCGAGCCCGACCACGATCCACCGCCGCCGCTTGCGAGCCACCGCCCGCTCGAGCTCGACGATCAGTTCGTCGAGAGAGGGCCAGCGCTCGGCGGGATCTCGGGCGAGTCCTTGCGTGAGGATCGAAGCGAGCGCACGGCGGGGTCGCGGTTCGTCTCGCAGGCGCCCCGAGAGCACGGCGTCGCGAAGCTTCTCACCTGTGGTCTCGTTACCGAAGGGGCGTGCCCCGGTCAGCGCCTCCCACAACGCAACGCAGAAGGCAAACTGATCGGTATGCGCACCGACGGCGGAGCCCAGCCACTGCTCCGGTGCCATGTACGCCGGCGTTCCTGCGATCCCTCGCGCGCCCGTGAGCTCCGACGCCACCAATCCGAAATCCGAGACGCGCGGCCGTGCATCACTGCCGATCAAGACGTTGTCGGGCTTGAAGTCGCGATGGACGAGATTCGCAGCATGTGCCGCGGCCAGACCGCGCGCACACGCCGCGAACATCGCGATGATCTCGGTCTCGGTGCGCCCGCTGCTGATCCACGCTCGCAGCGTGACGCCGTCGACCAGCTCCATCGCGATGAACGGCTGCTCGCCGACCGTGCCCATCTCGTAGACCGTGACGACGTTGGGATGAGACAGCTGCGCGAGAGCGCGCGCTTCGCGCTCCAGCCCTTGGGTGCCGAACGTCGCCGCGTCCCAGCGCTCGGGGGCCAGCAACTTCAGCGCCACATCGCGGCCCAACTTGGGATCGTGAGCGCGCAACACGAGTCCCATGCCACCGCGCCCGAGCACGGCACGCACCTGAAATCGACCATAGCTCGCCGCGTGATCGAGGGAGCCTTCTTCAAACCGTTCCGTGGGAACCGCTTCGATCACGCTCGGGAACTATAGGCCCGGAATACCTCCAGATCTGCTACCGCGGGCGCGGGATCCGGAACAACACCAACTTGTTCACCAGCGTGCTCCGCGCGATTCCGAGCATCTTTGCAGCTCGCGTCTGGTTGCCGGCACACGCATCGAGCGCGTTGACGATCTTCGCGCGCTCTTCGAGCTGACTGGAATCGAGGTACGGATCCGTGCTCGGAACGGGAGCGGCGGCGATCGGTCGCGGTGTGATCTCGTCGGCGGGGTCCGGTTTCGCGAACACGAGGTGTCGCGTCCCGAGCTCGCCGCCGCGCGCGATCAGCAGAGCACGCTCGATCACAGCCTTCAGCTCTCGAACGTTACCGGGCCAGTCATGCTCCTCCAGGGCAGAGAGGAACTCCGGAGCCGCTCGTACCGCGCGTCTGCCGGCCGCGTGGGCCGCACTCTCGAGGAAGCGCAGCGCGAGGGGCGCGATCATGCCACGGCGCTCTCGAAGCGGTGGAATACGTAGCGTGACACCGTCCAGCCGAAAGTAGAGATCCTGGCGAAACTTCGTGTTGGCCTCGCCCGCGAGATCTCGGTGCGTCGCAGCGATGAATCGCACGTCGATCGAGGTCGGGCGGGTCGAGCCGATTCGCAGGATCTCTCGCGCCTCGACGGCACGCAGCAGCTTCGCCTGAATACTGAGAGACAGCCCGCCGATCTCGTCGAGAAACGCCGAGCCGCCGGAGGCCGCTTCGAGCAACCCGATCCGACCGGAGACCGCACCGGTGAAGGATCCCTTCTCGTGGCCGAAGAGCTCGGACTCGAACAACGACTCCGACAGCGCCGCACAGTTGATGCGCAGCAGCGGCCCCGGTCGCTCCGAGAGCGTGTGGATCGTCGTTGCGAGCACCTCCTTGCCGACGCCCGTCTCACCCAGGATGAGTACGTTCGTGCCCGAGCGAGCAACATCACGCACCAAGGACCCGACGCGCTCGATCGTCGGATCCTCGACGCTCATTCGCTCGATCCCTGAACGCAGCGATGACGGTTCTGCGCTGCGCCCGGCGATCAACATGAACGTGAACGGCCCGATCTGGAAGCTCTCGCCCGGCCCGAGCACGGCTGGCTCGCCGCCGAACAACACGTGCGTGCTCATCCGCGTGCCGTTCGTCGAGCCCAGATCTTGGACGGTCACCCGGTCGCCGCGCCGCATGATGGCGTGGCGGCGGGACAGCGCCGGGTGATTCACCACCACATCGCACTCTGCCGCACGTCCGATCACGAGCTCGGCTGCCACCAGCGCGTGTGTGACCAGCCGCCCCTCGCCGGCAACCAGCAGCAGGTCGCCGCCCGGCGGCTTCGACCCGTCATCGGGTGTCGTCTTCATATCGTCCGCCATACGCTTGGACACTCTGTATACACAATTCGTCGCGACGTCTCGTCGGCCCGTCGCCTCCAGCCATCACGACCCAGCTCGCGCGGCGGATCATCGCTTGCTTCAGGGTCTTCCGGATGACGGTACTGACGGTCAAGGACCTCACCGACGGAGAGATGCTCGGTGGCAAGTATCGCATCGGCCGCGTGCTCGGTCAGGGTGGGATGGGAGTCGTCGTGGAGGCAGTTCACGTGGAGCTCGACGATCGCGTCGCGATCAAGTTTCTCACGCCCCGTGCACTGGCCGAGCCTGATGCCGTCCAGCGCTTCGTGCGCGAGGCCAAAGCTGCCGTTCGCCTGCGCAGCGAGCACATCGCTCGCGTGCGCGACGTCGGGATGCTCCCCGGTGGGGACCCGTATATCGTCATGGAGTATCTGGATGGCGTCGAGCTCCGGCACCTGTTCAGTGGCCCGCGACTCGCGCCGCCGGCTCTCGTAGATCTGATCCTCCAAGCGTGCGAAGGACTCGCCGAAGCGCATTCGCACGGCATCGTTCATCGCGACATCAAGCCGTCCAACCTGTTCATCGTGACGCAGGTCGACGGCGCGCCCCACGTCAAGGTCCTCGACTTCGGCGTCTCGAAGGTCCCCCTCGACGATCTCAACCTCACCGGCACCAACTCGTGGATGGGAACGCCGGCCTACATGTCCCCGGAGCAGATGCGTTCGACGAAGAATGTCGACGCTCGCTCGGATCTCTGGTCGCTCTCGGTCGTGCTCTACGAAGGACTCGAGGGGCGCGTTCCGTTTCCCGGTGACAGCCTCGCGGACCTTTGCATCAACGTGACGTCGATGCCGCCGCAGCCGCTGACCTCGCGTACCCCCGCGGGACTCGCCTCGATCGTGATGAAGGGCCTCGCCAAGTCTCCCGCCGATCGCTACGAGTCCGCAGCATCGTTGGCCGAGGCGCTCGCCCCATTCGCCGAAACACCGTCACACGCCGAGATGATCGTACGGCGTACGCGTGGGCTCGAGCGAAGAGCGACGCCGGCGACGGGGGGGCCCGAACGTGTCACGGGGCCTCGACGTGTAGTTCCCTCGGCCCCGACCGATCTTCTCTCTCCGCGTCCGAACATCGAGCACGCCGTCATCGGCCCGGCGTCATCGTCGACCGTGGATCCCACGTCGGACGACGACGTGGCCCCGCTCGGGGCGATCGAGCGACGGCGGTCGCGCAGATGGCTCGCAGCGGGCGTCCTTGTTGTGGCCACACTCGCCTTCTTCGTCGTGCAAGGCGCGCTCGATGGCCGGTCTCACGACAACGAACGGGAGGGCTCGGACCACGAGGCCGAGCGCCGTGCGGTCGAGTCGCCACCCGATCGCTCCGTCGAGCCGCCCCCCGTGGTCGGGGCGACGATGGATGCCAGCGCGATGACGTCCAACACGAGCGTGCCCGACGCGAGCTCGGTGGACGCCGCGGCAGCGACGCTTGAAACGCCCACGCGCCGTCCGCCCGAGCCGCGCCTTCGCACCACAACACCGGACCCGCGCCGCACGCCCTCTCCGCCCGTCGACGCCGGCGTGCAACCGCCAGTGGATGCCGCGCAGGCGCCACCGGCCGACGCGAGTCCGCCGTCACCGCCAGATGCCGATCCGTTCGGACGACGCACCTGAACAACCTCGAACGCGCGGTACGGCGCGTGCACTCATCCTCCGAGACCAACCATGAAGCTGTCGATCCTGACTCTCGTCGCGACATCGCAACTCGCCTATGCGAACCCGACGGACAACCTCGCCGCGGCCGAGCAGCTGTTCGCGGAGGCGCGGGCGTTGGTCGCGGCGGGCGAGCTCGCGCGGGCATGCCCCACGTTCGAAGCGAGCCTGCGGCTGGACCCTGCGCTCGGCACCCGCTTGAACCTGGCCGACTGTTACGAGCGAAGCGGCAAGTGGACGAGCGCGTGGGCCGCCTACAAGGCAGCGGCCGACGTGGCGCGAGGCGCAAAGGACGGGCGCGAAGCGCTCGCCGTGGATCGTGCGAAGGCTCTCGAGAGCAAGCTGCCGAAGCTCGTGATTCGGGTCGCGGATCCACCAGCGGGGCTGAGCGTCACGCGAGGAGACGCGATCGTCGAGCCCGCGCTGTTCGGTTCGACGGTGTTCGTCGATCCAGGCCCGACAACGATCGTCGCGAAGGCTCCAGGTAGAGCCAACCGAACGATCACCGTGGTGGCAATCGAGGCGACAACGGTCGAGGTCGCCGTGGTGCTCGAACGCCTGAAGACCGTGACGATCACGAGTGATCCAGGGAGGAGCCGCAGGTTGCTGGGCATCGGATTGGGTGGGGCAGGCGGCGTTGCTGCGCTCGTCGGGCTGGGCTTTGGCCTTGCGGCGCGCACGGCGTGGCAGGACGCCCACGATAGCGGTGAGTGCGTCCAGATACCGGCGTCGTGCAGTCCTCAAGGGCAGCTCCGCGTCGACACCGCGCGTTCGCGCGCAAACATCGCCAACCTCACGGTGGGCGCCGGGCTCGGGCTGCTCGGTGTTGGTGTGGTCTTGTACGTCACCGCACCGCGCCAGCACGTGCTCGAGCGCAGTGTGGTCGTTCCCGTGATCGGCGACCGCGGTGGTGGCGTTGCTTGGTTCACCTCGTTCTGAAAGGAGCAGCATGAGACGTGTCGCGATGTTTGTGGTGTTGGCAGCGACGGCGGGTTGTCAGATCGTCATTGGTATCGACGATCCGCCGACGTCGCACGTTGCCGCGATCGAAGCGCGAGGAGTGGTCGAGCAGATCGAAGTGCGGCTGGTCTCCGCCGCGGTCGACGAGATCGTCACGGTGGCCGCCGACGGCACGACGAACTTCTCGTCGCGCGTGCTCGCCGGCGAACCGTACGCATTCTCGATCGTCGGCTCGCCCGCATGCATCATCGACGATCCGGCAGGCGTGTCGGGTGGTGACGTCGTGGTGGAGTTGCTCTGTCGCGGCCTCACCCGCCTCGCGAGTCTCGACCTGTCGACGACGACCGGATCGCAGCCGGTGCTGAACGCGGCTTCGCTCGACTACGAGCTGGTGGTGTCGGAGCTACAACAGCACACGGTGGTGACCGCCACGGCGGCGGATGACGAGGCGACATTCACGATCGAGGGCGAGGCGCTCGCGAATGGGGTGGCGAGCTCTCCGATCGATCTCGCCCCGGTGGCGACGTCGATCGAGGTCGTGGTCGATCACCCGGCGAGCCCGACGTTGCGCTCGACGTACACGATCGAGGTCACCAGATCGGTTGCGCTCGTGGATCACGCGTACGCGAAGGCGAACCCTCAATCCAACGACTTCGCGGGCCAAAGCGTCGACGTGGACGCAGACGTCATGGTCATCGGGGCCGCGGGCGAAGGCAGCCTCGCGAATCCCGATGACCCTTCAGATCAGGGCGCATCGCTCAGTGGAACCGCGTACGTGTGGCAGCGCGATCCGCAGGGAGGTTGGCAACGCGTCGCGTTTCTCAAGGCGCCGAACGCGAATGCGAGCGACCTCTTCGGTTACTCGGTCGCCGTGTCGGGCGAAAAGATCGTCGTGGGTGCACCGTTCGAATCGAGCGCCAGTACGACGAACACGAGCGACAATACCGCGAGCCACGCGGGCGCGGCGTACGTGTTCCGCCGCGAAGGCACGCAGTGGCTCTTCGAGGCGTACCTCAAAGCGCCGGCGCCGCAGGCCGACGCGTTGTTCGGGTGGGACGTGGCGATCGAGGGTGACGTGATCGTCATCGGCGCGCCCGGCACCGACGACATGGCCAGCAACTCGGGCGAGGCCTTTGCGTTCCGGAGGGTGGGAACGACGTGGTCTCTCGACGGCGCGCTCCGGGAGGATGCGGCGGGGCAGGGCGGTCTCGGGGATGCGCTCGGCGAGTCAGTCGCGATCGCGAGCGGCGTGATCGCGGTCGGGGCGCGCAACGGCGAGGTCGCCGGCTCGCCGATCCCGAACACCGGCACGGCCCGAATCTATGTGTTCGGGCTCGCGACCTGGTCGTTCGTGCAGGAGGTCGCAGCGTCGGATCCGTTTCTCGGTGCGCAGTTCGGCACGAGCATCGGGATGACTGCGACGCGCCTGGTGGTGGGTGCGTCTGCAGTCGGTGTCGCGAATCAGGCGGGTGGCGCCTACGTGTTCTCGCGCGTTGCCGATTCCTGGGCGTTCGAGCAGAAGCTCACCGCGGACACACCGACGAGCGGCGACGAGTTCGGCGCCGTCGTCGACATCTCCGGGGACACGATCGCGGTCGGTGCGTATCGCGAAGACGGCCCCGGGTCGGGGCTCGACCCCGTCAACCGGACCGATACCTCGACCGACGCCGGTGCGGTCTATCTCTTCCAGTCCACGGGTTCTGGTGCATGGACGCAGCGCCACTACCTGAAGAGCAGTTCGCCCGGAGGTGACGATCGATTCGGAATCAGCGTGGCGCTCTCGGCGGACACCTTGGTGGTCGGTGCGATCGGCGAGGACAGCGGTTCGCTCACGGACCGGAACGACGAAAGCGCACCATCGGCAGGTGCGTGCTCCGTCTATCAGTAGCAACCTTGGCTCGGGTCGCGGAGGCCTATGCGTTAGCATCATGGGGTGACGGTGGTCATCGCAGTTCCCGGTAGCGAGAAGCAGGCGCGCGAGCTGGCGACTCGCCTCGGTGGGACCCTGATCCTCCCCGAGGTCCGCCAGTTCCCCGATGGCGAGCTCTACGTCCGCATCGACGGCGACGTCAAAGGGTCCGAGGTCGTGATCGTCGGCAGCCTCCACGAGCCCGGCGACAAGTTCCTCCTGATCGCGTTCCTCGCCGGCACCGTCCGCGATCTCGGCGCGCGCCGCGTCGGCCTCGTCGCGCCGTACCTCTCCTACCTGCGCCAGGACAGCCGGTTCAATCCCGGCGAAGGCGTGACCGCGACCTACTTTGCACGCCTGCTCTCGCAGGTCGTTGACTGGCTCGTCACGGTCGATCCGCACCTGCACCGCCTCGACTCGCTCGCTCACGTCTATTCGATCCCGACGACGATCGCGCGAGCCGCCCCGTCGATCGCGAACTACATCGCGAACAAGATCACCAAGCCCGTGCTCGTCGGGCCCGACGCCGAGAGCGTGCAGTGGGTGTCCGCGGTCGCCGCGGGCTGCAATGCGCCTTACGTCATCCTCGAGAAGACGCGACGTGGTGATCGAGATGTCTCGATCTCGATGCCCGACCAGGCCTGGAAGGGTCACACGCCGGTCCTGATCGACGACATCGTGTCGACGGGCAAGACGATGGTCGAGGCCACGCGCCAGCTCCGCGCCGCGGGCAGTGCCCCCCCCGTCTGCATCGCGATCCACGCGGTGTTCGCCGATGCCGTCAACGACGAGCTCATGCTCGCGGGCGCTACCGGCATCGTCACCTGCGACACGATCCCGCACTCGACCAATCAGATCGGCGTCGCCGATTCGATCGCCGACGCAGTTCGCGCGCGCCTCGCCTAACGCTCAGTGCTTCTGCCGGTGCCGCGAGACGTCGTGCTCCTCGAGCGGACGATCCCCCGCCTTCACCGACCAGTAGAACTCACAGCTCCCCGGGATCGACGGCAGGCATCGAACCTCGACCTGGATCGGCGCGCCTTCGGGCACCTCGATCGGGTGGTCGAACGGGAACAGCGTGCGGCCCCAGTGCGTGCGCGGTGCGCCGATCGCGTTGGTCAGCGTGTTGCCGTCGCCCATCTCCGCCGAGAACCAGGACACGAGGCCGGACACCTCGCCGTCGCGGGTAGCCGCGAACGTACAGGTCGCGGTGAACGGCTGATCCGCCTCCTCGAGCGAGCACGTGTACGGATCGTGGCTCCACATCGCCTGCGGCGCCGCGATCAGGGAGTCCGGTGGCAGGTCGGTCTGTGTATGGAACGACTCCTGCGTCGTCATGCTCGCGATGACGCTCATGTCGACGCCGTGCGGTCGCGAGTTCCAGTACGCGATCGCCTCGTCGAAGTCGACGACCTCGGCGGCAGCAACGAACGACGTCACCCGCTCCGGGATGATCTTGCCGCCCGGCTTGAGCCAGCGGTCGCGAGCCATCACCAGGGGGGCCAGCATGTTCTCGTCGACTCCGAACCCGCCCATCCACTCCGAGACGATGACATCGACCTTCTCGGGCAGGGTCACGTCCTCGAGGTCCTGCTGGATCACCTCGATCCGGTCCGAGAACCCGTTCTTCTCGATCATCCGGCGGGCGACCGCCGCGACCTCGGTCCGCTCGACGGCGTAGACCTTCTTGGCCCCCGCTACAGCCGCAAAGATGCTGAGGATCCCGGTCCCCGCACCCATGTCCAGGACCACGTCACCGGGCTTCACGACATGCGCGATCGCCAGGCGATACGCCTCGTTGCGAATCTCATCCCGCAACATCCAGCGGTGCACCGCGAGATCACCGTACCGACTCATGCGCTCACCATCGGACTGCTTATAGGTCACATGGCGCCGCGATGATAGGGTGCCGGTTTCGTGGAGGACCAACTCGAGCTCTTGATCGCCGATGGCATCATCGACGAGGTCCTCGGACGGCTGAAGAGCGGTAAGGAAGCGAACATCTCGCTCGTCCGTCGCGGCGACGAGATCATGGCGGCCAAGGTCTACAAGGACCGCACGAACCGCAGCTTCAAGAACAACGCCGACTACAAGGAGGGCCGCAAGGTCCGCAACAGTCGCGACCAGCGGGCGATGGAGAGCGGTAGCAAGCACGGTCGCGAGGCGTCCGAGCAGGCCTGGAAGTCCGCCGAGGCCGACGCGATGTTCAAGCTCGTCGGCTCGGGCGTCCGGATCCCGACCCCGATCATGTTCTACGAGGGCGTCCTCCTCATGGACCTCGTGCGCGATGTCGACGGCAACGCCGCTCCGCGCTTGATCGACGTCGCGTTCGACAAGGACTCCGCCGTCGTCCTCTACGCCGACCTCGTCGCCCAGATCATCTCGATGCTGTGCTGCGACCTCATCCACGGCGATCTGTCGCCCTACAACATTCTCGCAGCCGTCGAGGGGCCGACCATCATCGACTTCCCGCAGGTCATCTCGGCCGCCCACAGCTCGCGCGCCGAGTGGTTTTTCCAGCGCGACTTCGACAACATCGTCGCGTTCGTCTCGGGCTTCGACCCGTCGCTCGCCCCGCACACCGCCGACGGACGGGCGATCTGGCGCGCCTACGTCAGCCGCGATCTCACCCCCGAGTTCGTGCCGCCTCCGCCCCCGCCACCTCGCCCGACCCGCGGCCCGGACCGCCGTGGCCCGCGCCCGGACAACCGCGGCCCGCAGCAACCACGGTTCGACAATCGCGGCCCGTCCGGCCCGAACCATCGGGGTCCGCAGCAACCGCGGTTCGACAATCGCGGCCCGGCGGGCTCGAACAACCGCGGGCCGTCGGGACCCAACAATCGCGGACCGCAGGGCAACACGACCCGGGAGCTAATTGGCTCGGAGCCAGTTTCCGAGCGACCGGCCTACGCGGCCGATCCGCCGCGCCCTCCGCCGCCCCCCGTCGTCGATCGACCGGCGTACGCCGCCGATCCACCGCGACCGTCGCAGGATCAGCGAGTCGATGGCCGGGATCGACAGGGCCCCAACAGTCGCGGCCCGCAGCAGCCACGGTTCGACGATCGTGGTCCTCCGCAAGGCTCGAACAGCCGTGGCCCGCAGCATCCACGGTTCGACGATCGTGGTCCGCAGCAGCGCTCCGATGGTCGTGGTCCGCCGCAAGACTCGAACGGTCGCGGGCCGCAGCAGCCACGGTTCGACGATCGTGGTTCGCAGCAGCGCTCCGATGGTCGTGGTCCGCCGCAAGACTCGAACGGCCGCGGCCCGCAGCAGCCAGCTGGCCGCGGACAGATCTTCGATCGCCGCACACAACAGGGACCCGACGGCCAGGCTCCCCAGCAACTCGATCGTGGCCCGCAGCCATCGAACGGTCGCGGCCCGACACGAGACTGGAACGATCGTGGTCGGTCGCAGTCCGATCGGGGCCCGCAGCCGCAGGGCTCGGACGGTCGCGGCGCGCAGCACTCGAACGATCGGGGCCCGCAGCCGCAGGGCTCGGACGGTCGCGGCGCGCAGCACTCCGACCGCGGATCGCAACAGCAGGGCTCGGACGGTCGCGGCGCGCAGCACTCGAATGATCGGGGCCCGCAGCCGCAGGGCTCCGACGGTCGCGGCTCACAGCCGCAGGGCTCCGACGGTCGCGGCGCGCAGCCATTCGACCGCGGATCGCAACAGCGCGGCTCGGACGGTCGCGGCGCGCAGCACTCGAACGATCGCAGTCCGCCGCCGCCACCCGAGCGCGTCATGCCGGCGCGCTGGGACGGCCGTGGCGCATATCCGACCGAGGGTCGGCCCGTGCAACCCTCGAACGATCGAGGCCCAGAGCCGGCCGATCGTGGCCCCCAGCAGCGCTCCGACGGTCGCGGTCGTCGAGGATCGAGCGGGCAGGGCTCGCAGCCATCGAACGGTCGCGGCCCGCAGCAATCGCAGAATGGTCGCGGCCCGCAGCAACCTCGGTCCGAGGGTCGCGGCTCGCCCGCACCGCTGCCACCACCGCCGTCGGCCTCCGGTTACCGCAACCCTCCCCCGCAACGCGCGGCCCCGAGCTTCGATCGTCCTCCACCACCCCGGTTCGGCGGTGGCGGTGGTGGTGGCGGTGGCGGTGGCGGTGGCGGTGGCGGTGGTGCCGACCGCCCGGCAGGCAACGCCCGCCGTCGCCCGCGTCGCCGCGGCTGATCGCCAGTAGAGTTCACGCGGTGAGTAGCCACGCCGACAAGGTCGCTCGGATCGTGCGGCAGCTCCGCGCTCATCGTGGGGACAAGCCAGTCTCTCTCAAGAAAGCCTCGGTCTCCCACCAGGTCCCCAAGGCTGGCGATCTGCGCCGCGGCGACGACAAGATCGACATCTCCGATCTGACCGAGGTCCTCCACGTCGACGCCGAGCGCCGGATCTGCGTCGCCGAGTCGGGCGTCACCTTCGTCGACCTCGTCACCGCGACGATGAAGCACGGCCTCGTTCCGATCGTCGTGCCCGAGCTCAAGACGATCACGATCGGCGGCGCCGTCGCCGGCTGCTCGATCGAGTCGATGTCGTTCGTTCACGGCGGGTTTCACGACACGTGCCTCGAGTACGAGGTCATCACCGCGACGGGTGACGTCCTCGTGTGCACACCCGACAACGAGCACGCCCTCGTGTTCCAGATGCTGCACGGCGCGTTCGGCACGCTCGGCATCCTCGCGAAGCTGACGTTCAAGCTCGTTCCCGCGAAGGAGTACGTGAAGCTGCAGTACGAGACGCACCCGACGCTGGCGGCGTATCAGGCGTCGATCATGCGGCACGCCGAAACGCGCGACGTCGACTTCATGGACGGCATCATCCACTCGCCGACGAAGTACGTGCTGTGTCTCGGCTGGTTCGTCGACCGCGCGCCGTACACGAGCGACTACTCGTGGCTGAAGGTCTACTACCAGAGCACCGCGACGCGGACCGAGGATTACCTCACGACGCCCGAGTACTTCTTTCGCTACGACCGAGGTGTGACCAACGTCCGGCCGCACTCGTTCGTCGGGCGACTGGTGTTCGGCAAGTTCCTCGCGTCGTCGCAATGGCTGCGGCTCGCCGAGAAGCTGCACTGGCTCCTGCCGAAGGAGCGGCCGACGATCACGGTCGACGTGTTCGTGCCGGCGAGCAAGGCGGCGGAGTTCTTGACGTGGTGGGAGCGCGAGTTCGGGTTCTATCCCCTGTGGTGTGTTCCGTACCGGCGCGTCCACGACTACGAGTGGCTCGACGGTGGGTTCTACCGGCGGATGGGGACCGACGAGATGTTCCTCGACCTGGCGATCTACGGGATGCGCCAGCGCGACGATCGGAACGCGGCCCGGATGATCGAAGAGAAGCTCCGCGACCTCGGCGGGATCAAGACGCTGATCTCGCACAACTACTATCCCGAGGCAGAGTTCTGGACGATCTGGAACAAGCCGAACTACGACGCGGTGAAGGCAGTCACCGACCCGAAGAATCTGTTTCGAGGCCTCTACGAGAAGATGGTCAAGGCGGCGATGGGCGTCGGGTGACTCAGCCGGCTGCTCGCTCGAGCTCGAGCTCGGCACGGCCAGGCGTGCGGATCGTGGTCTCGACGACGACGGGCACGCGCAGTGAGTTGAGGACGAGGCAGTACTGCTTGGCGTCCTCGAGCGTCTTCTCGACGTGCTCGACCTTGCCCGTGAGCTCCATGTCGAGGCAGAGCACGATCGAGGTGAACTGCAGGCCCTCCGGCGTGCGCTCGACCTGACCGTTCGCGGTCGCGTTCCAGGTCACCAGCTCGATGCCGTCGCGGGTGGCGAACGCTTCGAAGGTCGTGAGCATGCAGAGGCCCAGGCTCGACAGCAGCAGGTGCTCCGGCGACCAGGCGCTGACGTCGCCGTCGAACTCGGAGGAGGGCCCACCGTGGAGCGAGACGCGCGGTGGCGCCTCGATCCGCGCCCGCGATGCGAACGTGCGGCTGATCGATGCGCTGTAGCGGTGGGGGAACGGGACCGGCATGTCCGAGTTCATGAGCACGAACCAAGCCATCTCCTTGGATGCGATCTTCGTGCGCGGGCGACACGCCGCACGGTCGCGGACTTCGTCGAGTGGTCCACGGGATCACGGCGGTTCGAGGAGCCAGGTGATACCGGGAGGGCGCTCCGGCGTGCGGGTGTGCGGTCACGCGCAGCGACGGTGGCACTGCGCGTAACTCCTCGAACTAGTCCTTCGGAGCTGGGCCCCAATCGACGCCGGTCGCGGAGCCGCTCCACACCTTGATCGCCTTGCCGGTGCCATCGGAGCTCGCGATGAACACGCCCTGGCCCGTGCGCGCGAATGCGATCGCGCGGCCGTTGGGCGAGAACGAGGGCTCCTCGTTGTTGCCCTCGCCCTGAGTGATGCGGACCATCGCCTTGGTGTCGAGGTCGAGCGTCACGATGTCGTAGCGACCACCGTCGCGCGTGGTGTACGCGATGATCTTCTTGCCGGCGCGCGGCGACCACGTCGGTGTCGTGTTGTAGCTGCCGTTGAACGAGACCTGGCGCGCACTTCCACCGGCGGCGGAGGCGACAAAGATCTGCGGGCCGCCGTTGCGGTCGGAGACGAACGCGATCGAGCCGCCATCCGGTGACCACGACGGTGACGTGTCGATCGACTTGTCGTTGGTGATCCGGCGCAGGACCGTTCCGTCGCCCGCGTTGATCACGTAGATGTCTGGGTTGCCGTCCTTGGACAAGGTCAGCGCGATCTTGGTGCCATCGGGCGACCACGACGCTCCGGTGTTCATCCCCTGGTGGCCGGAGATCTTCTTGGGGCGGCCGCCGCCCGCAGGCCCGACGTAGAGGTCGGGGTTGTTGCGCATGAAGCTCGTGTAGGCGATCTGTCCGCCCGACGGAGAGTAGGACGCGAGGATGTTCGTCGAGCTGTTGTTCGAGACCGCGTAGGCACCATGGCCGTCGAAGTCCATCGCATAGATCGCCGAGGCTTTCTTGCCCTTCACGGTGAACGCGATCTTCGAGCCGAAGAAGCCGGCCTCGCCCGTGTAGTACTTCACGACCTCGTTCGCCCAGCGGTGAACGATCTGGCGGGTGTTGGTACCCGCGCGCTTGTACGACTTGGTCAGGACTGCGTTCGCGCCTTTCGAGACCTCGTAGAGCCGGAACTCGATGTCGGTGGCGGTGGCCTTGTACTTGACGACGCCGAGCGCTCCGACGTCCTTCCACTTCTGTGGGTCGATCCCGAGGCCCTCGGTCTTGAGATCGGCGAGGAACCCCTGCGGGTCGAGCACCTTGAACACACCAGCGACCGAGAAGTCGAACGACTGGACCTGCGTGATCTCGCGCGCGGCAGCCGCGTCACCGTCGACGGCGGTCGGCACGGCGATCGGGTAGGTGCCCTTCTTCTGCGCGTTGACGTCGATGACGACGCCTTCCTCGGCACGCACGGAACCGTTGCCGGCAACCGCGGTGACGAGCGCAGCGAGAACAGCTACTCGGACGACTTGGCGGTGAACTTGAAGCATACCCATGTGGTGGTTAGCGCCTTCAGCAGGTGCGTCGGGACCTCTTCGGGATCCTTGTTGCGCTTCTTCTTGAGGTCGTTGAGCGCGGTCTCCGCGAGCGTCGTGATGTCGCCGTCACCCCTGACCTTGAACTTCGTGTCGGGGATCTTGCCGTCAGCGGTGAGCTGGACGCAACCGATGGGGGCCTCGGCGCCGGAGCGCGCGAGCTCGGGGGCCGCCCACGCGAGATCGACCACCAGGCGCTGGAAGTACGGATCGCCCTTGGTCACGTCGCCGATCCCGAACTTGCTGCCGTCGAACGCACCGATCGATTCGGTCGGCGCGCCGGTGTCCGTATCGTCGTCCTGTGGGCGGTGGAACTTGGCGAGCGGGTCGACGACCTTGCTCGGCTTGTCCTCCTTGGGCTCGGGCTTCTTGTCCTCCACCTTCTTGGTCTCGTCGCGCGAGACGCCGTCCGGCTTGACCTCGGGATTCGGCGCCTGCTTGACCTTCTGGGGCTGCTTGGGCGCGTTCGGCTTCTTGTAGGCGAGCGACGCCTCGATCGACTCCATCTGCATCAGCGGAGGCGTGGTGTCGGCGCGCGCGTTCGTGAAGTAGACGGTGGGCGCGACGATCGCGGCGCTGAAGAGGATCGCCCCCAGCGTGGCCACGGTGTGCATCTCGCCGTTCTTCATGAGGGTATAGACGTCCGTCAGCGCTGCTTGTTCTGGTCGAGATCCGTGAGGCGTACGGCCAGGTTATCGACGGGTTCCGTGAGGAACATTACCTTGGCCACGCCGGCATTCTTCGCAACTGCCATCGCCGTGATCACGCTGCCATACGGTAGCGAGTTGTCGGCCTCGACATAGAGCTGGCTCTCCTTCTGGACGCGCTCGTTGGCTTTGAGCTTGGCCTCCAGATCGTGCCACGACACCTGCGTCCCGCCGAGGAAGATCTTGTTGTCCTTGTTGATCGAGAGGACGAGCTTGCCCTCGGGATCCTCGATGTTCTGCGCCGCGACCTGCGGCAGCTCGAGATCGACGCCGGTGTTGAGGAGCGGCGCCGTGATCATGAAGATGATCAGCAGCACCAGCATCACGTCGACCATCGGGGTGACGTTGATCTCTGCGTTCAGCTCGCCGTCTCCGCCAGAGCTCATCCCCATCGGATCACCTCAAGAAGTGGCGTTTGATGATGTTGAGATAGTCGTGCTCGAACGTCTCCATCTCGGAGCGCAGCACTTTGATCCGGCGCGTGAAGTAGTTGTACGCCATGACCGCCGGGATCGCGGCGACAAGGCCGACCGCGGTGGCGAACAGTGCCTCGGCGATGTGGGGACCGACAACCTTGAGCGTCGCGGCACCGGTGGCCTCGGAGATCTCGATGAACGCGAACAGGATGCCCATGACCGTGCCGAGCAGGCCGATGAACGGCGCGGCCGAGCCCGTGGTCGCGAGGAACGAGATCATCGAGTCGAGCTTGCTGGTCTCGACGGTCTGCGCACGGCGCAGAGCGCGCTCGATGCTGGCGAGGCTGCCTTCGCGATCCCCCTTGAGGGTCTCGTCGCTCGAGAGCTTCGCGAGCTCGGTGTAGCCGGCGACGAACATCTGCGAGATCGGACTGTTCCGCAGCGCCTGCGCCTGCTTGTAGATCTGCTCGATGTCGCGCGACTTCCAGAACGAGTCCGTGAACCGGTTTGACTCGTTGGTCGCGCGGTTCAGGTACATCGTCTTGAAGATGATGATGTAGAGCCCGATCACGAACATGATCGCGAGGACGACCATGACGGCCTGGACGATCCAGTGCGCGCTCTGGAACAGGCGCACGATGTCGAGGTTCGCCCCGAGGGCGGATGCGGCTGAAAAGCCTGGCATAACGAGTTTTTGGTCGATAACACGCACGAAGAGTGTCGGTCAAATCGCTCCTCGTCGCAGAATGTGGTCGGTCATGAGGCTCCTCGCGCTCTGCATCGCACTCGCCGGCTGTGAAGCCGTCGACGGTGGCGCGGTCGAGCTGTCGTGGAAGCTGCGACCCGCGAGCAGCTCGCTACCCGACAAGTTCGTGAGTTGTGAATCCGGACAGCCGGGTACGCAGCCCGTGACAGAGATTCAGCTCGACTGGCAGATGCAGGACGGCAGCGGCCGGACCGGGTCCCAAGCGTGGCGCTGCGACGACAACCACGGTGTAACCGGATTTGATCTACCCGAGGGCTACGCGTTGCTGTTCATCACACCACGGTGTGCGGGAGGCCCCGCCTCGACGCTCACCTACACGGCGCCAGCGCCCGAGCAGCGGCTCGTGATCCCGGGGGATACCGTGAGCTTGGGCGCGATGGAGCTGGTTCTCCAGGTGTCCTACTGCGGGCAGCAACCATGTATTTGCGAGTAGGTTTGCGAGAGATCACACCAATTGGCACCAGTATGGCTCGAAGGTTGCCTAGAACCATCAGAGTGAAGCAACCTACGGTCGCGCCGTCTCACGTGCGGCCCAGAACGTTCCTCGAATTCGAGGGGAGAGCTAAAATGAAGAAACTTGTCCTAGGATCTTTGATGGCGGTCGTCGTGTCCCAGGCCGCGGGCTGCATCATCACCAGCGGTGATGAAGATGCGGTGATCACCGCGAACTGGTCGCTCAAGCAGCAGGCCACGGGACAGATCATCTCGTGCCCGCCGTCGACGACCACGGCGGCGATCTACGCCCAGGCAGTCGATCTCGACTTCCGCCCGGTCGGCAGCCCGTTCATCGATCTGTTCGACTGCAACGACAACTCGGGCCGTACGGCCCCACTGCCGCCTGACGTCTACCAGGTCTGGGTGCAGCTCGAGAGCGAGGGTGGCGGCACGAAGTACGCCACGTCGCTGTCGGCGTTCGTCGATGTCGTCGACCAGGACAAGACCTTCACCACGACCCTCCTCAACGACGGTGGTTACTTCCAGTTTGACTGGGACCTCGTCGATGCCGGAAACAACGCGCCGCTGACGTGCGGGCAGATCGCCGAGATCGGTGGCGTTGGCGCCGTCTCGACGTCGGTCGCGAACCCGGCCATGTTCTTCGACGACAAGTTCGACTGCGTGGACGGCACCGGTGTCACCGGCGGCCTGCTCCAGGGCGCGTACACTGTGTCGGTCGATGCGCTCGACATGAGCGACCGCTCGATCAGCCCGGCGCCGACGAACCTGACGAACCGGGTCATCGGCGACCGTAACCAGGTCACGGACCTCGGCACCGTCGTCGTTCGCGTCAACTAACGTAACCCTCACTCCGAACCTCGCCCGCCCAGCTCGCTGCGGCGGGCGTTGTCGTTTGGGACCCTATGCTAAGGTCCATCCGTGAGCGCACGGCGTCCCCCCGAGCAGCGACGATTCAGCTTCGCCGGCATGGGCATCACCAGGGGTGCCCTGGTCATCGCGGGCCTCGAGCTCGGGCTGTCGCTCGTCTGGCTGCTCTCCAACCAGGAGGCGCGGCTCTCGTTCGCCGAGTACATGGTCGCGACGCCGAGCAACGTCTACGAGCTCGGTCGCGTCTGGACCCTCGCGACCAGCCCGTTCCTCGAGCTCAACTTTCTCGGCCTGCTTCTCCACATGATGATGCTGTGGATGTTCGTGCCGACCCTCGAGCGATTCTGGGGCACCGGTCGGTTCTACAAGTTCGTCGCGATCACGTCGCTGGCGGGCACGGTGTTCGGTACGCTGGCGGGGCTCGCCCTCGGCTACAGCCACACCGCGATCGCGGGCCTCAACCCGTTCATCTACGGGACCGTCGTCGCGTTCGGGATCATCTACGCCAAGCAGCCGGTCCAGTTCTTCGGCGTCCTGCCGCTGACCGGGCGGCAGTTGATGCTCGGCTTCATCGGATTCCAGATCCTGTTCGTGACGCTGCAGGGCATGTGGGCCCAAGGCGCAGCGATCGCGGCCGCCATGATCGCGGCGACCTTGATGACGTCCAAGCGGTTCTCCCCGGGCCTCGCCTGGCGCCGGTGGAAGATCGCCCGTGCACGCGCGAAGCTGACGGTGATGCAGGGTGGCCAGACCGGGAAACCGGCCGGCAAGCGTGACGAGCAGAAGTGGCTTAACTAGTGGTACGGTCCTCCGGATGGAAGAGGACGCGTCCCAGTTCGAGTCTGGCACTGGCCTGACGACGCTGTTCGAGGGCGAGTGGGCCACGGTCCGCCGCCTTCGCAAGGGAAAGCTCGTCGTCACCAACGGCCCTGATCAAGGCCGCGAGATCGAGATCTCGAAGCCGCGTGTCACGGGTGGCCGCAGCATCATCAGCGACCTCGTCGTCCAGGACAAAGCCGTCTCGGGCAGTCACTTCGAGGTCTCCGCGCGCGACGACGGATACCGGCTCCGCGATCTCAACTCGCGCAACGGCATCTACGTCGGAGAGCTACGGATCCGCGAGGTGTTCCTCCGCCCCGGAACGATCTTCCGGATCGGTCACACCAACATCCAGTTCCAGACGCTGCAGGACGTCGTCGAGATCGAGCTGTCGAAGAAGGATCGCTTCGACGCGATGCTCGGCGCCTCGCCTGCGATGCGCGAGATCTTCGCGCACCTCGAGAAGGTCGCGCCGAGCGAGCTCACCTGCCTCATCACCGGCGAGACCGGCACCGGCAAGGAGATGGTCGCGCGCGCGCTGCACAACGCGTCGGGCCGCAAGTCCAAACCGTTCGTCGTGCTCGACTGCGGATCGATCCCGCGCGAGCTGATCGAGTCGACCCTGTTCGGCCACGAGAAGGGCAGCTTCACCGGCGCCCACGCGATGCACGAAGGCTGCTTCATGCAGGCCAACGGCGGAACCATCTTCCTCGACGAGATCGGCGAGCTCGACATCACGCTGCAGCCCAAGCTCTTGCGCGTGCTCGAGCAGCGCGAGATCAAGCGCGTCGGCGGTGATCGGACCCAGAAGGTCGACGTCCGCGTCCTCGCCGCGACGAACCGCGACCTCCGCGAAGAGGTCAACAAGGGCACGTTCCGCGAGGATCTCTACTTCCGCCTCTCGGTCGTCCACGTCGAGCTCCCGCCGATGCGCGAGCGCCGCGAGGACATCCCGGGTCTCGCGAATCACTTCCTCCGCGAGGTCGCCTCGCGCCGCGGGATGACGATGTCGTGGAGCCAGGACGCGATGGCCGCGATGATGAGCCACTCGTGGGCCGGCAACGTTCGCGAGATGCGCAACGTCGTCGAGCGCGCGGCAGCGCTGTCCGATGGCCCAGTGATCACGCGCCAGGACCTCGTGTTCGGCCGCGAGATGGGACCGTCGCTGATGGTCAGCCACGATCTCGCGCAGGCCGGAGCGCAGGCCGCACAGCGCGCCGCCGCCCAGCTCGCAGGCGTCGAGCTGCCAGTCCAGAGTGGACCGGCGATCTTCGACGCCGCGCTGCTCAAGGCCGGCCTCGGCTTCAAGCAGGCGAAGCAGACCGTCGTCGACGCGTTCGAGATCGCGTACCTCGGCGCGCTGATGGGGCGCAACACCGGCAACATCACGCGCTCCGCGCAGGAGGCCGGGTTGACCCGCTACCACCTTCGCGAGCTGCTCAAGCGCCACGGCCTCAAGGGCGGCGACTCCGAGTAGCGGACGTTCGCCTCGCGATCAGCAGAGGCGTTCGACGATCTCGTCGCGGGTCGCGAGACCCTTGTCGACGAGCAGCGCGAGGAGCTTGCGCAGGACTTCTTCGTCGCGCGCGACGAGGGCCTCGAGCTTCGAGATCCGGTGCTGCAGCGACTGGATCTCGGCGTCGCGCTGGACCGCGGGCGGTGCACTGGCTGGTGGCGGCGCGATCGTACGAGGGTGGCGCCGCATGCCTTCCCATTCGGCCGCGGGTTTGACGTAGCGCGGAGGCGCTGTGCCCTGGTAGCCCTGCGGTCCGATCGGGACGACGGGCTCGATCGTGTCGGGCGCGTCGAACGGGATCGTGACCTCGGCGGGCAGACCGTCACCGTAGTAGCGAGCGACGGTGCGCTCGATCTGCTGCGGTCCGCACAGGTAGGGCCGGATGTTGAGCTGCGTGCGGATCCGGAGCTCGTCGATCACACCGAGGTTCTGTGGGTCGGCCATCGCCACATCGAGGAACTTGCCGACCTGCTGAAACGGGACGAGCCGGGCGTTGCGAGCGAGCTCCGTGGGGACGAGCTGGAGCACGCGCGGCTCGATGTCGTACAGCTCGAGATCGATGCTCTGGACGCCGAGCTGAAACGCGAGGACGCGAACGAGCGCCTCTTCGGTGATGAGGCGCATCTCGACGAGCGTGCGGCCAAGGGTGCGCCCCCACCGCCGCTGATCGGCGAGCGCGCCGCGCAGCTGCGTCTCGTCGATCACCCCCGCTTCGATCAACATCTCTCCGAGCTTCTTCCTCGCCATCACTGCACCTGGACGACGGTGGCCTGACCCGTCCTCGCCAGCGTACCCAAGAACGTCGCCGCCTGCAGGCTCGCCGCCGGGATGTCGAACACGACAAAGTGTCCGTCGGATCCCGCCTCCTGCTTGTACTGGCCGAGCACGGCGGTCGCGCCGTTCAAGTTGTTCACGAGCGGCGCAGGCTTGATCGAACGTCCCCGAAGCGTGACGCCCTCGATCGCCTTGGTGTCGCGGAGCATCACGATGTCGCCACCGAGCGCGGTCGCGAACGCCTGGATGCCGAGGTTCGGCGAGTACGTGTCGGTGAAGCCCTCGGTCTGGAAGATGTTGCGTGGCACGATGCGAATCCCGTCCTGGTCGAGCGCCGTCTTGCGCACCATCAGGGGCGCGTAGTTGATCGGATCCGAGCGCTCGACCCACATCTGGAGGAGTGCGAGGCCGGGGTTGTTCTCGTCGACGGGCTCGTCGCGAAGGAACGTTTGCACGAGCGCGGGGATGTCGAGCGGCTTCGTCTTGTGGAGGAGGTTGACGTAGAGCAGGCCCGCGGTGCCCGAGAGCACGGCGCCCGTCAGCGACGGCTCGAAGGCGATGAAGCCGGGACCGGTGAGCCCGCCCTGCGAGTGGCCAAAGAAGTAGACCTTCGTGGGATCGAACGTGTGCGTGCGGCCCGCGTCGGTGATCGACAGGCCCTGCGCGAGCCGGAGCTGCGAGAACGCATCGGCGATGCCCTGCAGTGCGTTGTCGCGGGCGGAGTACGCGTTCCCGAAGTTGAAGAAGTCGAGCTCGGGGTTCCCGCCCGGGTTGCGCGGACCGTGGAGAACCTGATCGGTCGAGATCACCGCGATGCCCTCGCGCGCCAGGTTCAGCCCGGTCTCGTCGGAGATGAACGACGCGTAGTCACCTCCCGTGCCGTGCGAGTAGATCGCGATCGGCCAGCCTGCCGCGGGGACCGGACCCGCGGGGACGGTCAGTGCGAAGCGCATCGGCTCGGAGCGAACGACGATCGCCGCTCCATCGCTGCCGATCTTGATCTCGCCGCTCGGGTTGTTGCGGTAGGGCACATCGCCGGCCTGGAAGTTCGGCGCCAGGTACGCCCCCGTGAACACCGAGAACACCGGGTTGATCGTCGACGGCATGACGGAGGTCGCGACAGGCGCTGGACCCGCGAACACGGCCTTGCGGAGTGCTGGAGCGACGTGCGTCGCGCGCTGCGTGGTGAACACCGCCGCCGACACGACGTCCCCACGCTCGTCGCCGCCGGGCTCGTCGAGATAGCCGAGCAGCGGCTGGTAGACCTCGCGCGCGTGCGCGATCGAGGCATCGCCGCCCGTGCCGAGCAGCGCGGACATCTCGGTGCTCGGATGGACGCTGCCACCACCACCGCTGCGGAGGCGCGACGTGATCACGAGCGCGTAGGTGGTCGATTCGTCGAGGGGGAACCCGGGGAAGGGACGCGAGACGAGATGATTGCCCGCGAGCGTCTGGGTCCTGCCCTCGCGGAACGTCGCGATGATCGGTAGCCGCTGGCCACGATCCGGCGAGTCCGGATCGACATTGACGAGATACACCGCCGCGCCGTCGGTGACGGAGGCCGCAGGATCGGGGAGGCTCGTCGGATCGAGCGCGCCGTCGAACCGCGCATAGATCGCGGCGTTGAGGCCGAAGCCGTCGAGCGTCTCGGCCGCCGCACGGATCTGGTCGACGATCAGGCTGTTGGTCGGGAACACGGACAGATCGAGGCTGCCGTCGTCGTGACGCCGCAGATCGTTGGGGAACGGCAGGTCGTAGAACGTCTCCGGGGTCGCGGAGCCGTCGATCGTGAACAGCGCGGTCGTCGGAACGTCGCTGCACGCCGTGACGATCAACAGGAGCAGCGCGGAGCAACGCATGGCCCGGACCGTAGCACCGCCCCGGCTCTCAGAAGGTGAGCACGACCACACCGCCGACCAAGAGGCCGCCGCCTGCGCCCGTGATCGCGAGCGCGTAGTCCGGCTTGTCGAGGAGCACGTACGCCGCGAGTCCACCCGCGGCGACCGCGACGCCGATCACGGTCATCGCGATCCCGCGCCGCCGGAAGCTCCTCTGTGAATCCACGATGTCCTGCTTCGCCTTCGTGACGACGAGGTCCATCGCGGTCGAGTGATCGCCGGCCTCGTCGGGGAGCTTGTCGGGCACGGCGCTGAGCAGGCGCATCGTCGCGAGCGTCGCCTCGGCCATCGCTTCGTTGACCGTACAGACCTCGCAGCGACCCGACTCCTGCGACAGCACGCGGCCGTTGTCGGTGCGGACGATCGTCACGACGTGACCAAAGCTCGTGCCCGAGCCGTTGAAGGCCGCGAGCAGCACCAGCTCTGCCTGCGTCTGGGTGCGCAGCTCGGCGAGGCACTGACCGACGAGGCAGCCCTCGGTCCACGTGGTCGAGAACTTCATCCGCTCGCGCATCTGCGCGCGGCTCGAGAGCCAGTAGATCTTGGTGTCGAGCTGCTCCTCGAGGCCGCGCTCGAACTGCTGCTTGACGTCGTCGGGGACACCGTCGACGCGGACATCGAGGATCCCGACCATCCGGCGCTTCTCGGGCGGCGGCGGCTTGGACGGATCATCGACGGTGGGCACCGGGGGCTTGACCTCGAGCGGAGGTGTCGGCGGGACCGGGGCCGGCGCAGGCTTCTCGGGCGCCTTGGCCTCGGCAGGCGCAGACTTCTTGTCGCCCTTCTTCTTGGGCCCGGCCCACGCACTCCCCGCCAGCATCGCCAGCGTCACGACCCCCACCACGACCCCCCGGCTGTACTGCGCCGAGCTCACGCCTCGTCGACTTGAGTGATGAACCCCTTCATGAGTCCATCGATCATGAGGTTGCGGTCGGTGATCTGGTACTTGCCGTCGCGCCAGCTAGCTTGGACTTCCTCGTAGCGCTTCTCGTGGTCCGCGATGACGGTCTTGTAGACCGAGACCTTCTTGATGATGTCCTTCTGGTTCCGGATGAAGTAGGAGACCATCGAGGCGCCGGCCGCGACCGAGAGGACGAGGCCGAGCGGGCCACCGATCGCGTACTTGAGGCCGATCCGGAGGGCGATCATCAGGCCGGCGCCGATCGCGACCTTCTTGGTGCCCGAGCCGTCGACGATCGAGTCCTTTGCCATCGCAAACGACGTCGTGCCGGAGGCGATCAAGAGGGCGATGAAGTTGCCCTTCCGGGTCGTCCAGCTGCGGTCGTAGTACTCCTTGATCGCCTGCTTCAGGAAGGCATCGAACGCGCTGTACAGGCCCTGCGCGCCAGCTGCTGGTTCCTTGGAGGGCTCTGCCACGGCACCAGGATACCACCTTGATGCGGCCAAGCACGGAGGGTTGCCGGATTCACTCCGGCAAACGCGGGGTTTGACACCGATACCTGCGTCGCACAGATTCGAGGGGATGCAGATGAGGCTGACACCGGCGTTCCTCGTCGTGATGGTGGTTGCGGGAACCGTCCACGCCGATCTCACCACGGGTCGCGACAAGCTTGTCGCGGGCGATTACAAGACAGCGATCAGCGAGCTGGGCAAGGTCGTCGGGAAGGACCGCTCGACCGCGCGCCTCCTCCTCGCGCGCGCGCAGATCGCAACCGGTGACTACGCCGGGGCCGAGGGCACGCTGACCCCGCTGACCCAGACCAAG
>JANOPP010000348.1:0-45442 GCA_031421915.1 Myxococcales bacterium | reverse complement strand
GACCTCCGCGCCGATCTGCGAGCAAACGACCCAGACGTGCCGGGCCTGCATCGCGGACGCGGAGTGCCCGAGCGATGTCTGCCACGAGATGACCGGCGAGTGCGTCGCCGAGGCCGACGCGATGTACGTCGCGCCCTCGGGATCCGGCACGACCTGTACCCGGGCTGCGCCATGCGGCACGATCGAGAACGCCAACAACCTGCTGACTGCGACGCGCCGGACCATCAAGGTCGCGAACGGCGTGTACACCGATCGGCTCGAGCTCAAGTCGCGGATCGGCGCCCCGTCGCTCGTGCTCTCGGGTCCCGATCGCTCTGCCGCCGGTCCCGAGCTCGCGTCCACGCTCGGCTCGAACAAGACCCAGAACGGGCTCACGGCGGTGATCGAGGGCGTCACGATCCGCGATGCCGAAAACACGGGGCTCGAGTGCCAGGGACCCACCACGCTGGCGCGCGTTCATATCCGTAACAGCAGGGAGGATGGCGTCGTCACGCGGGGGCAGACGGTTCGAATCCTCGATTCCAAGATCGAGACGAGCGCGGGGGCCGGAGTCATCGTCAACGGTGGACTCGTCCAGATCGAGCGCAGCCAGATCCTGACGAACGTAACCGGTGGTCTCCGGATCGAAGGCAGCGCGGCCTACTCCGTGATCAACACCGTGATCGCGTTCAATGGCTCGGCGATCGGGTCGGGCACGGGTGTTCGCATCCTCGGTACAGCTCCGCCGAGCGGGCCACAGGTGTTCCGGTTCAACACCGTCGCGCGCAACCGTGGCCTGCTCGGCACGACGCTCGGCGTGGAGTGTGGCCGAGCTGCCGCGATCGAGAGCTCGATCCTCGCGAACAACCCGAGCTCCCTGAACCCCGAGCTGTCGGGGATGTGCACGGCGACGACGTCGCTGTTCCAGATGAGCGCGCCGGCGACGGGCGGCAACATCGCCGGCGACCCGATGTTCATCAGCGCGTCCGACTGTCACCTGCTCGCGGGATCACCGGCGGTGAACGCAGCCCCGGTCGCGGGTGCACCCAGCGTCGATATCGACGGAGATCAGCGCTCCGGCGCCGAGGCCCCCGACATCGGCGCGGACGAAGTTCCGTAGCGTACGATGCACGGCATGCGCGCCCTGCCTGCGCTCGCGATTCTCGCCGGCTGCGCTCACGCGCCGGATCCCGGTCTGCGCGTCGATCCGTCGCCGCCCGCGGGCGCGACCCGAGAGGTGTTCACCGCATACGACGGAACCGAGCTCGCCGCGATGCGCTGGACCACCGCCGTCGCCGAACCGCGCGGTGTCGTCGTGATCTCCCACGGCCTCAAGGACCATACGGGGCACTACGCGGCATTTGCGGCGCGCCTCGCGACGGCCGGCTACATCGTCTACGCCTTCGACCTCCGGGGCCACGGTCGCTCCGCCGGTCCGCGCGTGTCGCCGCGTCGCTGGCTCGACTACGCCAGAGATCTCGAAGACTTCATCCGCACCGTCGAGAAGCGCGAGCCGAACCGGAAGCTCTTCCTGTTCGGCCACAGCATGGGCGGCGCGATCGCCACCATCGTCGCGCAAGGTCATCAACCCCGGCTGGCAGGCCTGATCCTCTCTGCACCCGCGCTCGCCGTCGACGCGCCGCCCTTGCTCCTCGCGTTCACCCAGCTCGCGGGTGTGCTGCTCCCTAACGCGAAGGCGCTCGATCTCCCGAACAGCGACTTCTCCTCGGATCCCGCGGTTGGCAAGGCGATGGCAGCGGACCCGCTGATCTCGCAGCGGCCTGGCCCCGCGCGCACCGCGTTCGGTCTCGTCGATGGGATGCGGTTGATCTGGGAGCGCATCGACTCGGTCAGCATGCCGGTGCTCGCGCTCCACGGCACGCGCGACTCGCTCACGGCACCGTCGGGCAGCCGCGAGCTGATCAAGGCCGCATCGTCGACCGACAAGACGCTGCGGATCTACGAGGGTCTGTTTCACGATCTGCTGCACGAGCCCAAGCACGACGTCGTCGAGGCCGACATCGTCGCGTGGCTCGACGCGCATACGGGCGGCGATCCAGTTCGGGCGCCGCCGCTGTTCAGCGGCACCTTGCGCGGCGAGCCGGTTGGCTGGACGCAGGCGATCCAGCTCGGCGGGGGGATCGCCGAGGGCATCGGCTTCGCGGGCAACGTCTCGATCCAGCTCGCGCGCCCGCGTCCGCTCGGCTGGCACGGCGGCATCACCGCGCAGCTCGTCGGTGACTACAAGGCCGTCGCGCTCCGTCCGGTGGGCATCGCGCTGCGCGGTGGCGGTGCGGTCCTCGGTGCAAGCGTCGGCGGGTCGTTCATCACGGGCGCGCACTTCGCGATCTCGTACGCCGCCTGGGCCGAGCTTCCGCTCGGGCCTTCGCACATCGGTCTCCTCGCGGAGCGCATGCGCCGCGTCACCAACGTGCCGATTCATGGCCCGCTCGAGAGCGATCAGCTCCTGACCGCGCTGTCGTTCCGGTTTGGCAGCGATCGCTACTACTGGCCTCGCGCACGAGCAGGCGTCGGCCCCGTGCTCATGGGCGGCTTCGTGTGGCGGGGCGACGAGCCCGCGTGGTTCGCGACGCTCGGCCTCCAGTTCTACGGCGCCGACTAGCGAACGGGCGAGATGCGCCAGATCTTCTTGGCGTACTCGCTGATCGAACGGTCCGACGAGAATCGGCCCGCGCGCGCCGCGTTGAGGATCGACGAACGGACCCACGCACGCGGATTGCGCCACGCCGCATCGACCCGCTTCTGGCAGTCGACATACGAACGGAAGTCGGCGAGGACGAGGAACCGATCCGTCTCGACGAGCTCCTGCACGAGTGGAGCGAACAGGCCTCGCTCGCCCGGAGAGAACGCGCCGGTGGCGATCAGCTCGACCGCGCGGCGCAGCTCGGGGTCCTTCTCGAGCTCGTCCTGCGGGCGATAGCCGCGCTGCTTGGCCTCGATGACCTCGTCGGCCGTGAGGCCGAACAGGAAGAATTCGTCCTCGCCGACTGCCTCGCGGATCTCGACGTTCGCACCGTCGAGCGTGCCGATCGTGAGGGCGCCGTTGAGCGTGAACTTCATGTTGCCGGTGCCCGAGGCCTCCATGCCGGCGGTCGAGATCTGCTCCGAGAGATCAGCGGCCGGGTAGATGCGCTGCGCCGTCTTCACGTTGAAGTCGGGCACGAACACGACGCGCAACCGATCGCGCGTGCGCGGATCCTCGGCGATCGCGGAGGCGACGCCGTGGGCGAGGCGGATGATCAGCTTGGCGAGGCGATACGCGGGGGCTGCCTTGCCGGCGAACACGAACGTGCGGGGGGCGACGTCCTCGCCGTTGCGCATACGCTGCCACAGCGCGATCACGTGGAGGAGGTTGAGGTGCTGGCGCTTGTACTCGTGGATTCGCTTGCAGTGAGCGTCGAACAGCGACGTCGGTTCGCACTCGAGGCCGTGCGCCTTGCGCAGCCACGTCGCGAGCTCCATCTTGTTGGCCGTCTTGACCGCGAGCCAGTCGTCCTGGAACGCAGGGTCGTCGGCGAACGGCTCCAGTTCGTCGAGCCGATCGAGATCCTTGAGCCAGCCGTCGCCGATCGCCTCGGTCACCAGCTCGGACAGGCGCGGGTTCGCGAGGGCGATGAACCGGCGCGGTGTGACACCGTTGGTCACGTTCGTGAACCGCTCGGGCCAGAGCTCGGCGAAGTCGCGCAGCACGGTCTCCGTCAAGAGCTGCGAATGAAGCGCCGCGACGCCGTTGATGTGGTGGCTCGCGACGGTCGCGAGGTGCGCCATGCGGACGGACTTCTCGCCGTGCTCGCCGATCAGCGACATCCGCGCGAGGCGGTCGGGGTCGTCGGGGAACCGGGTGCGAACCTCATCTAGGAACCGACGATTGATCTCGTAGATGATCTCGACGTGCCGCGGCAGCAGCCGCTTCATCAGCGGTAGCGGCCAGGTCTCGAGAGCCTCGGGGAGGAGCGTGTGGTTCGTGTAGGCCATCGAGCGCCGCGTGATGTCCCACGCTTCGTCCCAGCCGAGATGGTGCTTGTCGACGAGCAGGCGCATCAGCTCGGGGACCGCGAGCGCAGGATGCGTGTCGTTGAGCTGGACCGCGAACGTGCCCGCAAACTCCCGGATCGTGCCGCGTGTCAGCAGGAGACGGATGCAATCCTGGATGGCGCACGAGACGAAGAAGTACTGCTGCTCGAGCCGGAGCTGCTTGCCTGCAGGGCTCGAGTCGTTCGGATAGAGGACCTTGGTGAGGTTCTCGCTGCGGATCTTGGCCTCGACGGCGCGCCAGTACTCGCCGACCTGGAACGCATCGAGGTCGAACTCCTCGTCGGCAACGGCGCTCCACAGTCGGAGGAAGTTCGTGGTCGGGGTTCCATATCCGGCGACCGGCACGTCGTAGGGGATGCCCTTGACGATCCGCTCGGCGATCCAGTGGACGTGTAGTCGACCGTGCTCGTCGGTCGTGTGCTCCGTGTGACCGCCGAAGCCCACGCGATGCTCGATCTCGTAGCGCCGGACCTCCCACGGGTTGCCGTTGCGGAGCCAGCGATCGGTGCGCTCGACCTGCCAGCCGTCGCGGATGTCCTGATCGAAGATGCCGAACTCGTAGCGCAGGCCGTGACCGACCGCGGGCAGATCGAGCGTCGCGAGCGAGTCCATGTAGCAGGCGGCGAGCCGACCGAGGCCGCCGTTGCCGAGGCCAGGTTCCTCCTCGTGCTCGAGCAGCTCGTCGAGCGAGACGCCGAGTGCAGACATCGCCGTCCGCGCTGCCGTGTGGAGGCCGAGTGACAACAGATTGGCGCCGAGTTGTGGGCCGATCAGGAACTCGGCCGATAGATAGATCACCGCGCGGTGCTTGCCCTCGAGGAACGTCTGCGCGGAGCTCACCCACCGACGGAGCAGGCGGTCGCGCACTGCGTATGCGAGGGCGAGATAGTGGTCGTTCTTGGTCGCGACCGCGGGGAACTTCGCGAGCTCGACGTACAGCTTCGACACGTGGTCACGGCGCAAGGCCTCGGCATCATCACGGGGCTCTTCGCCTTCGATCATCGATCCGAGCGTACTACTGCTCAGATCAGATCGAGCAGCGCGCGGCCACCGACCGTCACGGCGAATGGATGGTCTCCTTCATCGAACCCGACGTCCCCGCGGACGTACACGTCGAGGACCGGAGTCCGGTGCTTGCCCCACGGCGTGAGCCGCAGGCTGACCTCGGGGCCGACGAACGCAGACGTGTTCATCTCGCCGCGCAGAAAGCCTCCCCCGAGACCCAGGCTGATCGGACCGACGCCATACGTCGCGCTGAGCCGTGCCCCCATCGCGTTCACGGGCTGGAACTGCGCGATGCCCTCGAGGATCACGCCGAACTTCGGCTTCTCGAGCGTTCGCGGGCGGACGGCACCCATGATGTCGTCCTTCAGGTCCTCGTAGGCCTTGCGTGCGATCGCCTCGACGTCGGGCACGCTGCCCTCGGCGACGATCCGCTTCACCTCTTCCTTGACGATGTGCTGGACCTGCGACTGCAGCATCTTCTGGATGTCGAGGATCGACGGGATGTCGAACGTGTAGAGCGCCATGCCCCACGTCACTCCGGTCGCGGTACCGGTGTAGGTGCCGACGTGCGTGCCGAATGCGATCGAGCGGCGTACGCGATTTGCGGTCGCGATCGTCACCTGGCCACCGACCTTGGCGACGGCGATCGCATCGTCCTTGTAGTCGCCGATGTCAGCGTGCGCGGGTGCAGCGCAGGCAAGCGCCACGAGCAGAGCGGCAAACGTCGTCCGGTAAGCCATGAGCAAACTCGATCCTGACGAACGGCATCCACTACCTGTAACCAGCTTCGCGGAGCTCGACAGGGCGGATCACGCGAAGTTCACGTTCTATGCTCTGCGTCATGGCTGACCACCGCGCGACCATCGTCTGGCAAGGCACCGCAACTCCAGCGGACTTCATGAAGGGAAAGTACTCACGCGAACACTCGTGGGCGTTTGACGGTGGGATCACAGTCGCCGCCTCTCCTTCACCGTCGGTGGTCCCGGCGCCGTGGTCGAACGCCGCGCACGTCGACCCCGAGGAGGCGTATGTCGCCTCGGTCGCGAGCTGTCACATGCTGACGTTCCTCTACGTCGCGGCGAAGGCCGGGTTTGCCGTCGCGAGCTATCGCGACGAGGCGGTCGGCGTGATGACAAAGAACGCGCGCGGCGTGCCGTGGGTCAGCACGATCACGCTCGCGCCCGCGATCACGTACGCGGGTGACAAGCAGCCGACGGCCGAGGAGCTCGCAGCGCTGCACCACGCGGCGCACGAGGGCTGCTTCATCGCCAACTCGGTGAACACCGAGATCGTCGTCGCTACTTCGTGAGTACGAGGTAGGCGAGCACACCGATCGCTCCGAGGAGGATCGCGATCAGCACGAACACGAGCGCGTTGGAACGTGACGGCGCGGCGACCGGAGCCGACATGCTCTGCGCGGCGAACCCGAAGCTGTTGCCTGGCATCACGTTGCCACCGGAGCCGTACTGACCGCGACCCGGACCGGGATTCGAGCCAGGGGTCGAGCCGTGACCGGACGGAGGCTTGGAGCCGAGCTGCGGCTTGCTCGGGGGCTTGCTGCCCGACGAGCGGCCACCGCTCTGCATCACGGAGCTCGCGGGCTGCGTGCTCGAGCGCTGGATCGAGGGAAGCGACGGCACGCTCGGCTTCGACTGGCTCGACAGGTTGGGCGCACTCGCGCGCGAGCGAACCTTGCCGTTCTTGCCGTCGGCCGCTGCATCGGCGCCACGACCGAGCTCGCGCATCGCGCCGTTGATCTTGTCGGGCTCGGCGAGCTTCTTCTGGTTCGAGAGGAACGCGAAGTAGCTGTCCGGCATGTCATCGAAGTCCATGACGAGATCGCACTCGTCACAGCGACAGGTCGGCGGCTCGTGCGGCGGCGGGCCCATGTCCGTGGCTTCGACGAGCAGGACCTTCTCTTCGTCGCACTCGGGACAGAAGTACGGAACGTAGAAGCTCTTGACGACGCCACTGCCGGTGAAGTTGTTGACCAGGTTGATCTGCGCGACGATCGCGGGGGAGCACTCCACGAGTACGGAGCGCGTGCCGTTGTTCTCGAGCTTGCTGAGCCAGTTGACCCAGTCGCGAACGCCGCACGAGTTGATGCGCTCGATCTCGCCGAGATCGATCACGGCGGTGCCCGTCGGGATCTTGTCCACAAGATCCGCGAGCTCGTTGTCTTCGTCGATGACGCCGCCGAGCTTCACGTAGCTCACGTCACCCCGGTGCTGGACCGTTGCCTGAAACTTTTGGCTCATCGCGTCTCCGCCACGTAACGGCGGTATGGATCATTACAGCACACCCTCGTAAACCCGATCCAGGGACCTATGTGGTTTTGACCCACCTGTGTAGGTAGGTGTCACCCGACGGTCAGGGCGTCGCGCAGCTGCTGGTAGTCGTCGGACAGGTAGAAGCGCACGAGGTCGGGACCGCCGAGGACCGAACCAAGGGCGACGGTCGCATCGTGACTGGGCAACTGTTCACCTGAGAGCCGCGCCACCATCCAGATCGCGGCGGAGAAGTCGTCGCACGCGACGAGGCCCGCGCGCTTCGCACAGGCGAGCATGCCGTCGATCCACAGGCCCGCATCGACGTCGCGCATCCCGGAGTTCTCTTCGAGCACCTTCGCCGCCTCGTCGCTCGCGTTGTTGACGAGGTCTGCGGCGGCGCCGGTGAGCTCGCCCTCGGAGGACAGCATCGCGCGGAGCAGCGAGCCGAGCTCGCGGCGCTGACGAGCGCCGACCTGGAGCAGCGTCGCGTAGCCGCCGCGGATCGCCTCGAACGCGTAGCCGAACAGGAAGCGCAGCGCGCCCTCGGACTCGTTGACGAGCTCGCGGTCGATCACGAGCAAGCGGCGCGGATAGGCGGTCACGGCGGCGAGGCCGGGCACGCGCTCACCGATGAAGATCTCGGCATCGGTCTGGTACAGATAGCCGAGCTCGCTCGCGAGCGCGACGAGGCGCGGCTCCGCACCCTGCGCGGGCAGGAGGTTCTCGCCGAGCGACGGTTGCGAGACGAGGTTCGTGAGATCCTCCGCGAAGGCGGCGAACACCTCGCCGACGGGATCGCGCGCGGCAGGCGTGAGCAGCAGGCGCTCGCGGTGTTCATCGTCGAGCGGGCGGCGCAGCGGCGTCAGCACGCGCGCAGATCGGAGGCGCTGTGCGGTCGCTCGGTCTGCCTCCTCCGCGAAGCCGAGGAGATCGAGTGCCGTGAGTACGCGGTTCGCGCGCTCGATGTCACCGGTTCGGTTGTAGAACGACGACAGCAGGCGATAGGCGGGCGCGTGGTGGATCGCCCGGTCGAGCACCTTGCGCAGCTCGCTGATCGCCCGCGTGGGATCATCGACAGCGTAGATCTCGGCGAGCGCGACGCGATCGCTCGCGCTGTCCGGCTCCACGTTGAGAATGCCGCGATAGGCCTCGATCGCGGCGGGGCGATCACCGGAGGCGAGCAAGATGCGCGCGAGCCCGCGCTGCAGGGGGACCGCGGCGCGCGGACCGCCTTGCTCCATCGCGGAGTGTGCGGCCTCGATCAACAGCGTCTCGGCCTGTCGCTGATCGCCACCGTCGGCGGCGCGGCGCGCGAGCACGAGTGCGGGCGGCGCGTAGCCCGGGTCGTACTCGATCGCGCGGCGGTACTGCGGCGCTGCCGAGCGTGCATCACCCGCAGCATCGAGGATCCGGCCCTTGTAGTAATAGTAGCGCGCAAGCGCGGCAGCGGAGAGCGGCTGTCCAGGTGCGGTCGCGAGCTCGATCACGCGATCGATCGCAGCGCGCGCCTCGGCGTGTCGGTTGATCAAGAAGTACTGCTGCGCGAGCAGGTAGTACGCGTCTTGGTGCGACGGCTCGTTCTTGATCACGTCGAGGAGGACAGCGATCGCTCGCTGCGCATCCATCTCGCCGTCGGCATGGATCGTCGCCTGCCGCATCCGTGCGGCGAGTCGATCCGTCGGGGCAGCCGAGCCGGTATTGACGAACTTCTCGATCGCCGTGATCGCCTGGGTCCAGTAGCGCATGTCGGTGTGGAAATCGACGAGCGCGGACAGGACGGTGAAGTCGGCGGGGGCGAGCTCGAGCGCCTGGCGGTAGAGCTCGGCGGCCTGATCGAGATCGCCATCGCGCTCGATGATCGCAGCACGACCGACGTGGACGCGCGCGAGGAGCGGGCCGGCATCGTCGCGGCGGCGGTAGAGCTTGTCGAGCTCGCGATACGTGACCTCGAAGTCCCATGCATCGGGACGTTCGCGCGCGAGCGCACCGAGGTCGTCGAGAGCGTCGGAGTTGGTCGGCTTGATCTCGAGCGCGACGATCAGGCTCTCGGCCGCGGACCGCGGGTCGCCGGTCATGCGGGCCACGACGCCCCGCTTGCGATAGAAGTCGCTGCGTGTGGTCGGGTCGCCGTCGCGCATAGCCTTCTGCGCGAGTGCATTCGCGATCGGCTGCGCCTTGTCCCACGCGCCCTGCTCGAAGAAGTGCTCGAAGATCGACTGGTTCGCGGGGAGGCAGTCGGGATCGACGGTGAGCGCGCTCTCGTAATAGGTCATCGCACGCTCGGGATCGCCGAGCTGCTTGTCGAAGATCCGGCCGATCTGCGCGAACACGCCGGCGCGCTCCTTGTCGTCCTGCCAGAGCTTGACCTCGAGCTCGAGCGTCTCGATCACGCGCGGCCACTCCTCGCGGCGGCGATACAGATCGCGCAGTCCGTGAACCGCGGGGAGACACGCCGCCGACGTCTTGATCGCAGCGTCGTAGTAGCGAATCGCGTCGTGTTCGCGACCGAACTTTGCCTCCATCACCGAGCCGCATCGGAAGTAGAGCAGCGCCTTGACGTTGCGGTCTGTGGTGACCTTGATCTGCTTGCGCGTGACGTCGATGAACTCCGCCCACTGCTCCGTCGACTCGTAGATCCGGCCGAGAGCATCGAGCGCATCCCGGTTCTCGGGCTGCAGCTCGAGGATCTTCCCGTAGTGCTCGGTGGCCGAGTCGACGTCGCGCGCGCCTTCCTCGGACGCGCGCGCGATCTTCTTGAGGATCTCGACCGACTCGTCCTTGCCGCGTGCGTGCTCGAGCTGGAGCTTCAGCACGTCGACGAGGCCGCTCTTGTCCTGCGCGTCCTCGTAGTAGCGCTCGAGCGAGGCCCGGGCGTTCTTGTCCTGCGGATCGACCGCCAGCAGCTTCTTCTGCAGCCGCATCGACTGGTTCGCGTTGCTCGCGTGCTCGGCGGCGAGCAACGCGGCTGCGCGCAGCGCGTCTGCACGGCGGAGCGGATCGCGCTGCGTCTCGGAGCGTCGCTCGTAGGCGTCGATCAGCGGCTGCCAGTCGTTGCGCTGTGCGCACAACCCTTCGAGCGTCTTGATCGCGGCGGCTGGCTGCGAGTCGACCTCGACGACCTTCTGGTACGAGGCGATCGCCTCCTCCATCTGGCCGAGAAAATTGAGCTGCACGTTGCCGCGCCGCGAGTACAGATCGCCGAGGCGATATGCACGCGACGCGCCGCTCTCGACGTGGACGATCGCATTCTCGTAGAGCTGCATGGCGGCAGCCCAGCGCTCGGCCTTGTAGCAGACGCGCTCCATCGAGGTGAACACATCGCGGTTCGTCGGATCCGAGTTGAACGCGGCGGTGTACGCGGCGAGCGCCCCATCGACGTCACCGCGATTGCCGCGCAGGGTCGCGACGCGAGCGAACAGGGCGCCGCGCGCAACACCATCGGCGGTCGCTTCGGCGCGTGAGTCGAGGATGCGGGCGAGCTCGCGATCGCGGCCGCTCGCCTCGTACAGCGTCTCGAGGGCAGCCGTCGCGGTGGCGTTCGCAGGCCGGCGCTCGAGCACGCTCTCGTAGGCGGAGATCGCATCCGCGACCCGTGCGAGCCGCAGCGCGCGTAGCTCGCCGAGCTCGAGGAGGATCGCGACCTGGTGATCGACGTCGTTCGAGCGCACCGTCGGCAACTCGCGCTCGAGGACGACGGCTACTTCGGCCCAGCGCTCGGCGGTGCGCAGGAGGCGGAGGAGCTCCTTCTGGCGCGCGTCGTCGGGAGCCGCGCTCTGAGCGACGAGCAGCATCCGGATCGCGGCGTCGGTGTCGCCGAGCTCGCGCTCGTACAGCGTGGCGAGCTCGGTCGCGCGCTTCGCCTTCTCCGTCGGGTTGGTTGCGGACTCGAGCTGACGGCGCCGGACCTCGGCGAGCTCGGACCACTCGGCGATCTTCGCGAGCGCTTCCGCGAGCACCTCGACGTTACGCGGCGTCTGGGGAGCGCCACGGAACGCACGCGCGAGCTCGTCCCACAGGCCGAGGGCTCGCGCTGGCTCCTCGATTCCGGCAAGCGCCTCGGTCTGATCCGGCTCGACGGCGAGCACGTCGAGGTACGCGGCGACGACCGCCTCGGGCTCCTGACCGAGCTCGGTGAGCAAGAGGGCGATCTCGTTCTGGAGCTGCATGCGGCGCGTGATCACCGGATCGGTCGCGAGCTCCGCGCGCGCGGTCGCCAGCGCCTTGTCGAGGCGACCGGCCTGGCGGTGGATCCGCACCTGCTCGCGGAGCGCGTCGGGGTGACCGTTCTCCGCGGCGCGCTCGAGAGCGACGACCGCCGCCTCGTGCTGGCCACGACGATCCTCGCCGCGGGCGATCTCGATCCAGATCTCGGCGCGCTTGCTCGGCGTCGGCGCAAGGTCCGCGGCACGGCGGCGCAACTCGATCGCTCGCGCCCAGACCTCGTCACGGTCGCACAGCTTTGCGAGCGTCAGCATCGCGTTGCCGTCCTCGGGACGCTCGGCAATCATCCGCTCGAGTGCGGCGCGCGCACCGGCCGGATCGCCGAGGTGCTCGTCGAGGAGCTCTGCGTACTCGCGGGCCGCTTGCGCACGCGCATCACGGCTCGTCAGCGACGTCGACAGCTCGGCGAGGACCTGAGCGAGTGGATCGTAACGCTTGCCCGCGCGATACACGGCCGCGAGCGCGGCGCGACAGAACGGATCCTTGGGGCCGAGGTCGGCGGCGAGCCGCAGCGACTCCTCTGCTTCGACGAAGTCACCGCGCGCGAGATCGACGATGCCACGCGCGCACCACAGCGCAGCGGCGCAGCGCTTGTCGGGCTCGGCGTGCGCGCACGCGGCGTAGACATCGGCGAGCTCGTCTTCGTAGCCCTCCCGCGCGTCCTCGCCACCGCGATACAGCCGGATCAGGTGATCGCGCGTCGTCGGCAGGGACGGCTCGGCGGCGGCGGCTGCGGCCCACAGCTGGATCGCCTTGATCGCCTGCTCTCCGACCTGCGCGCGGCGCTCGGCGATCGCCGCAGCCCAGCGCAAGAACAGACCGCCGCGCTCCTCGAACCGCGCGATCGTCGCCGGGTTCGGGTTCGCGATGTCGACGACATCGAGCCAGCGTTCGGCGACCAGCGTGTCCGCGGAATCGACGACCGCGCGCGCGAGCTCGCTCACCGACGGATCGCCCGTCACCGCTGCGAGCTCGAGAGCGCGCCATGCGTGTGTGGTCGCCGCCTCGATGCACGTCGTGCCGAGATCTCCGGCGAGGCGGCGATGCGCGGCGAGCGCGGCGGCGCGGTCTCCTGCTGCGGCGGCCGACCACGCGAGGCGCAGCGTCGCGATCCGCCGCGCGCTCCCCGCGACCTGCGCGCTGGGATCCTCGGCAAGCACGGCCCACATCGACTGCGCCTGCGCGTGCTCGCGATCGCGCTCGAGCTCGCTGGCGACGGAGTAGCGCGTCGCGAGTGCTTCGAGCCCACCACCGGGCAACGCCGCGAGCAGCTCGGCGCGCTTGTCGAGCAGCTCGAACAGGCGCTCGTCGTCGAGGATCGTCGCCGCGATGATCGCGATGTCGAACGTGCGCAGCCAGCCGAGCGGCTGCGCGCCGGGACCTGGCCCGGAATGGAGGCCCGGGGATTCACTCCCCGGGCCGGGATAGAATTCCAGTTTGGCCCAGCACGCGGCCAGGGCGGCGGGTGGATCCTCGCCGCGATCGAGGAGTAGCGCGGCGGTCGCGGCAACCTCCTCGGGCCGGCTGTCGGGCGTGAGCGCCTTGCTGCGGAGCTCGACGACGCGCTTCCAGTTGCCGAGCGACGAGTGCGCGAGCGTGGCGAGCTCGAGGACATGGTCGCGCCACGCTGCTGGAAGCTCCGCAGCAAGCAGGCGGTCGACGATCGGCGCAGCGCGGTCTGCACGGCCGTGTCGCCACAGCCACGCCTCGGCGAGCTCGATCGCCAGCGCACCGTCGTCGTTTCCGAGCCGCTGCTCGGCGCCGATCAGCGCTTCGGGCTGGCCGTGAACCAGGGCGGCCGCGAGCCGCAGGCGCGGCGCGAGCGGATGGGAGTCGGCAAGCTCGAGGAACCGCATGGCCTCGTCGGTCTGGTGCAACGCATCCCAGCTCGCGAGCGCGGTTCGGACGTTGAGATCGGCGAGTCGCCCGTCCGCGTCGTCTCCCGCGAGCAATGCTTCGCCTTCGCTCGCGACGAGCTCGAGCATTCGCTCGACGAGGATCCCGGCATCGGGCGCCTCGAGGTTGCGCGTGTCCTCGGAGACATCGTCGGGATCACGGACCGCCGCCACGACATCCGTTCTTGCCGGTGAAGGCGCGATCGGAAGGCGCGGAATCGGCGGCGGCTTGGTAGCCGCGCGTCGGATCGGAGGCGGATCCGCCATGCGGCTGACGATCGTATCAGGGCCGCCGCAAAAGGGGCCAGCTCCGGCCGTTTTGGGCATGCTACGCTCGCTCGCGATGAGACCGCGTCGGGCGATCTGCGTCAGCCGCGACGAGGGCGTCCGCCGCGTCGTCGGCGAGGCACTGTCGTCGGCGGGCCTGCTCGTCGAGCTCGCCGATGAGCTCCCCGGCGAGACCCACGATGTCGCCGTCGTCGTCGTCGACCGGGCGACCCGTCAGGCAGCGGGGACTGCCCTGTGTGCGATCACGGCCCCGGTCGTCGTCGTCGGTGATGACCTCGACGACGATGGCCTGATCACCCTGATGCTCGAGGCCCCCGTCAGCCACCTCGTCCAGGATCCCCGCGACCGCGACCTCGGTATCACCTCCGAGAAGCTCGCCACAGGAGACGTGTTTGGCCTCGAGAAGTACCTCGCATCCGGCACCCGGGTCGGCGAGCGTGTGATCCGCTCCGAGCCCGACAAGCGTTACGCCATCGACGAGGTCATCGCATGGGCCGAAGCGATCGGCGCCCGCAAGCCGGTGATTCACCGCCTGACCTCGGTCGTCGACGAGCTGCTGATGAACGCCTTGCGCGACTCGGTCGACGGTCAGCGCCGCGCCGTCCTCCGGTGGGGGAGCGACGACGGAACGCTGGCGATCTCGGTCGGTGATCCATTCGGATCGCTTGCGCAACGCGACGTCATCGATCACGTGCGCCGCGCCCGGAACGAGCGCGGTCGTCCTCAGCCGATCTCCGAGTCGGAGGGCGCGGGGCTCGGGCTCTACCTCGTGCTCGCGAACGTCGCGTCCCTGATCGTCAACGTCGCCCCCGGTCGCGAGACCGAGGTCGTGTGCCTGTTCGACCTCGCGAAGCCGAGCCACAAGGGAGCGATCCCGTCGGGCGTCCGCTCGCTGCACGTGTTCGCCGCGTCGTAGCCGCGGCCGTGGAAGCGGCGTACGCGGTGCAGCAGCGCGCGGTCGCTTACTTGCCCTGGTTCATCTCGCGCATCGCCTCGCGGTACTCGGCGAGGGTGATCATGCCGACCGCGGCGCGCCGCACGTCGACGTTGGCTTCATCCTCGATGGGCAACGGCTCTCCATCACCACCGAACTGCGTGCCGAACCGCTGCGGGCGGTTCTCGGCGACCGCGATCCGATCGAAGAGGTACGCGTGGTCATCGGGGTCGGCATCGCCGGCAGCGACCGCGGCCTCCAGCTTCGCGAGGCAGTCCTTCTGAAACGCGAGGTCGGCGTCGGCGTGCTGGACGAGGATCCACGCGGCGTCAGCACCATCGCGCCCGGCGAGGCGATGCCCGGGCCAGCCGTGCTCTGCAATGATCGCCTTCATGCGGGCGGTGTTCGATCGATCGAGCTGCCGGACGCGCGCCGCGGCCGCGGGGTCGTCGAGGTTCGCAATCCACGCCTCGCGTGCGCGCTGATCGACGGCAGCCATCTCGAGGAGCTCGGTGCGCAGATCGCGCACGGCGACCTGGCTCGTGGTGGCGGGTGCCGGTTCGGAGCGCTGACACCCCCCGAACCCGAGGAGGAGAGCGAGGACGAGGCGACGCACGGTTGGCAACCTGCTCACGAATTGCGTGGCGTCAACTCGATCATCGACGAACGAGCGCGGAGGCGAGGACGACGACGGTGCCGCCGCCGAGCAGCGCGAGACCGATCAGCGGCTCGGGCTGACGCAGCGACGCGAACACCGCCGGGAGAGCGACAAAGATCGTCCACCACCCGAGCACCCACGCGAGCTTGGCGCGCCTGCGCGCGGCAGCGGAGATCGGAAGCGTGTGCGACATCCGCGCAAGCTCGATCGGTGGGCGAAACAGGCGGCCTGCGACTGCGAGCCCGTAGACCGCGGCGCCGACGAGAACCGCGGTCAGCCACGGCGTCGGATCCTCGGGGCGCGCAAGGCCGATGATCGCGAGCACGAGGAACATCAGGGCGCCGAGCGCGAACGCCATCGGATAGCGGCGGCGCATCAGCCGAGCATCCTTGCTGTAGGGCAGGGCCGCGTCACCGATCAACGTCGCGATCGCACGCTCGATCGCGGTGGGCGGATGGATCTCGAGGTTTGCCAGGCGCTGGCGATCGAGCGCGGAGACGTCCCGCAGGATCGACCCCATCACCTTCGGTGCCGCGGTGCGCGTCGCGACGATCGCGAGCACGCTGACTCCGACCAGCGCGCCGAGCACGAGCGCCGGGTGGAACTTCGGCTCGCCACCGACGAGCCACGACGAGATGATGAGTACGGCGACGATCACGAGCGTCGACGCGAAGCCGGGCAGGGCGCCGAGCGCAGCCGTCGACGGCGCGGGCGGTTGCGCCGTCGCAGTGCGCGGTGCGTTGCCGCTGTCGATGCCTGTCGCGACCCGGAGTGCAGCGAGCTGCGAGGTCTTGTCGTGGGCGACGAGCGTCGCGGCGAACGTCGCCACCGCCGGCATGAACAGAGCGGCGGTGATACCGAGCGCTCCAGCGACCGCGAGGTGACGGAGGTACATCTCCGTCGAGACCTCGATCAGGGGTGCGGCACCGATCGCGACGGCGAGCGTTGTAGCGAGGGCAGCGCGGAGGCAGCGCCACAGGGCCGCATCGAACAGCGGACCGCCCTCGATCGGGAGCTGTGCGAGCAGTGATGCATCAGCGCGCCAGTAGAGGTGGAATGGCACGCGCATGAACGCGAGGGCGAACGCGACGAGCGTACCTGCGAGCCAGGACCGCGACGCGGAGACCGGGTTCGCACCGGCGCGCCACGCGATCCAGCCAGCGAACGCAGCACCCGCGATGCCCGCGATGCCGAGCGACGAGCCGAAGATCCCGCGATGCGAGCGCCGCTCGTGCAGACCGGACCACCGGATCAGCTCGCCGCTGGTCACGTCGGGCCTTCGTCGGAGATCAGCGAGACGTAGAGATCCTCGACGGCGCTCGGCCCCTTCGCGAGCAGCTCGGCGAGCTCGTCATCGCGCCGGTCCGCGACGAGCTTGCCCTTGTCCATGACCAGGATCCGGTCGCACATCCGCTCGGCGACGCCTAGCAGGTGTGTCGACATCAGGATCGCGGCACCGCGCTCGGCGGCAGCGCGCAGCGACGCGCGTGCGGATCGCGACGCGTGCGGATCGAGACCGTTGAGCGTCTCGTCGAGGAGGATCAGCTCGACGGGACCGACGAGCGCCGCCGCGAGGCCGACGCGCTGGCGCATGCCGAACGACAGCTCGCGGCATGGGCGGTGGGTGATCTTGCCGAGTCCGAGCTCGCCGAGCACGGCCTCGGCCGCCGCCTGGTTGCTTCCGCGAGCCTGTGCGACGAAGCCGACGTGCTCGGCGACGGTGAAGAACTCGTAGAGCGCCGGTGGCTGATCCGCGAAGCCGACCTTGCTGCGGGCGGACCGAGGGGCCGTCGCGAGATCCACGCCACCGACGGTGATCGTGCCCGAGGTCGGGACGATCGTCCCAGCGATCGCCGACAGCGTCGTGCTCTTGCCGGCGCCGTTGGGGCCGAGCAGCAGCGCGATCTCACCGGGCGCGAGCTCGATCGAGAGGCCATCGACGGCGAGCCGCTTGCCGTAGTGGATCGTGAGTGCGTCGACCTTCGCGATCACGGCCATGTGTATACGACCACGTAGAGCACCTTGCCCTCACCCGACGCAGGAACCGTCGTGCGAAGCGAGATCTGCTGCGGGCCCTCCTTGGTGGGCTCGCGGGCGGTCTGGTAGGCGAGCGTCCAGTTCTGACCGCGATACAGGTGCTCGCGCAGCACCACGTCGACGGGAACCTTGCGCGTGTTCTTGATCGTCAGGACGAACTCCTCGACCAGCCGCTTGTCGTCATCGTCGATCGTGATCTCGCGGCGCTCGCGGCGGCCCGTCACACCCTCGGCAGTGCCGATCGCGACGGTGTCGACCTCGGCGACCCGGGTCGCGACGTCGAACAGCCGGGCCTCGCCGAGGACGGCCAGGCTCCCATCCGCGTTGCGCTGGAGCAGGCGCACCGGACCACCGGGCAGGCCCTCGCTCGATGCAGTCTTGCGGGGGATCTCGAAGCTCTCGGTCACGCGCAGCGGTGCCGCGCCCAGGACGCCGAGGTTGACGTCGCGGATCGGCGCGGAACCGCCGTGGTCGAGCTTGGTGCCGACTGGATCGAACACGAGCACCGATCGCATCGCACGCGGTGGTTCGTTGGGAAGGAGCTCGACACGCGTCTCGCCGGCGCCGAGCTCGATGCGACCGAGCGCGCGCGGCATCGCGAGTGGCGTCGTACTCTTGACCGTTCCCGCGAGCGAGCTGCCGAGCTGCTCGGCGATCCGACCGCGCCATGGGCCGAGCTCGGAATCGACGACGTAGGCCCGTGCGACGAGCGGGATCCCGCTCGTGTTGTGGATCGCGATCGCACCGCGCAGCGTCACGCTCGTGCGCGCGGCAGTGGTGGTCATCGTGTAGGCGGCGCCCCACGTGAGCCGATCCGTGACGTAGCCAAGGTGAACCGCGAACCGGCCCGCACGCGGAGCCGCGACGACGAAGGTCAGCTCGGTCGGGCCACTGGGGAGCGCGGGAGCCGAGCGTCCCCGGAGCTCCGAGATCGTGAGCTCTCCGCGATCGAGGACCACGACGTCCTCGACGCTGACACCCGCCGCGATCGTGACATTGACCGTCGCGCGATCCGCGACCGGGACCTCGAGCTCGACACGCTGCTTGATCACGGCGCGGTCGCGATACAGCGTGATCTCGTCGCCCGCGGGCGTGGTCGTGGCGGGGACGGCGCGTGGGCCGCACCCGATCGCCCCGACGACGATCGCTACGAGCGCGGCGCCTCTCACCATGTGTAGATGACGGCGTACGTCACCGTCTTCTTGCCGCCGGCGGGGACCCTGGCGGGGTACTCGAGCGTCTGCGCACCCGAGCGCCCGCTCTTCGTATCCTCGCTCTCGAGCTTCCACACGGGCCAGCGCCATGCGAACTCGCGCACCACGATGTCGGCTGCGCGCTTCGACTTGTTTTCGAGCTTGACCTCGATCTTCTCGACGACGGTGTGGGCGCGCTCGTCGTAGGTGCAGGCCACGGCCTTGCGCTCGCCGACGATGTCGGAGTCCGGCACGAGACGGATCCGTGCGAGGCCCGCGCTCGAGCGCAGCACATCCTCGCTGACGACCTCGAGTCGCTCGCCCTTGCGGCGAAACGTCCGGACGCGGCCCTCGGGCAGCCCATCCTTCGTCGGCAGATCCACTTCGACGGCAACCTCGGCGCGGCCGTTGCCCATGCCGATGCCATTGAACTGGTTGCAGTCGGTGTTGGGGTACGCCTGGAAGCCCGGCGATGGATCGGGCATCGCCTCGAACGTGATCACCGAGCGCGCCTTGGCCTTCTGCACCGCGGGCACCAGCTCGACCTGAACAGACTGCCCCGCGCCGAGGTGGACCGGTGTCGCGATCGCGTAGCGTACGGGGACCGCGGTTGCGGCGGCCGTTCGCGGTCCACCGTACGGGTTGAAGCTGAGGGCGAGCGGACCGGCGTTGCCGCCGCTGACGAGGGTGAGCTCGGCGTTGTCGAACGTCGCGCCGGTCGCGTTCTTGACCGTGGCCCATGCGGAGAAGTCGATCGTGCCGCGGGCCTCGTCGAGAACCGCGAGATAGTCCGCACTCCACGACATCCCGTCGGCGCGATAGGTCAGCTCGACCTCGTGCACGCCGGCCTTCTTCGAGGCGACGCGCCACATCAGGCTCGGCTTGTCGACGCCGGTGCCGACGGGGAGGCGGACATCCTGGACGTAGCCGTCACGCCGCATGACCTGGAGGCGGCGTTGATCGCCGGTCCCGATCTCGAGGACGATCGCTTGATCATCGATCGAGCGCAGGATCCCGCTGACATCGCCCCTTGGCGTCACCACCGAGATCGAGTCGCCGATGTGGCGCTGCATGATCTCCGTCGGTGTTGTCGCGCCGGGAACGAACCGTTGCTCGGTGATCGTGCTGCCAGGATCGGTGAGATCGCGAAGCTGGACCGATGCGGGATCGAGCGTCGCTGCCACGCCGGGCAACCGGACCTCGGCACCGCCGACCTCGATCTCGCGACGCTCCGTGATCATCGCGCCGGCCGTCGGCGCATAGCCGCCATACGAGAGCCCGCCGTACGCCGTCGTCCCTGGCGACGCAGCCCACACGGTGATCTTGGTGCGCGGGCCCGTCCCTCCAGCACCCGCGGTCGAGGCAAAGGCGATTGCGGCCGAGATCCAGCCAAGCCGTCGCACGCTCGCACCCATTGTCACGAGCATACGATGGCACCCGGGGCGGGGAGGTTCCATCCTTGTGTATAGTGCTGGCGTGGCGGTCGCGACGTATCCGGGCACGGTGTCGCCGTTGCGGGGGCTGGACCCGTTTGGCGAGGCCGAACGCGATGTCTGGCACGGCCGCGAAACCGAGCGCGACGAGATCGCGAAGATGGTCACCGCGGACGGCTTTCGCGCGGGCCTTGTCTACGGTGAGCCTGGTGTCGGCAAGACCTCGCTCGTCCGCGCGGGCCTGATTCCCTACCTGCGCGACCACGGCATCGTCGCACTCGCGTGCGAGGACTTGATGGCGCCGGCCGCGAGCTTCGCGGCGGGTCTGTCAGCGTTCGGCATCCAGCCCAATGCGGGCGAGCTGCCGGTGATGTTCGCGACGCGCGCGGTGACCAACGCGGTTGCAGGACAGCAGTTCGTGTTCGTCGTCGACGACATCGATCTGTTGTGCGCCGACGAGCGCGCGATCGCCGAGCTCTCGGATCTGTTCTCTCGCGTGGTGAGCCGCTCCGGTGGTCGCGCGCGGTTTCTGTTCGTGTGTGCGAGCGAGCGCCAGCATCTGCTCGGAGCTCTCGAGCGGCGCACCGGCTCGCTGTTTCCGCCATCCGCGCGCTACGAGCTGGCGCGCATCGCGATTCCCGCTGCCAGCGCGATCTTCGATCGGATGCTGTCGCTATCGGGCGTCGCGGCGGATCCGCCACTCGCGGACGCCGTGATCCAGGGCATCTCGCGCGGCCAGCCGCTGCTCGCCGCTGATCTGCAGATCTCCGGAATGGCGATGCGCGATCTCAAGGTCACGTCGCTGCCGGCGCTGGTCAAGCTCGGCGGCCCGAACGAGCTCGAGTCGCTGTGGCTCCACGAGGCGTGCAAGGCGACGGGCAACGAGCGCTCTGCGCTGCGGCTGTGTGCCGAGCTCGCAGCGTCAGGATCTGGCGCGCGCACCGGTGAGTCGATCATCCGCCGCATCAACCTCGAGTCCGCATACGCACAGCAGGCGTTCATCGTTCTCGAGCAGCGCGGCGTGATCAGCCGCGCCGATGCGACGGGCACGAGCTGGATGCTGCGCCACGAGGTACTCACCTCGCGCGTTCGCGAGCTGACCGCACCCGCCCGCGCAGCCGCCCGCCGTGGCTTTGATCTCCTCGGCAGCAAGACGCAGAACAAGGAGCGGCTCAACCTCCGCGAGCTCCGCGCCCTGCGCACCGAGGGCATCGCTGCGGTCACGCCCGAGGAGCAAGCCGTCCTCGATCGCTCCAAGCGCTACTACCTGACGCTCGCGGCCGGCATCGCCGCCGTGCCGATCGTCCTCTTGATCATCATCTGGGTCTCGATGCGCGGCCACGTCTACTTCGATCTCGAGCCTCACGCGGGCGGCGATCGGATCGTGGTGCGTGGCGGCCGTGCGGGGCTCTCGAGCTTCCACTGGTTGCCCGGCGGGTTCGGCGACGAGGTCGCAGACACCGGACTCACGCGCCCGATGGTCGCTGCCGAGGCGTGGAAGAAGATCGACAGCCAGGACGTCGGCGCCGGCAAGGACGACTGGGACACGTTGCTTGGCTCGTTGATGGGGCCGACGCTCGCGGGTCTCGTCGACTACGCGACGACCGGCAACGAGGCCGCGCTCGAGACGTTGAAGAAGGCCGCGAAAGATCCGGAGGACATCGCGGAGCTCCTGACGGCACTGCGCCCGATCGCGCGCGGTACGGCGGGGGAGGTCGCACTGATCGAGGCCGGGCTCAAGACGCCATCGCCCGCGGTGCAGCGTGCTGCGCTCGCGACTGCCGGTGATGCTGCGCGCCGTCGCAACGACATCTATCAGGACACGCTCAGCGCCGCGCTCGTGTCCTCGGATCCCGAGCTTCGCGCGATCGCCTTCAGCTCGGTGCGCAGCCTCGGAGATCGTGGCCGCGCGCTGTTCGCGAAGGCGATGGAGTCCAATCCCGATCCCGAGATCCGTCGCAAGCTGCAGGCGGAGGTCACGACCGGCGCGATCGAGGCAGCGGAGTCGACGTCGATCGCACCCGCGCTCGCGACGCTGTCGGATCCGGACGCGAGCGAGGCACTGAAGAAGCGAGCGAAGAGCCAGATCAAGCTCGGGCTCACCAAGGACCCCGAGGCCGCGGCGACCGAGCTGATCGCGCTCGTCGCGTCGGAGCGTGCGCCCGCGGATGCGCGGATCTACGCCATCACCACGCTCCGCGACCTCGACACGTTGCCCAAGAGCGGCGACCTCGTCGAGGCGGCGCGGACCGCGTTTCAGTCCAAGTCTCCGACGGTGCGAGCTGCTGCACTTCCGCTGTACGCGAAGGCGGATCCCGTGCGAGCCGGCGGCGAGCTGTCGAACATGCTCGACGACAAGAAGCTCGACAAGCCGCTCCGCGTCGCGGCCGCGCTCGCGTGGGGCGAGGTCGCGCAGGCGAACAAGCCGGCGGCAGAGCTCGCGCTCGATCGGATGCTCAAGGACGAGGATCAGGAGGTTCGTGCCGCCGCCGCGACGGCAGCGGGCAAGGCGGGACGCACGTATCAGGAGCGCCTCCTCAAGATGGCGAAGGCCGAGAACTACCCGGTGCGCGTCGGTGCTGCCGAGGGTCTCGCGGCGAGTGCGGAGAGCGGCGGCAGTGTCGGTGTCGCCGTCGGTGGCATCTTTCAGATGTGGCGCGAGAAGGGCCGACCGCGCCGCGATGCAGCGCGCGTGTACGCCGAGCTCGCCAAGAAGAAGCCGGGCGCCGTGATCGAGTACCTGTCCGCCGCAGCCCGCACGCCCGAAGATCCGGCGCTCCACCCGATCGGGGTCGAGGGTCTGTGCAACGCGGCGCTCGCCGGCAATGCGGCCGCGCGCACGTACCTGGCGAGGTCGACCGATGACGAGTCCGTCGAGGTCCGCAAGCTCGTGATCGCATGCGTCGCCGATGGTCCCGAGCCGGCGAAGCACGGCGCCGTGATCGCGGCGAAGCTCGTCGGCGACGTGAACAACGAGATCCGCGCCGACGCCGCGCGCGTCCTGTCGCTGTCCGCGGCGAAGGGAAACAAGGGCGTCGGCGAGGCCCTGCTCAAGCTGCTCGACGATCCGGACCGCGAGGTCCGCGTCGTCGCGATCCACGCGATCGGCGTGCTCGGTGCCGACGCGCCGAAGACCGCTTCCGTAGGGATGAAGAAGATCTTCGAGCGTGGCGACGAGGGCGAGAAGCTCGCGCTGATCCGCGCCGCCAAGTTGATCGGTGCCGCCGAGTTGATCGAGACCGCGATCGGCGACGGCTCCCCGATCGTTCGCCTCGAGGCAGTCGACGCCGCGCTCGCGTCGGGGCTACGCGCCCGCGAGACGCTGTCGGCCGCGCTCGCGGATCCAGATCCGATGGTCCGCAAGGCCGCGCTCGAACGGCTCGCCGCGCAGAAGGACAAGCTCGAGCCGGCGGTCCTCGATCGCACGCTCGCCCTCGCAGTTCGCGATCCGAACCCCGAGCTCAGCCAGCTCGCGCTGACGACCATCGCGCGGGTCGCTGCCAAGGACGCAGTTGCCGCACGTCTCACGCGATCGCTCGGTTCGCGTGCCGAGCGTGAGCGTGCGCAGGCAGCCGCCGCGGCGATCGGCCTCGTCGATCGCGATGCCGCCCTCTCCGTGCAGCTCCTCGATCCGCTGCTCGACGATCCCTCTCACGACGTTCGCGTCGCGATGCTCCCCGCGCTCGGCGCGGCGTACGCGAAGACCAACGAGCCCGAGAAGCTCGCGAACATCTTGCGCGACTCCGAGACCAACTCGATGCGGCGCCTCGTCGTCGCTGCGGCGTTCATCACGCTGTCGCGCACCGATGCCGGTCGCGCCGCCGCGGAGTCCTCGCTCGGCAAGGTCGTCAAGGACGGGCCGCCGATGGCGCGCCATATCGCGAAGCTCGTGGTCGGTCTGATCAGCGGCAAGGCCGACGGCATGACGTTCCTGCAAGAGCTCGTTCCGTAGCGCCCGGAAAAGGGGTCCGAGCGCATTTGTGGTCTGACCAGAAATGCACTCCGACCCCATTTTCCAGGTCGTTGAAATCACTGCCGGCAAATGTCCGAGGAGCGGACATTTCCAGCGCGCTGGAAAAGGGGTCGGAGTGCTTTTCTGCGCAACGGTGGACGGGCATTGCACAGCGTCCGTCATGGGCGCCGTGGATTCCTGACAGGTTGGGCGGGTAAGTGCGGCGGATACGCTGGGGCGCGGGTGGTCTGGATCGTGCTCCTGGTGGCCGACGATGCGGCTCGCCCTGTTTGCCACCGTCCTCGCCCTCTCCGGGTGCCAGCTCTACTTCAACGGGCCCGAGGGCGATGATGGAGGTGGGTCTGGCTCCCAGACCTGGCTGCCGGACTCAGGACCTCATCCCGACACCAGCGGTGGCGAGCGGATGATCCGGTGCGAGGACAACAAGCTCTACCGGACCTCGTGGGATCAGTTCGATCAGGCGCCGCATGGGGCCGGGACGCAGATCGGCTCGTGCCCGAACGGATGCAAGAGCGCGTCGCTGCTCTGCGAGGGTTCGTCGTGTCCGAGCGGTCAAGCGCTGTGCACCGCGCCGCCATCGACCGGAAAGCAATCACTGCTCCAGGGCTCCTACTGCACCGGAACCGCGACGATCGAATCGCCACAGTCGACGACGTGTGGCTATAGCGTCCCGGGATCGACGTGCACGTGCGCAGGCGGCACGTACAGCTGCACGCCGCGCACGGACATCGCGACCGTGCAGACCACGATGGTCGGCAAGTGGCGCGGCACCGTCCGTCCGCCGAGCTTCTCGCAGCCGTACGAGGTCTCGCTGTGGATCTACCCGGACGGATCATACTGGGGCGAGTGCAGCGGCGGAGCGGGCGGCGGGGCGGCGTGTTCGACGTTCTACTATGGCGGCGATGCGCCGCATCCGTGGCGCAAGATCTCGGTGCTCTCGACGTCGGCGACCGCGGGTGCGTGGGCCGACATCGGTCAGTTCCAGGACTTCAATACCGGCGCGATCTCCGCGCTGATCGCGACGTCGACGAAGCTGACGTTCACGTACAACGCGTCGTGGCACAACTGTGGTCAGCCATTCTACTTCGACCTGACCAGGGAGTAGCTACTCCCAGGTCGCGCCGAGCAGGGCGCCGAATCGCGCCGCGAGATCCGGGCGCTTCGTGATCAGCTGCGTCCACGCCTGCGAGCAGGTCGAGAACGCGAGGGGATCGAGGCCCTGCTCGGCCATGACGGCCATCACGTCGCCGCCGAATCGCACGCGCACCATGAACCGCACGTAGTCGATCATCGTCGCGAGCGGTGGACCGAAGAACGGCTCGCGATCGATGGATTCGACGTCGATGTTCGGCTGGCTCGTGCGGCTCGGTACGTTGCTCGCGCCACCCTGGAGCGCGGCGAGCATCTCCTGCTGGCGGCGCTGAGCCTCGCGCTGCGCTTCGTCGGCGACACGGCGTTGCTGCTCCACCATCAGCCGGATCTCCTCCTCGCGTGCCATCCGCTCGCGCTCGCGCTGGGCATCGCGCTCGGCGTCCGCGCGGTCTTCCCGATCACGCTGCGCCCGCTGCTCGCGCGGGCGGAGGGCAAGGCGCATCGAGGTCTCGAGATCCTCGATCCGACTCTGCACCAGCGAATCGATCGTCAGGCCCTCGGCAACGAGGTCGGCGATCACGCGCTTGCCGTGGAGGACGAACCGATCGACCGCGACCTCCAGCTCCGCCGGGGCATCGTCGTTCTCGACGCGGCTACGGACCTCGTGACCGAGCCGGCAGAGTGCGACGAGCCCCGACATCCGCTCCTCGCCGCGCAGTGCAGTCGAGATCGCAAACACCTCGTCGACGAGCGCCGGCCAGTCGGCGGGCGCGGCGAGTCGCGCCGACTCCTCGATCACCTGCGGCATCCGCCCGAGATCGAGCGGGCCCCACACCCGGACGTGATCGATGGCCGACTTGCCGCCGGGTCGCGACGCGCGCTCGGTCGCATTGCGCCGCGTGATGAAGTCATCGCGCCAGCTCTCGAACGCCTGATAGATCTGCGCGCGCTCCTCGGGATGATCGACGAACCGCGACCACGCCCAGCCGAACAGCACCTCCTTGCCGGCGATCGAGCGGTTCTGGCTGGTCGCGATCCCGAGCGCCGGCGCGAGGACGCGGCGATCGGTGGTGCGCGTCCACAGCGCCGACAGCCAGTCGATCAGGCGACGATCGTTCCCCTTGCGGCTCCGCTGGGCGTGAACGTCGAACATCCGGCGCAGCACGAGCTCGGCGGTATGGGGCTCGGCGAGCCAGTGGTCGAGCATCCCTTCGGCGTCGTCGCCGCCGACCGCGAACAGCTGCGTCATGCCTGTCGCGAACCGCCACTCGTCGAGGGCGGTGCCCGAGATCGAGGAGAACACACGGATCGCGGCGGCGACGAACGGCCGCACGTGGGCGCCGTCCTCGCAATCCTCTCCGCTCGCCCAGTCGAGCATGTAGAGCACCTCGCGTGGACCGGCATCGGTGGCGACCAGCTCGACGAGCTCGCCGACGGCGCGCGTGACGCTGGCGCCCAGGTCAGTGCTCTTGTGGTGGCGGATCTTGCGCAGGACCTTGTCAAGGTCGTCGCTGCTGGGGCGGCCGATCGAGGCGAGGAGCACGGGCAGGATCTGCGCCGGGACATCGCTCTGCTTGCACAGCTCGTCGAGCAGCTTGAGCTTGTCGGCGACCACGGAGCCTGTCACCACGCGCGCGACGCGCAACGAGCCGAGCGCGACGATCTGCTTCTGCGCGGCGCGGCGCGTCTCGGGATCGGGGTCGTTGATCGCGGCAGCAAGCAAGGCAGCAGGCGACAGCTCCATCCGTCGATACTACCCGGCTGTCTGAAGTCCGGCGGCGATGCCACCGATCGTCGTGAACACGATCCGTCCGAGCCGCTCGGGATCCGCGTCGCCCCCGCTGCGTCGACGGCGGAGCCCCTCGATCTGGATGTGATTGAGCACGTCGAGCGCCGGGTTCCGCCGTTCGACCGACGCCGCCAGGTAGGGTCGCGACGCGAGGGGTTGCACGAGCCCGAGGATGTCGTGCAGCGCCGTGACCGTGCGCGCGTGCTCCGCCTTGATCATGTCGAAGATCTTCGCGGCATCCGGATCTGCGAGGCGAGCGTACTCACAGGCGACATCGATGTCGGAGCGCACGAGCGAGAGCTCGCAGTTGCGGATCAGCGCCCGGAAGAACCGAGAGCGCCCGGCGAGCTCGCGCACGCCGTCGACCCCGAGCTGCTTGCTCAGGGACTCGACAGCCGTGCCGACGCCGAACCAGCCGGGGATCCCGTGCCGGCTCTGCGTCCACGAGAACACCCACGGAATCGCACGCAGCGTCTCGAGCGACAGTCCGCTCCCGCGCCTTGCCGGGCGCGAGCCGAGTGGCAGGTGTCCGACGTCTTCGATCGGCGTCGCCGCGATCGTGTAGCGCGCGAGGCGATCCTCGTCGGCCGTGAGCTCGAGATATGCGGCGCGCGCAGCGGTCGCTGCCTGGTGCAGGCGCGGCTCGTCGGCGTCATCGTCGTCGAGCCGCCGCTTCTCGCAGGTCGCGGAGATCACCGCGGACAGCGTCAGCTCGAGATCTCGCTCGGCGATCTCCGGCTGCGCGTACCGCGCGGTCACCGTCTCGCCTTGCTCGGTCACGCGGATCCTCCCGCGCAGCGCCTCTGCGGGCTGCGCGCGAATCGCGTCGCTCTCGGGACCGCCACCGCGGCCGAGGGCACCGCCGCGACCGTGGAACACGGTGAGCACGACCCCCGCGTGATCGGCGGCTGCGGCGAGGGCGCGCTGGGCATCGCGGAGCGCGACCGCCGCGGCGACGTAGCCGACCTGCTTGCCCGAGTCCGAATAGCCGATCATCACCTCGAGCTCGCCGTTGAGCTCGCGACGCAGTGTGTCCTGGGCGAGGACGTCCGTCGCGATCGCACCTGCGCGATCGAGATCCTCCAGCTGCTCGAGGAGAGGTACGGGGCGCAGCTCGCCGGGAGCCAGGCCCGCCGCTCGCGCGAGGAACACGACCTCGAGGAGATCCGAGACCTCGCGCGTGAAGCTCACCACATAGCGCTCGCACGCTCGCGGACCGAGCTCGCGTCGCGCGCGGCCGATCACCTCGAGGGTCTCGAGCAGCTCCTGGCCATCGGCGGACACGCCGTCCCAGTCGCGCTCGGGCGTGATCGGGCGTGCGAGCACCTCGCCGAGCAGCGTGCGCCGGTCGGCCTCGTCGCGGTCGAGGTACCCGGGGCGGCCTCCGCGTGCGAGGAGCTCGTCGACGACGCGATCGTGGACATTCGAGTGCTGGCGCACGTCGAGGGACGCGAGGTGGAAGCCAAACACATCGGCGCGGCGGCGCGCATCGCGGAGCTCCTGATCGGCGACCGCCGCAAAGCCCGCGCTGCGCAGACTGCGATCGAGGATCTCGAGCTCGTCGTGATAGGCCTCCGCGTCGATGTAACCATCGTCGCGCTGCTCGACCGTCGCGCGCAGGCGGGCCTGGATGTACAAGAGCTTCTCGCGCCACGGCTCGTGCACGGTGCGGGGCCGGGCGCGCGCGGCGACTTCGGGCAGCTGCTCGCGCTCGCGCTCGAGCGACGCTTCGAGCTCGGTGAACGGGCCCTTCGCGCGCAGTGCCGAGACCGACAGGGTGCGGCCGAGCTGCTGTACGTCGTCGAGGTAGCGGTCGAGAATCGCGAGACGCTGGCGAGCGAACGCACCTCGCGTGACCGCGGCCGTGACGTTCGGATTGCCGTCGCGGTCCCCGCCGACCCAGGTACCCCAGCGCAGGAACGTCGGCAACTGCCATGTGCCTCCGTATCGCGCGGTCAGCCGGTCTTCGACGGTGCGATAGATCTTCGGTGTTACATCGAGAAGCGAGCGGCGGAACACATCGAGCGAGTTCTCGACCTCGTCGAGCGGGGTAGGGCGACGCGCGCGCGAGTCCTCGGTCGCGTAGAACGCGAGGATCTGGGCGCCGAGCATCGTCTCGGCGCGCGAGCGCCCATTCGCATCGAGCTCGTCGAGGATTCCGGTGATCCGCGCGAGGTGATCGAGCGACGAGCGGCGGCGCGCCTCGGTGGGGTGCGCGGTGATCACGGGCATCACGAGTGCGCGATCGAACAGCGCGCGCATCTCGTCGGCGCTACAGCCACTGTCGAACACCGCGTCGAGCTGGGCGGCGAGCCCGTCGGGTGCGTGATCCCCGCGCGTTCGCAGCGTGCGCAGGCGCTGGCGCTCCTCGGCGATGTTCATCAGGTGGCACCACAGCGCGTGTGCGCGCGCGACCTCCTCGAGCTCGTCGACGGTCAGATGAGCGACTTGCTCGGCGAACGCGCGGCGACCGCCCGGGAAGTCACCGGTGCGGAGCTCGCGCGATTCCTGACCCAGGCGCCGGCACAGCTCGAGCGCCGCACCACCGCCGCGCGTCGAGACGGCGGACCACAGCGCCCGGGAGAGACGCTCGATGTCGCGATCGAGCTGCGTGTGGTCAGTCATCGCAGGCGTTGTACACGAGGTGGCAGGTCGTCGAACACTCCGCACGTTCGCGGCGAGGTTTCGACGGATCGGGTGTCGGCTGCCAGGACGTGCCGCATCGTGCGCGGTCGGGGGCGTGGCATGCGCCTTGCCTCACTCCGCCCAATGGCCAAGGTCGCGCAGCGGTACATCGCCTGGATCGAGCGACACGTGACCGCGATCCTGATCGGAGCGCTCGTCGCTTTGCTCGGTGCCGCGTACCTCGTGGCGTTCCAGCTCCCGCTCCGCGCGGACTTCTCGTACCTCTTGCCGGCGGACGCTCCGTCGGTGCGCGCCGCCGAGAAGCTCGCGGGTCGGATGCCGCAGCAGGACACGATGCTGATGCTGATCGTCGCACCGTCGCCAGAGCTGCGGTCCGCGGCTGCGACCGGAGCGCTTGCGAGCCTCGCGACGCTGCCCGCGGACCTCATGGATCGCGTCGACAGCGACGACGCCGACGTTCGCGCGTTCATCGGCGCGCATCGCCACCTGTTCGCCCCGCTGACCGAGCTCGAGGCCGCGCGCGACGCACTCGCGACTCACATCGCCGCCGCCAAGCAGCGCGCGAATCCGCTGTTCGTCGATCTCGAGGATCCAGCTCCGGCCCCCCACGCCGCCGTCGAGGACATGCGCGCGAAGCAGCGCGCCGCGGCCGCCCGGCTCGCGAAGCCCGCGTACATCAGCGGTGACGGCAAGACGCAGGTCATCGTGCTGCGCACGTCGTTCCGCGCGACCGACGTCGAGCGCGATCTCCGCCTGATGGGCGTGCTCGATCGGCTCGCGGCACGGCTCCAGATCGCGCACCCCGGCACGTCGATCGGCTATGCCGGCGGCCCTGTCGTCACGGTCGCCGAGCATGGGGCACTGACCCGCGGCATCCTGCTGTCGAGCGTGATCACGTTCGTGCTCGTTGTCCTGGTGCTGTTTCTCTACCTGCGCAGCGTGCGGATCCTCGCGTTGCTCTCGATCACGATTGTCGTCGGTACCGTGATGTCGATCGGCCTTGCTGCCCTCACTGTCGGCCACCTCAACGCGGCGACCGCGTTCCTCGGGGCGATCATCGCGGGCAACGGCGTCAACTACGGGATCCTCCTCGTCGCGCGCTACCTCGAGGAGCGCCGTACCCTCGAGGTCCGACCGGCGCTCGCCGCCGCCGCCGCCGGCACGCTGCGCCCGACGCTCGTCGCCTCGCTCGGTGCGGCGATCGCGTACTCCGCTCTCGGCGCGACGGCGTTCCGCGGCTTCGCCGACTTCGCGTGGATCGGTGGCCTCGGCATGATCGTGTGCTGGGTGTGCACGTTCACGCTCCTGCCGGCGCTGATCCTGCGGTTCGCGCGCCAGCGTCGCCGCGAGCCGGCGCAGCAGTTCGGCCGGTTCGTCGTCCGCGTGTTCGGGTTTCGCCGGCCGGCCGCGGTCTGCGCGATCGCCGGTGCACTCACCGTGGGTGCGGGACTCGTGACCTGGCACTACGCGACCCACGATCCGTTCGAGTACGATCTGACGCAGCTGCGCTCGCAGGCGCCCGATGCGATCCGCGCGCGCCAGTGGCTCGCACTCTCCGACGAGACGTTCGGTCGCGGCCTCGCGGGCCTCGCGGGCTCGACCTACGTTGCGGTCGACGACCCCGCGCACGTTCCCGCCGTCGTCGAGGTGCTGCGCGCCACTGCCGTGCGCGAGCCGATCATCGGCCCGATCCAGTCGGTCCTTGACGTGGTTCCCGCGGATCAGACCGCGAAGCTCGCCGTGCTCGCGGAGCTGCGGGCACAGATCGAAGAGGCCGCGGGCGTGCTCGAGGGCGCGGAGCGCGACGAGCTGCTCGCGCTCCGCCCGCCCGACGATCTCGCCGCGATCAACGTCGATACCTTGCCGCCGAGCATCGCGGCCAAGCTGACCGAGCGCGATGGCCGCCGCGGCCTGATCATCGCGGTCAAGCCCGGCGGCTCGTTCGACGAGCGCGACGGCCGCGACCTGATCGCGTTCGCGACCGCGCTGCGCTCCGCGCCGATCGATGCGCGTCTCGCGAGGGCGGATACGCGGAGCGCCTCCGCAGGCGCGGACCGCGTCACGAACCCCGGGAGCGACCCCGCCTCGCGCGAGGGTTCCGCCGCGCGCGAGGGTCCCGCCGCGGGCGAGCGCCGCGTCACGATCGCCGGTGCGAGCGTGATGTTCGCGGACGTGCTGACGCAGATCCAAGCCGACGGTCCACTCGTCACCGGGATCGCGATCGTGGGCCTCATCATCATGGTCGTGGTCGTGGTCGGTCGCTCGCGCCGCTCGGTCGCCGTGCTCGCCGCCACGGGGGCCGGCAGTCTCGCGATGGTCGCCGCGTGCGCGCTCGCGGGTCTCAAGATCAACTTCCTCGACTTCGTCGCGCTGCCGATCACGCTCGGCCTCGGTATCGACTACGCGATCAACATCGCGGACCGCGCCGCGACCGGCGATCCGCTCGCCGCATTGCGCTCGACCGGCAGCTCGGTCGTCGTGTGCTCGCTGACCACGGTGATCGGCTACGGCTCGCTGCTCGTGTCCGACAACCTCGCGATCCGCGGCTTCGGTCTCGCGTCGCTGATCGGCGAGCTCACCTGTCTGCTCGCCGCGCTGGTCATCGTCCCGGCCATCATCGCCCTGCCGCGTGTCAGGGCCTCGACGTCGAGTGAACTCGATTTCGGACACTCTCCATCGGCTACCGGCTGAAGTTTCAGCTAGTTGGCGGATGGATCGGGCCTCGCAATGGTCGGACCACATGGCCGACACGACGATCCACGCCCACCCGAAGCTCCGCCGTACTCGCTCCCCGCTTCGTGCCGCGAAGATCGCGCTCGACGTCCTGTCAGCCGCGATCGATCGCGACCGGCCGCTCGTCACGCACCTCGTGATCACGCGCCGCTGCAACCTCTCGTGCGGCTACTGCTTCGAGTACGACAAGGTCAGCCAGCCGGTGCCGCTCGACACGCTGAAGGGCCGCATCGATCACCTCGCGCGCCTGCGCTCCGTGTTCGTGGTGCTCACCGGCGGCGAGTCGTTGCTCCACCCCGATGCGATCGAGCTCGTCCGCTACGCGCGCGAGAAGGGCATCACGCCGTTCCTCAACACGAACGGCTATCTCCTCACCAAGGCGATCATCGAAGGTCTCAACGACGCGGGTCTCTACGGCCTCCAGCTCAGCATCGACAACGCGAAGCCGAACCAGGTCAGCAAGAAGTCGCTCAAGCCGCTGATGCCGAAGCTCCGCCTGCTCGCGCAGTACGCGCGGTTCCACGTGCGGATCAACACGGTGCTCGGCTCGAGCCCACCTGAAGAGGCGCTCGAGGTCGCGAAGACCGTCGTCGCGTTCGGCTTCGACAGCAACTGCTCGCTCGTGCGTGACGAGACGGGCGCGCTGATCGCGCCCGACCCGGCGACGCGCGCGGCGTACGACCAGATCCGCAACCTCGGTCAGCGGCTGCCGTCGTTCCTGGACGACGACTACACGAAGACGCTGCTCGACAAGGGCACGATGAAGTGGAAGTGCCGCGCTGGCGCTCGGACCTTTCTCGTCGACGAGAACGGCGTCGTTCAGCTCTGCCAGCCGCGCGCGACGCCCGACGGCAAGCAGCTCCTCGACTACACCGTCGAGGACATCCGCCTCGCGTTCGATGCTCCGAAGCCGTGCGCCGCGACGTGCCCGATCGCCTACGCCCACCACGCGAGCAAGCTCGATGGTTGGCGCTCGCAGAACGGCAGGCAGCTCCAGCTCGCCGCGCCCGCACAGCCTGCGCTGCCGTCCGGCTCGATGGGCCGTCGCAGCCCGGCCTTATCCGTCGTCGCTTGAACCGATCTACGGATCACACGCATCGAAGTTGCATGCCCCGCAATGACCCGGAGCGTGCGCGCGAGCGTGCGCGCGAGCTCGAGCGGATCTACTGCGACCTGTTCGACGCACAAACCCGGAGTCTGCACGGCGCGGTTTCGTTGCTCGGCGTGATGACGTTCGGCGCTGCTTCGCTGATCCCGTCCGGGCTCCTGGTCGCGGGTCTGGTCGCGCTCGGCGGAGGATCCGTGCACCTCGTGAGTACCCTGCGCCGTGCGTTCGACGTGCGGAGGTTCTGTCGCGAGGCGCGCCTCGTCGACGCGCAGCCGGTCGCCCCGGGGGAGCCACTCGATCACCGTGGTGGCTGGTACCAGCTCCTCGAGATCCCCGACGACGAGCGCCACGTAGTCGCGCGGGTCAAGCGCCGCTGGCCGCGTAGCGCGTTCGCGGTCGATCCGAGCAGGGTGAAGACCTGGTACGCGGCGAGCTCGTCGATCGTGATCAGCTTCGACGCGAACGGTGAGCCGATCCTCGGCTCGATCGTCACCGCGCCGCTACCGCGCGCGCGGCTCGCTCAGCGGTAGACAGTCCACAGCCGCACACCGACGGGGTCGGGCAGGGCCTTCGACGTGTACTCGAGCTGCTCGAGCTCTGCCTTGACCTCGGCGAGCAGCTCCGCGACGCCGGGCGATCTGTACGTCGCCTCGCTCATCGCGACCTGGTAGCCCTCGGCCATCGCTTGCAGCTTCGCCGCGATGTTGACGGTGCCGCCGAAGAAGTCGGCGTTCGAGTTTAGGCGTACCGCGATGCACGGCCCGGTGTTGAGCGAGATCCGCAGGCGGATCGGCGTGTCGGAGCGGGTCGGATGGAACGTCGTGTGGATCTTGTGCGACGCCCGGAGGGCATCGACGGGATTGACGAACGTGGCCATCACCGCATCGCCGATGGTCTTGACCACCGCGCCGCGGAACTCGTTGACGATCGCGAACACCTCGTCGAAGTGGCGCTTGATCTCGATGAACGCGGCCGGATCACCCTTCGCCGCGTAGAACGCCGTCGAGCCGACGACGTCGGTGAACAGCAGCGTCTGCTCGCCGACACCGAGGCGGACGTCCGCGCCGATGTAGTCCTCGCTGAACAGATCGCGGAACTCCTGGAAGCTGAGCACCTTGCCGGCGCGCAGCGCGTGGTCGCTCCACGACGCGGTCTGGATCGTGAACAGCGCAGGTTCTTGCAGCTCGTTCGTCAGCTCGATCGAGGCGTCGCTGCTCGTCGCGACGACCGTGCCCTCGGGGTGCGGCTCCCACTTCACCGTCGAGGCGCCGTCGGCATCGACGTCGAGGAACCAGGCGCCCCTGTTCTGGCGAAAGATCGAGTAGCGACCTGGTGTGAGGTTCGGATCGACGGTCTCGGTCGTGCCCGGCGCGAGTGTCCACTGCACGCGGATGTGATCCTTCTTCGCGGGTTCGGCGCTGCAATAGAGCTGCTCGGGCACGTCGCGGATCGACGAGTGCACCCGGAACGTGACCTCGACGGTCTCGGGCGTGTCGGTCCTGAAGTCGACGCCGCACGGCGCGCAGTGCGACTGCGCCTGGAGATCGTGCAGCGTCGCGTTCTCGTCGCGCACGCCGCGGCAGTGCGGGCATACCGTGTCCCACGACATCGTCAGCAGGCCCGCGCGGGTCGCGTGCAGCGCGACGCGCAGCAGGTCGTCCTCGGGAATCTTCCACACCCTGGCGCGCTCGCGGATCTGGATGCGATGGAGATCCTGATCGTCGCCGGTGCGGATCCAGTCGATCAGTGCGTCGACCGCCGCCTTGGGCAACCCTTCCTTCGCGAGCGCTTCGCGCTGGCCCTTCAGCCGCTGCTCGGCGTCGTCGGAGAGGGCGGGCGGGGGCGCGATCAAGATCTCGGGACGTACGCTTCCGATCTGCTTGCCGAGCGCGGGGATCACGCGCTTGAACGCGCTCTCGAGCGACGGAAAGCCGAGCTTGAGTGCGAGCGATCCGAGGAACCCGCGCGGCACGGCGCCGAAGTAGAAGTACAGCCGCGTGCCGGTCGCGATCGGTTCGAAGTAGTGGATCGCATACATCACCTTCATGAAGCCGCGCGTGTAGATCCGCGTGCACGTGAGCCACTGGTTCGCGACCCAGTTCCACGGCACCTCCCACCACACGTGCTGGATGCCGCCCGGCTTCGCAGAACCCCAGCGCTTGCCGTCGCGCTCCTCGAAGGTCATCTCGGCCGTCCCGAGAGCGCGATTCATGCGCGAGGTATCGGCGATGTACGGCCAGATCTCGTCGGGCCTGCACGGGACGTCGAAGATCCACAGCCGCTCGACGCGCTTCTGCTCCGCGAACTCTTCGGGATACGGATGAAGCGCGAGCAGCTGCTCCGCGGTCATCGGTTGCCCCGACCCATTCCCTGCTAAGGTCCCCCTCGAGGTCGCCATGCCCACGACAGTGTACCGTAGCTGTCCGCTCTGCGAGGCGACGTGCGGCGTCGCGATCGAGCTCGAAGGCGACCGCGTGCTCTCGGTGCGCGGCGACGATGCGGACCCGTTCAGCAAGGGCTACATCTGCCCGAAGGGCACCGCGCTCGCGGACCTTCATCACGACCCGGATCGGCTGACCAGGCCGATGATGCGCGACGGCGACAGCTGGAAGGAGCTCGGCTGGGACGAGGCGTTCGAGTACGTCGGCAAGCGCCTCCAGGGAATTCGTGCCACCTACGGCAAGGATTCGATCGCCGTCTATCAGGGCAACCCGACCGCGCACAACCTCGGCCTCCTGACCTACGGCCAGCTCTTGCTGCGCACGCTCGATACGAAGAACGCGTACTCGGCGACCTCGATGGATCAGCTGCCGCACATGCTCGCGGCGCTGCAGATGTTCGGCAACCAGCTCCTGATGCCGGTGCCCGACATCGATCGCGCGGAGCTGTTCATCTGCCTCGGCGCGAATCCGCTCGCGTCGAACGGCAGCATCATGACCGCGCCTGACGTGAAGGGTCGCCTCAAGTCGATCCGCGATCGTGGCGGCAAGGTCATCGTCCTCGATCCGCGCAAGACCGAGACCGCGGAGAAGGCGGATCAGCACCTGTTCATCCGGCCCGGCACCGACGCGGTGCTGCTGCTCGCGATGGTCCACGTCCTGTTCGCCGAGAACCTCGTCACGCTGGGCCGCCTGGCTGCGACGGGCCTCGACGAGCTGCGCACCGCCTCGACCAGCTGGACGCCCGAGCGCGCCGCGACGATCACGGGCATCGCCGCTGACGAGATCCGTCTCCTCACACGTGCGCTCGCGACCACGAAGCGCGCGGTGCTCTACGGCCGGCTTGGCGTGTGCGTGCAGGAGTTCGGCGGGCTCGCCGCGTGGCTCTGCTACACGGTCAACGCGCTGACCGGGCACCTCGACGAGCCGGGCGGCCTGATGTTCACCACGCCGGCGGTCGATCCGCTGCCGCTCGCCGCGATGCTGGGCTTCGACGGTGGCTTCGCTCGGTGGAAGAGCCGCGTCAGCGGTCGACCGGAGTTCGGCGGCGAGCTGCCGATGACCGTGCTCGCCGAGGAGATCGAGACCGCTGGCAACGGCGAGGACAAGGTGCAGATTCGCGCGCTGATCACGAGCGCGGGCAACCCCGTGCTGTCGGCGCCGGGCGGGCCGCGCCTCGCGAAGGCCTTCACGACGCTCGACTTCATGGTCTCGATCGATCCGTACCTCAACGAGACCACGAGCCTCGCGCACGTGATCTTGCCGCCGGCCAGTGTCCTCGAGCGCTCGCATTACGACGCGGCGCTCAACGCGTTCGCGGTCCGCAACGTCGCGAAATTCTCGCCGCCGACGTTCGAGCGGCCGTCCGACGCGCGGCACGACTGGGAGATCTGTCTCGAGCTGTGGACGCGGATCGGACTGCCCGCGAAGCTCGGCCCGGGCTCGCGCCTCGTGCGCGGTCTGCTCGGCAAGCTCGGCCCGGAGGCGATCATCGACCTCGCGCTTCGCACGGGACCGCACGGCCTTGGCCGCGGCGGGATGTCGATCGCGAAGCTGCGCAAGGCGCCGCACGGGATCGATCTCGGTCCGCTCGAACCGCGGCTTCCGAAGCGCCTGAGCACCACGGACAAGAAGATCCACCTCGCGTCGCCGGTCTACCTCGCCGATCTCCCGCGCCTCGCCGCGCACTACTCGCGCAGCGAGAGCAACGGCCTCGTGATGATCGGGCGCCGTCACCTGCGCAGCAACAACTCGTGGATGCACAACAGCGAGCGGCTCGTGAAGGGCCCGCTGCGCTGCACCGTGATGATGCATCCCGACGACGCGGCATCGCGCAACCTCACCGACGGCTTCATGGCGAAGGTCTGGACCAAGAAGGGCGCGATCGAGCTCCCCGTCGAGATCACCGACACGATGATGCCCGGCGTCGTCAGCATCCCGCACGGCTGGGGCCACAACCGCAAGGGCAGCAAGCTGCGCGTCGCCGAGACCGTCGCCGGTGTCAGCGTCAACGACATCATCGACTCCGATCGTGTCGACTCTCTCTCGGGCACCAGCGCTCTGACCGGTCAGCCTGTCGAGGTTCGCCGGGCATGAAGAGCAGCGAGCTGTTCGACGCGATCGGTGGCGACGCCCTGCGCGCCGTCATCACCGACTTCTACGACCGGATCTTCAAGGACGTGATGATCGGCTTCATGTTCCAGGGCCGCGATCGCACCCACCTGATCGAGCGCGAGTGGGAGCTGGTCGCCGCGCTGCTCGGCGCGCCCGGCGTCACGTACAAGGGACGCCCCATGCCCACCGCGCATGCACAGCACACGATCTTCGGCGGGCACTTCGAGCGCCGGCTCCAGATCCTGCGCGAGACGCTGCGTGATCACGCGGTCGATCCCACGGTCCAGCAGGCATGGATCGATCATACGCAGTCGCTGCGCAGCCAGATCACACGCGACAAGGGCTCCGAGTGCAAGGACACCACCGAGCCGGTGCGCCCCGAGCCCGTCGTCGTCATCTCCGACAAGCCGATCAAGCTCGGCCGAAAGTAGGCACATGCGCCACGCGCTGATCGCGATGATCCTCGTCGGCTGCGGCACGCCGAAGGCCAACGAGGCAACCACGCCGCCTCCGACCGGCGCCGGTACCGACGCCCCGCGCGCGCGCTGCGCCGCCGCGATCAAGAAGGCGGCGACGACGGGGCAGGGCGACGAGACGTTCTCTGCCCGGGATCGGGCGTTCAACGCGGAGGTCGAGGTCGTGATGACCGACAGCTGCGTCGCGACGAAGTGGCCACCGCACGTCCTCGCCTGCCTTGCCAACGGTACCTCGCGCGAGGATCTGCAAATGTGCCCCGAGATGATGACGCCGGTGCAGCGCGAGGACTTCATGGAGCGCGTCCTCGTCGTGACCAAGAAGCACGAGGCCGTGCAGCCTTCTGCCGCGCCCGCGCCGTAAGTCGCTCCGACCCCTTTATCAGAAAGGGGGTCCGAGTGCCTTTTCCGGGAAAAGCACTCCGACCCCTTTAGTGATCATCTTGCGCAGAAAGGGGGTCCGAGTGCCTTTCAGGGCGTTGGGTTGGTGACGCGGTCGTAATAGTCGGCCGGCTTGCCGCCGCGCGCCTTGTCCGCGGCCGCCGCGGTCTTCTCCTCGTCGATCATCTTGCGGAACTCCTCGATCGGCTGGGCTCCGGAGAGCGGGCGGCCGTTGATCCAGAACACCGGGACCGCACCCTGGCCGAGGTTCTTGAACATCGCGATGTCGCGGGTGACTGCGGCGGTGCAGCTCACGAAGTCCTTGTCGTAGAGCTTGAGGTCCATGCGGAGGCCGCGCGCGAGCTCGCGCAACTCGGCCTCGTCGAGCTCGCGGGTCGGGCCGCCGCCGTCGGTCGCGGCCGTGAAGATCGCGTCCTCCATCTTGTCGAGGCGGCGCTGCATCCCGGCGGCGCACGCCGCGATCGATGACTTCGTCGCGCGTGGGTGGACGACGAACGTCTTGAAGACGATCCTGAGATCTTTCTTGTACTCGCCGTGGAGTGCGACGAGCGTTGGCCACACGCGGTGCGTGTACGGCTCGGGGAACTGCACGGCCGCGACCATCGTGACCGGGGCGCCGGCCGGGCCGATCGCGGGGCTGTCGTCGACGGGGACCGGATAGCGCTTCGCCGGATCGAGCATGCCCGGGCGCGTGGGGCGCGGTGCAACCGGTGGAACCGCGGCGATCGGCTTGGTGCGGCACGCGTCGAGGTCGGCCTCGAGCTGCGCGATCTTGTCCTCCATCGTCTTCTTGTTCGATGCGAACCCGGCCTCGAGCTCGCGGAGGCGCGCCTCGAGCTTCGCGTCGCCCTCGCGTCCGCTCGCCGGTCCCGGATCCGTGGGACCGACCGGCGGAGGCTGGTTCGTGGTTCCACCCGAGCAGGCCGCGAGAACACCGAGCAGGACCATCGACTTCATCGCGCGAGGATGACGCGCGCCTTGGCGAGGGTCAATCGGTGCGCCGCCATGCGCGCGCGGCGAACACGACGACCTCGACACCGAGCGTCAGCGCGAACGTCGTGGCGGCGCACGCGACGCCGACCTCCAGCGCCGGGATCAACACGAGCCACGTCGGGTCCGGCAGTGAGACGAACGGCGGTGGGAAGAACGCCCACGTCAGGCCGGCCGGGATCATCGTGAGGATCATGCCGACCCACGCGACGCCGTTTGCGGCCGCGAGCCGTTCACCGAGCGTCGGCTGCGTCCGCAGCGCCCACAGGTTTGCGAGCAACTGCACGCACGTCGCGACGAGGCCATAGCGGATCAGCGCACTGGCGAGGTGGCCCTGCGCGAGCACCAGCGACGGAGAGAACCGCTGCCCGAGCGTCCCGATCAGCGCGTAGTAGACGATGAAGAACGCGGGCACCGTGACGACCAGGATGCGGAGATCGAGCACGAGCACGCGGCGCTTGATCAACACGACCGCGAACACCACGGAGAGGAACGCCCCGAGGACCACGAGTGCGAGCCGGAGCGCGCGATCCTCGAGAACGGCGACCGCCGCGTTGACCTCTGACGCGCCCACGATCGCCCGCGTCATCGTCAGGCGCGTGTCATCGGCAGACCGTCGCCGCGCGACCGCCGCCTCATCGAGCGCGAGGAGCTCGGTGAGGGTCCGGCCGAGACCGTGCCCGGGCGCCGGGATCGCGAGCAGCGCGGCCACCGTCGGCGCGATGTCGATCAACCGCGCGTCGTGAACGCGGCCGTTCGGAGCGATGCCGGCACCCGCCGCGATCAGCGGCACCGTGACGACCTCCGGCTCGAGCCCGCCATGACCGCCGCTGTCGGTGTGTCCGTGATCCGCGACGACGACGATCGCGTCCTGCGTCAGGTCGACGCGATCGAGTGCGCGTGCGAGCGCGCGATCCGCGGTCTGTGCCGCGAGTCGGTACTCCGGGCTGTCACCGCCGTGCGCGTGCCCCGCAGCATCGACGACACCGAGTAGCAACACGACCAGATCGGCCTTGCCGGCGGCGAGTGCCGCACCCGCTTCGCTGAACCCGCCGGCCCACGGCGCGTATCGCGCATCGTCGAACGGTGACGCCAGATCGGCGTCCGGCGAGCGCACCGCGCCGAACGCGGCCGGATCCTCGACGTCGTGCTCGCTGGTTTGGTCGATGTCGACCTCGATCCCCGTGCGCGATGCACCCGCGCGCGGTCGCAGGAACAGCCGCGGCAGCACGTCGTAGTCGGTGCCGCTCGCCGCGGACAGCCCGGCCGCACGCACGCGATCCATCAGCGCATCGAGTTGCACGGGCGTCGCGTGATGATTCGTCCGCACGCCGCTCGCGCTCGGTGGCACGCCCGTCAAGATCGCGACGTAGTTCGGCCGCGACCACGTCGGATAGTGAGCGGTCGCCTCCGCATCGACGCCCTGCCGGCGAAGCCCGTCGAGGAACGGTAGCTCGTAGGAGCGATCGAGCCGGAGGCCGTCGACGATCACCAGGAACACGCGGCGCGCGAGCCGAGGCGTGTGCGGATCGTCGACGACCGGGTCGATCCGCGCGAGCGCGGGCTGGACCAGCTCGAGATCGTGCATGAACGATCCACCGGCCCTCGCGGCCTGCACGGCGCCGAGCGTTCCGACCACCAGGAGCGTCAGCGCCGCTGCGACGACGTGACGGGTGGGCGCCGTCTTCATCCCAGAGTCTAGCGTGAGCCGTCGGTACGGCTATACGCTCCCTGCATGGTGAAGTCCTGGTGCATCGTACTGGTGGTGATGGTTGCGTGCGGAGGCGATGACGCACCGCGCCCGCTCACGTTCGGTCCCGAGGACCGACCGGCGGATCTGAAGGCGCCACCGACACTCGAGGACGGCAAGCAATACCCCCTGCTGGTCGTCCTGCACGGGCGCACGGCGAATGGGTTCGCTCAGACCGCCGTGTTCGGCGTCGGCGGCCTACCGGCGAACGGCGAGGCGTTCCTGATCGCGCCCGACGGCCTGGTCGACAACGGGGGCAAGACCTACTGGAACGCCGACCCGGCGTGCTGCGACTTCGAGAACCACAACCCGGACGACGTCGGCTACATCGGCGGGATCATCGACGACGTGCTCGCGTCGGGCTGGCCGATCGCCGACGACAAGGTGTACCTGCTCGGTCACTCCAACGGCGGGTACATGGCGTATCGCATGGCATGCGATCGCGCCGACATCGTGACCTCGATTGCCGCGCTCGCGGGGCTCGGCTCGTCGGTGCCTGCGACCTGTCAGCCGGCGCGTGGCGTCAACATCCTCCACATGCACGGAGACGCTGATGCGATCGTCCCCTACAACGCGGGCGCACCTGGCCCGATCTCGTCGGTCGGCGCCGAGGGAACGCTGACGCAGTGGATCGGTCACAACGGCTGCGGAACGACGCGCACGACCGGTCGCTCGCTCGACCTCGACTCTGCGGTGGCAGGCGCGGAGACCAAGGAATTCCAGATCGACGGCTGTCCCGCTGGTGCCAGCGTCGACCTGTGGAAGATGGAGGGATCGGGCCACCTGCCGATCTTCGGATCGAGCCTCGTGGGCCCGGTGATGGACTGGTTCGAGGGCCATCCACGTTCGTGATTGGCCTAAGGGCTGCGGCATGTTATCGATCAGACACGATGTGGTACCTGGGTTCCGTCCCGCACCAACCCGACGTGGATTGAAGACGTCTCGTTCGCCGTTTTCTCTCCGACACGTCTCTCTTTGATTTGGTGCGAGGACTCCCATGGACACCCAACTGAAGCTCCTCGGTCGCGATGCAGCGACCGAGATCCAGCCGATCAAGCACATCAAGCCGTACGTCGATCCGTCGACGTTGCACCACCGCCAGCTCCTCGATGGAGCGTTCTGGCAGCGGATCCCTGCGTACCGCCTGATCGACGAGGCCACGTTCCTCGATCACACGTGGCAGGCGAAGAACTCGATCACGAATCCTCAGAAGCTCCTGCAGGCCGTCCAGGATCTCGTCCCTGCGAGCTTCTACGAGGACGTCACCAAGGGCTTTGCGCTGGCGCCGATGTCGATCCGCGTCTCGCCGTACCTGCTCTCTCTGATCGACTGGTCGAACGCGTACACCGATCCGCTGCGTCGCCAGTTCGTGCCGGTCGCATCGCGCCTCCTGCCCGATCATCCCAAGCTCACACTCGACTCGCTCCACGAGCAGGCCGACGCGCCGGTCCCGGGGCTCACGCATCGCTATCCCGACAAGGCGCTGTTTCTCGCGCTCGACACCTGTCCCGTCTACTGCCGGTTCTGCACGCGTAGCTACGCGGTCGGCGTCGATACTGACGAGGTCGAGAAGGTCTCGCTCAAGGCAACGGAAGATCGCTGGGAGTCGGCGTTCCGCTACATCTCCGAGCGCCCCGAGCTCGAGGACATCGTCGTCTCCGGCGGCGACAGCTATCAGCTCAAGGCACGCCAGATCACCCTGATCGGCAACAAGCTCCTCGAGCTCCCCAACATCCGCCGCATCCGGTTCGCGACCAAGGGTCCCGCCGTGATGCCGATGAAGCTCATCACGGACCACGAGTGGCTCGATGCCCTGACGGCCGTCGTCGAGCGCGGCCGCAAGCTGCACAAGGAAGTCGTCCTCCACACGCACTTCAACCACCCGAACGAGATCACCGCGATCACCAAGCGCGCCCTCGACGGTGTGTTCGAGCGCGGCATCATCACGCGCAACCAGTCGGTGCTCCAGCGCGGCGTCAACGACAGCATCTCCACGATGCAGCTCCTGACCAAGCGCCTCGGTCACTGCCAGGTCCAGCCCTATTACGTCTACGTCCACGATCTCGTGAAGGGCGTCGAGGATCTCCGCACCACGCTGCAGACCGCCCTCGATATCGAGAAGGCCGTCCGCGGCGTGACGGCCGGCTTTCACACGCCGACCTTCGTCGTCGATGCCCCGGGTGGCGGCGGCAAGCGCGTCGCGCACAGCTTCGAGCACTACGATCGCGAGACCGGCATCTCCGTCTTCGCCGCCCCGTCGGTCAAGCCCGGGTTCTTCCTCTACTTCGATCCGGTCGACACGCTGTCGCCCGAGATCCAGGCCAAGTGGAAGGACAAGGCGAAGCAGAACGGCATGATCGACGCGGCCATCGCCGCTGCTCGCGCCAATCAGAGTGCCTCCGCTCGCGCCTCCAGCGTGCGTTGATGCGCTGGGCGCTCGTGCTCCTCGCGATCACGGGCTGCAAGCGCAACACCGAGGAACAGGTGGCACCACTCGGTTCCGCCGCCGCCGCACCCGCACCGGCGCTCGCCACCACCGGGCTCGCCGCGGCGACCCGAGTCTCCCGGACTCCGGACCACTGGCCGTGCGCCACCGTCGGCAAGACCAGCGAGGGCACCGACGCGATCACGCGCTTCACGTACGGCGAGCGCAAGAGCTGCAACATCCCGCACAGCCTGTTCACCACGACGTTCGAGGGATGCCCGTCCGCGATCGATCACGATGGCGTTCCCGGCAACGCGGGCCACATCGTTCCCACGTACGACGAGCACGGCAACGTCCTCGCCGTCGGTGGCTCGCGCTACACGTGGGGCTCGAGCGGTCCGATCTCGCGCGAGACCAGCGGCGTCGAGACCTTCACGATTCGCGGCCGCCAGATCGCCCTCGTCGACGACCTCGGCGCCGGAGAGACCTACACGTTCGACGCCGGTGGATTCCTGACGAACATCGAGGCGACCAACGCGGCCGGTACCGTCGTGTCGCGGTTCTCGATCCAGTACGACGCCAGCCAGCGGCCCGATCGCGTCCTCTACCGCAACGAGTACGAGAAGCGCGACTCCGCGCCGACCCAGCTCTACTACGACTGCACGCATCTCCCGCCGCCGCCGCCGCCGAGGTGAGGCTCTACGGCACCGCCTTCAGGGTCCCGTTCTCCACGTATCTGCCATCGTCCGCGTAGTAGGCCCAGAGCTCGAGCTCGGATCCCTTGCACGCGACCTCGATGATCGCGTCGACGCACCAGTCTCCCTTGTGGACGCGCGCGATCATCGCTCGTCGTCCGTGGCGATCCGCGATCCGGTACAGCGTCCCCCTGCAACGCTGCTCCCATTCAACGGCCCAGCTCGTGATGATCCCGACTCTCGCTCCGATGGGGAGGTTGGCGAGGTCCTCGAGGTCGAGGGACATCTCGTTGCGCCAGTTCATCGGAATGTTGTGCTGATAGGTGGGGCCTCGCCATTTCTTCGGACCGGGCGCCGGCGGTGCTTCGCCGTTCTCGGGCGGCACGCAGCGCGCGGCGAGTGACTCGAGCGGCGTCCGCGGCTTCGGTGCGAGCGTGATGCGGATCTCGTCGATCCCATCGACCCTCGCATCGTGCTGCGTGGTCTGTGAAGGATCGACGAGCGCGAGCGCACCGGCTCCTCGATCGAGGAACACGTAGGGGACGAGGCCGGCGTAGTTGGTGACGGGTTCGAGCCACTCGACCGGGCCGACGCTGTCGCCGTAGGCGGTGATCGATGCCCAGCCGAGGTACGGATGGTTCGCGAGGACCTCGTCGAGACGCACCCCGGCGCGGAGTTGCTTGCGAGACAGTGCCGTGACCTTGTGCTTGTCGACGAACACGTCGACCTGCAGGTCGCCGATCTTGTCGATCTTGGTCGGCGCTGGAGGTGGTGTCGGTTCGGGGTCGCGATCGGTCGAGAGGCCGCAGCCCGTGACAGCGATCAACCACGCGAGGCGCACACC